>JABZHP010000042.1 GCA_015258785.1 Atopobium sp.
CCATAGTTTGGTGGCGAGCATCAGCCCATACAAAGTCTGCAATACGATCTTGATACTCTCGCACCAAGGACAGATTTGTTGCCATAGCGCTTAAAAGCTCAAGTTCTGAGTTGACCTGTCTGCGGTCTTCTGCGGAAAGCCCCTGTGAACCGTGCGATACATAAGCGTCGACAGGAACACCATACGAAGATGGATCGTCATATGATGGAACCTCATCATACGGTGGGACATCATCGTATGAAGGACCGTCAGTATACGTTGAAGTCTTGGAAGTTGAGTTGTACGAAGAGTTGGCCGCACTCTTCTGAGGCTGTTTGCGCGCTGCCTTTGAAGTACGCGAATCCAACGTATCATCTTGAATAGGTGCGGCTTTAATTGCGCGCTTTGCTTCCTCAACATCAATATGAAGCAGATCTGACACACGAAGAGCATACTCGCTCAGCAGCACCGATGTCTTAAGCGGGGCCAACAGAGACGCCAAAGCTTCAAGCGCCTTGACTCGACCACCGGGTACAGATAAATCAAACTGAGCTGTTGTGGCATCAAAGACAAAGTCCATAAGCGGACGAGCTGTATCTAAGATAGGACGTAGCTTATCTGCACCTGATTCAGCGAGAAACTCCATGGGGTCCTGATTATTGGGCAAAACAACACAGAGAAACGCAGCGGTTGTTTTATCGATAAATTTAATAGCACGAGCAGCAGCGTGTTGACCTGCGGCATCACCATCAAACATGCAAATAATTTTGCGAGCACGCTGTCGATCGATGAGTTTAACGTGCTCAGACGTGAATGCGGTACCTAGAGCTGCCACAGTGTTAGTAAAGCCGGCCTCGTGCATGGCTATAACGTCAGTGTAGCCCTCGCAAATAATGGCCTCAGACTGAGCTGCAATAGTCTCTTTTGCCACGTCATAGGCAAAGAGGTGCTTGCCTTTATTAAAGACGGAAGTGTCCCTGGTATTTAGATACTTGGGAGCATTTTCTACCTTTTTAGTAATTCGGCCACCAAAAGCAATGGTTCTTCCTTGTTCATCATGAATTGGGAACATCACGCGGTCATAGAACCAATCGCTAATTCGACCATTACGCTCAACGGCAAGGTTGGCAGCAATCATCTCTTGCGTGGTAAAGCCACATTTGCGCAAGTGCGCCACAAGTGCACCTCTACCAGGCGCATATCCCAGCTTCCAGCGCTTACAGACGGCTGCTCCAAATCCACGACCAGAGAGATAACTACGAGCTGCTTCAGGACCTTCTCCCCTTCCACGCATAAGCATGGAGTGGAAGTAATTCTCGGCTTCTGTAAGGCACTCAATCAAACGATTCTTGCGAGGTCCTTTAGAAACATGAGCCTCTTCCGAAAGCGTAATGCCTGCTTTATCAGCAAGATATCTAATGGCATCGGGAAAATCCAGGTTTTCTCGCTTCATGACATAACTGAAGACGTCTCCGCCCTCGGAGCAAGCACCAAAGCAGTGCCAAAGACCTGTGGAGGGGTTTATCTTGAATGAGGGGCTTTTTTCTTGGTGGAAGGGACAGCATCCCCAATAGTCCTGACCTCGGGGTTTAAGCTCAACTGTCTCTGACACAAGCGTGACAAAGTCCGTTGCCTGTCTTACACGCTCTTTATCTTCGTCAGTTATCATCTTCCACCTCCCCGCTTTCTAAGTTATATGAAGTCGTACCCAGATTCTGGGCTACCCAATCTATATTTCCACGAACGGCTTGCTTGAGGTCTTCCAGCGAATCAAATTTTTTAGATTCCCTCAGTCTCTTCACAAATACCGTCTGAACCTCTGAATCATATAAGTTACCGCTAAAACCTAGAAGATTTGCCTCAAGCAAAGGTCCTGTTTGAGACTCAAATGAAGGCGCTTTTCCCACATTAACCGCAGCAGGCCAAGCTGTTGCGCCATGGACCACATAGCACGCATACACGCCGTCTTGAGGAATGCAATCATGCAGGTCAAGCGCGACGTTTGCCGTAGGAAAACCAAAGCCGGTGCCCTGACCACGACCATGCTTGACCACGCCACTCACAAAGTGCCAGCGGCCCAACAGACTTGTCGCTTCCTCAACTTTACCCTGCTCAAGCAAGTCCCTAATACGAGTTGCAGAAATTTTCTGTCCACCTGAGCAAAAGAGCTCGTGGGCATGAACTTCAAAGCCATGCTTATGCCCAAGCGAGGTGAGCAACGCGCTTCCTTCAGCTCCTTGTGCGCCCAGGCCAAAGTCAGAACCCACATGAACGGACACAGCTGAGACGCTTGGAAGCAGCTTGTCCTCAACGTATTGCGTAGCACTCAATGCCGCAAACTCGCGGGTAAAGTGATGCACCAGAATGCCATCCACTCCCCATGCAGCAAGTGCACGAAGCCTATCTTCTCCCGAGAGCAATCGCCGAGGAGATCCGTCAAACAGCACCTCAACAGGGTCTGGTAAAAACGTCACAGCAACAAGTGGTACATTGCGAGCTTCGGCGTCCTTTTTTGCGCTAGCGAGAAGCCCTTGGTGGCCCTCATGAAGTCCGTCAAAGACACCAAGCACGCACACGCAAGGTTGCTTGTAGCAGTCAGAACGCAATGTATAGAAGTCGGCATCACCAAGCTCAAGCGGAGCTGGCAGATGACTTCCATACAAAACGGATTGTGCTATGCGTTCTACCTTGTTCACGTGCGTCCTTACTTACACAAAATACCTTGAGAGAAGTTAGTCTGGCAGACTAAACAGGAACCCTGCCTTGTCCAAATTCCCACAAGAGCATCATTCCACACAAGGCTGACCAGCGAGTTATGAGCAACCTCAGAGAGATCTTCTGGAATACCAAAACGTTTTCCAACCTCAACACACTTGTATTCTGCTGCAGTCAACCTGTGCACAGGGTATCCCAGAACCTCAGTTGGATTGAGGCGTTTATCTTCAAGCACCTGAGCTGGGCTTTGTTCAAGCTCTTCTAATAAAGCGCAGCTCCCAAGTGTGATTGGACCAGAGAACGTCCTTCTCAGGCCACTAATATGAGCCTCTGTTCCAAGAGACTGACCAAGGTCTCGAGCAAGACTTCTAATGTAGGTGCCTTTTGAAACGTCAAACGCAACCGTCCATACCAGTGATTCATCCGTAGTAGAAGGTTTGCGCACTGCCAAAAGCGTAGCGTCGTAAATAGAGACTCTACGAGCCGCAAGCTCTGGCGTCTTACCTTCACGAACAAGCTGATAAGCGCGTTTGCCATCAACTGAGATTGCAGAAACTACAGGTGGAAGCTGGTCTACCGTACCCACCAGCTTTGCGCATGCAGCACGAGCAAACTCTTCATCGCACAGATTTTCTGGAACAGCAGCAGTGGCTACGACCTGACCGTCTGCATCATCGGTTGAGGTACGAGCACCAAACGAAATGTCGGCTACATACCCTTTTCGGTCAAGCGTCAGAAGGCCCAAAAGCTTTGTAGCAAGTCCAATGCCCACTACCAGCACGCCACTTGCATTAGGATCCAAAGTGCCTGCGTGTCCCACGCGTTTCTCGCCAAATACACGGCGAACGCGAGAAACCACGTCATGGCTGGTCAGCCCAAGCGGCTTGTCAACAGCGATAAGTGCGTTAATTCCACTAGCTCCTCGCTTCACCTATGACTCCTTGTCAAGGGCGAGAAGATCAATGAGCAGAGGTACTATCTGGGTAAACACATCGTCAATGGTGCCTTCAGCGGTAAAGCCTGCGGCTGCAGTGTGTCCGCCGCCACCCATTTGACGAGCTACGCCAGAAATATCTAGCTGAGACTTGGAACGCAGATTGCCACGAACTTTTCCGCCGTCAACCTCTTTGAGGAAGAGGGCGATCTCTGTTCCCTCAACACAGCGCACAACATCTACCAGGCCATCCATCTCTGCTAGAGGAACACCTGATGCAGAAAGATCTGCGGCAGTAACGTAGCTGTAGGCAACACGACCCTCACCAAAGGTGCGAATACGACCCATAACCTTTGCGGCAAGGTGAAGATAGGCCAAGCGATCACTCTGGTAGACATGAAGCGCAATCTGAGATGGAGAAGCACCTGCTTCCACCAGCAAACTTGCTACCTCAAAAGCCTCGCCGTCAGCGTTTTGGTACTGGAAACGGCCAGTATCAGTTACCAGCGCACACATGAGGCATTGTGCCTCTGAGGGAATAAGTTCTGCACCTAAATGACAGGCAAACTCGGTGATAATGACGCCAGTTGCCGCCGCATCAGGACGCACAAGTCCTGCATTCCAATACACATTGTTATAAGGGTGATGGTCAAGAACTACTACCGTCTTAGAGCGCTCCATCAGCGTTTCTGCATCAGCCAAACGACCTGCAGTAGAAAGATCTACGCAGATAAAAAGATCTGGAGTTCCCTCGTACTTATTTGCAGGGACAAAGCTCTCAGTACCATCAAGAAACTTGTAAATACGTGGTACTTCCCCATCAGCATCTGCCAAAAGATTGGTGACAGTTTTGCTAGGCCATCTTCTCTGAATAATGGAAGAAAGTGCTAATCCAGAGCCAATCGCATCTCCATCAGGAGAAGTATGTGCGCAAACAACGATTGACGAGGCCTGCTCAATCAGAGCTATAACCTCGTCAAACTCTGGACGACTGACTTTTGTATTCAGTGACGTCACTTACTTACGCCTCCTCGTCAGAATTCTCTTCATCAGAAGCTAGAGGGTATCCAAACTCGTCTTTCTCAACACCAAGCGTTGGTGGAACAACCTCAAGGGCTTGAGCAATACGCTCAGCCTCATCGGTAGTGGTATCAATTTTGAAATCAAGCTCAGGGGTTACACGCCAGTTCAACGCATGACCCAAAAGCGAGCGAATCCTACCCTTTGCACGCTTGAGAGCTGCGAGGACCTTCTCGTAGCGATCAGGCTCACAGCTGACATACGCGCGCATAAAGGACTTATCAACCGAGACCTCACAGCTTGTGACAGTCACAAGCTGGAGATCAGGGTCAGAAATTTCAAACAAAAGGATCCAGCTGAGCTTTTCTCGAGCTATCTCATTAGTACGACGAGAAAACTGATTCTGTTTCATGCTGTCCCTTCTTACTCGGTACGAGCCACCTGCTCAATGCGATAGCCCTCAAGCTGGTCGCCAGGCTTGATGTCCTGGAAGTTCTCAAGGCCAATACCGCATTCATAGCCGGATTTAACGCTCTTAACGTCGTCTTTGAAGCGCCTGAGCGATGCAATCTTTCCGTCGTAGACAACAAAGCCGTCACGAATGAGGCGGATGTTATCGTCGCGAGAAATCTCGCCCTCAGAAATCATGCAGCCTGCAGCAATACCAACCTTAGGAACCTTGAAGGTATCGCGAACCTCAGCAACGCCAGTCTGAACTTCCTGCTCAGTTGGCTTAAGCATACCAATACGAGCAGCATCAATCTCTTCGATTGCCTTGTAGATGACGCTATAGGTTCTAATCTCAACGCCTACGCGCTCTGCAGCAAGCTTAGCCTTTGCATCTGGACGGACGCCAAAGCCAATGATGATTGCGTTGGATGCATCGGCGAGAACAACGTCGGTCTCGGTGATTCCACCAACAGCAGAGTGGATGGTGCTGATACGAACCTCGGACTGGTCCATCTTGTCCAGGGAGTCCTGGAGAGCCTCGATGGAGCCCTGAACATCAGCCTTGATGATGAGGTTGAGCTCCTTGACGTCACGGTCAGCCATGGTGTCAAAGAGGTTCTCAAGGGTAACGTGCTTAACACGGTTCTGCTCTTCAATACGAGCCTTAAGGGCGCGCTGATCAGCAAGCTCTCGAGCGTCGCGCTCCTCCTGGAAGACGCGGAACTCATCGCCTGCGCCAGGAACGGTCTGCAGACCAAGAATCTCAACTGCGTCAGAAGGACCTGCGGTAGTAACTGCGTTGCCCTTAGGATCAAGCATTGCACGGACGCGACCAAAGGCCATACCAGCAACAAGAGCATCGCCGATGTGGAGTGTACCGCGTGTAACCAAAACAGTAGCAACAGAACCACGACCACGGTCAAGCTTAGCCTCAAGAACGTTACCAGACGCAAAGGTGTCTGGATTGGCCTTCAGCTCAAGGACATCTGCCTGCAAAAGAATGGTCTCGAGAAGATCGTCGATGCCCAAATTCTGCTTAGCGGAGATGTCAACAAACATGTTCTGTCCGCCCCACTCCTCAGGAATAACACCGTACTCGGTGAGCTCCTGACGGACACGGGTAGGATCTGCGCCTGGCTTATCAATCTTGTTGACTGCAACAACAATTGGAACACCAGCAGCCTTTGCGTGGTTGATAGACTCAATGGTCTGAGGCATAACACCGTCGTCTGCAGCAACAATCAAGATGACAATATCGGTAACCTTTGCACCACGAGCACGCATTGCGGTAAAGGTCTCGTGACCTGGGGTATCAATGAAGGTAATCTCACGGCCGTTAATGGTGACCTGAGAAGCACCGATTGCCTGTGTAATACCACCAGCCTCGCCAGCTGCAACGCCAGTGTGACGGATTGCGTCCAGAAGCGATGTCTTACCGTGGTCAACGTGACCCATGACGGTAACTACTGGAGGACGTGGCTTCAAGTCCTTAGGATCATCGTAGAAGGTGAAGGAATTCTCCTCCTCCTTGGACATGATCTTAATCTGGCGGCCAAGGTCATCAGCAACAATCTCAATAAGCTCATCAGACATGGTCTCGGTAAGCGTCAGAGGATTGCCAAGCAGGAACAGGCGCTTAATAATGTCATTTGCAGGAACGCCAAGAAGCTCAGCAAGTTCAGAGACAGTAGAGCCCTGAGGAACCTTTACGGTATCAAGCTGGGAAATATCCTGGTCGTTTGCGAGTGCTTCCTCAATACGCTGCTCCATAGCAGCCTCTGCAGCCTGCTTCTGACGACGCTCTTTACGCTTTTTACGGCGGCCAGTGGACTCACGGCTTGCCTCTTCAATAGCAACGCGAGCCTCATCTAAAACGCGGCTTCTGTTGTAAGCCTCAGCCTCACGTGCCATGCGGCTATAACGGTCTTCTCCGTCATCTCCACCGCGACGATTCTTCTTGCGCTTGCCGTTTGGACGCTCATCAGACATGGAGGCGTCATCGCGCTCATTTTTGAAGTTATGACGAGAAGGAGCACCACTTGCCTCGCTTGCATTAGCGCGAGCGTGGTTTCTAGGTCCCTTCTCAGCCTTCTTCTGAGCAGCGGACTCCGCTGCCTGCTGCTTCAATACCTCTTCCTGCTGAGCAATCTGATCAAGCAGGTTATTGAAAGAAGGAGCAGCCTTAGGAGCGGTATCCTTTACGCGATTACGCTCGGCCTCTTCAGCCTCAAGACGCTTCTTCTCCTCCTCAGCGCGGCGGCGCTCCTCTTCTTTCTTGCGAGCAGCCTCCTCTTTTGCGCGCTTCTTCTCTTCTTCAGCACGCTCAGCCTCACGCCTTGCCTCTGCAGCAAGTCGCTCAGCCTCTGCTGCCTCTGCAGCAGCCTTTGCCTCTTTGGCAGCAGCCTCTTCCTCAGCAGCCTTCTGAGCTGCAATTTCAGCGGCACGAACCTCCATAATAGGCTGGAGTTTCTTACGAACAATAGAGATATATGCATCTTCAAGCGTAGAAGAAGCAGACTTTGCAGGAATCTTCATGTCCGCAAGGTGCTCGAGCAATTCTTTGCTCTGCATACCATATTCTTTGGCAAGGTCATGTACACGCATTTTTGCCATATATGAAAACCTTCCGGTTGACGGGATAGTTACAGGTAGTTGCCTAGATCAGTGAGTCTGGATCGGAAGAAATCTCTGCATTCTCCATGTCATCATGAATGCCACAGAAATCAGAACCAGGTCTTGCCATATTGCGGCAAGGGGTTCCGTTAGGGCTCACATACTTGCAACGATGAGCAATCTCTTCCTCGTCAACAGTCTCTTCAACAACCTCAGGAAGGTTGTTCAAAATGCTTGCAGCAAGGGACTCGTTCTTGATGTCAATGTGAAGACCAGTTAGGCGAGCAGCAAGACGAGCGTTCTGGCCCTCTTTACCAATAGCCAAAGACAGCTGATCATCAGGAACAATAACGGTTGCGTGTCCCGTAGCGCCATCAACAATAACGCGAGAAACGCGTGCAGGTGAAAGCGCAGACGCAACGCAACGAGCAGCATCGTCAAACCAAGGCACAACGTCAACGCGCTCTCCACGGAGCTCAGAAACTACGGTGCGAACACGGCTGCCCTTAGGACCAACGCAAGCACCAACTGGATCAAGGCGCTCGTCAACGGAAGAAACAGCAATCTTGGAACGGACGCCAGCCTCACGAGCAATAGAGCGGATGCTTACAACACCGTCATAAACCTCTGGAACCTCAAGCTCAAAGAGACGACGGATAAGATCTGGGTGGGTACGAGAAACAACAATTGGTGGACGCTGGCGCTCACCACGAACTGCTGGCTGAGTTGCATTAGGATCTCGAACGTCTACGATAATTGCCTTAATGCGCTGGTTGTGAAGGTAACGCTCACCTGCTGGACGCTCATCGCGCTCATCAGGGAAACGACGCTGGTCAAAATGTGGAAGCTCTGCCTCAACACCCTCACGAATCTTAATGATGGTGAAATCAGGAGTGGACTGAAGAACAGTACCTGTGATGATGTCACCAATGCGGCCACGGAACTCATCATAAATCTGAGCACGGGCGGCATTGCGCACAAGGGTCTTAATCTCTGCCTTAGCATGCTGTGCAGCAATACGGCTGGTGTCTGGAGGAGTTACGTCTACCTCGTCAAACTCGGTGTACTCACCAGTCTCCTCATCTGGCTCACCCTTAGGGACAAGCTCATAGACGTAGACACGACCAGTAGCCCTATCAATGGTGACACGGGCGCCAAAATCAAGATGGAGGACGTCAGCATAGCTTTTTGCCAGAGACTGCTCCAAACGGTCCAGAAGATACAACTCATCGATGTGCTTCTCCTGGCAAAGCAACATCAAAGCTTCCATCATTTCAGATGCCATGAATAATCCTCTCTATCTACTTCTTGGCTGAGGCCGAGAAATCAAAAACTGGTTTAATAACGCACTTCTTTAACTCAGACAAATCAACAGTACAGACCTCGTCTTCAGTCTGGATTGAGATAGTTGTACCCGCAATGCCCAAGAGTTTGCCGGTAAATTTACGGCGTCCCTCTGTGGCGGTAGTCTGAAGCTGAATCTCTTCCCCTGCAAAACGCTCAAAGTCTTTTGCGCGACGAAGCGGACGAGCCATTCCTGGAGAAGAAACCTCCAAGGTAAATGATGCTGGGAATGGATCAAGCTCATCGATGGTATCTGAGATCCATGATGTTTCCTGAGCAACCTCATCAAGAGAAATGGTCTCTGCCTTCTCGTCATCATGGTCAATTCTTACTCTGACCACAGGATTCTTAGAAGAACCAACAATCTCAACATCAACAATATCAATGTGGTGATTGAGTGCAGCCTGCTCGAGTGCGGACAAGATTTTCTGTGTTGCACCTTCGTTTTGCATTTGACCTCCTCATCTACATACAGAAAGGAAGCGGGGTCAAAACTCAACCCCACTTCCAACTAATAACAACTACGTTTAGAGATATCTTACGAGATAAAGGGCTTCTCGTCAAGTGTTTTTGCTGTTAGGCAACGATATTCACAAGTCGGCCCTTAACAACAATGACTTTTCTAATCTCTTTACCCTCAAGCTGATCGGCAATTGCCTCAGTTGCGGCCGCAGTGAGCTCTTCCTCAGAAGCATCGGCAGCAACCTCAATGCGAGCGCGGACCTTACCCTTTAGCTGAACAGCAATTTCAACGGTATTGCTCTTTGCCTGCTCTGGGTCAAACTCTGGCCAAGGCTGATGATAGACAGGTGTGTCTTTACCCAGAGCCTCGTGGCTGAGCTCCTCAGCCCAGTGAGGAATGATTGGCGCCAGCATAGCTACAACATCATTTGCAACCTTGTAGCAAAGTGCAGCGTCTCTGGACTCTGCAGGAACCTCATTGATGTAGGCGCTTGCCGCATTAACCAGCTCCATGACTGCAGAAATAGCAGTGTTGAACTGACCCTTGTCAAACTCGGTAGTGCAGCGGATTCCCATAGCGTTGAGGACGCGGTTGAGCTCAAGCGACTTTGCATCCAAAGCTGTGTGGTCGAGTACGGCAGAAGCATCAGCGGTGCGAGAAAGCTCCCAAACCACACGCCACGCACGCTTGATAAAGCGGTTTGCACCTGCAACGACCTTCTCGTCCCAGTCAAAATCCTTCTCTGGTGGAGCAACAAAGAGAATGGCAAGGCGCATCGTATCTGCACCATAAGGCTCAATGACAGAGCTTGGAGGAACCACGTTACCCTTTGACTTTGACATGGTGTCGCCGTGCTCATCCTTGACCATGCCCTGGGTCATCAGGTTTTTAAATGGCTCGTCAATATCAATCATGCCCAGGTCTCGAAGGACCTTAGTAAAGAAGCGAGAATACAAAAGGTGCAGAATTGCGTGCTCAATGCCACCAATGTAGTTATCCACCGGCATCCAACGGTCCACAGACTCTTTGGAGAAAGGAAGTTCGGTGTTGTGTGGATCGCAGTAGCGCAGATAGTACCAGCTGGAACAGGTAAAGGTGTCCATGGTGTCAGTGATGCGCTTTGCAGGCTTTCCGCACTTAGGACAGGTGGTCTCTACAAACTCCTTGCACTCAGCAAGAGTGTCTCCTGCCGCCAAATCAAGATTATCTGGAAGCATAACAGGGAGCTGGTCATAAG
>JABZHP010000043.1 GCA_015258785.1 Atopobium sp.
GTATCTATCCAGCTAACTGGGAGGGCCTCTCCTTCGACCAGCTCAAGGCTATCAAGGAGCGCGTTGGCGATCTTCCACTTGTTCTTCACGGTGGCACCGGCATTCCTGTAGAGCAGGTTCAGAAGGCTATCTCTATGGGCATTTCCAAGATCAATGTCAACACCGATCTTCAGCTTGTCTTTGCTGAGGCAACCAAGAAGTACGTTGAGGCTGGCCTTGTTGACAACGGCAAGGGCTACGATCCTCGTAAGCTTCTGAAGCCTGGTCGCGAGGCAATTGTCGAGCGCACCAAGGAGCTCATCCGCGAGTTTGGTTCCGACGGTAAGGCTTGGAACTAACCTGCAGCATACGCTGGGCGCGCGGGCGTTGGCACGTTGATGCGATGATGCGACGCACGCTCGCAGCTAGTTAAAGCGACGGACCTGGATTTTCTCCAGGTCCGTTTTTTGTTTGGGCTGGCATGTGCGAAAGACATGCACCCAGCACGTCCTTCTCGCGAAATGTGGGTGTGCGGTAGGCGCACAAGACACTCTTGAAGCGCTGGGTAATGCGCGCCTGAAAAGTGAAAAGATTCGGTATATTTTGCCTAAACTTGGCAAAGAATCTGTGGATTTGCCTGATTTTGCCAAAGATTCTGTGGCCGTTTTACAGATTCTTTGAACTTTTTAGGCAACTTTTGTGCAAGGAAGATTAGTCTTCTCGCCTCAGTAAATTCTTACAGCAGAAATGAAAATTGCGAATTTGACGCAAATTGAATTTGACCGGAATTTGACCGAGAATACGTCGCAGGGAAGGTCTAACGCCGCTAGCTGGACATTTAGTGGCAATGATTTTCTGACAGGTTTGCCTGACCTGCAGTTTTACAAGAAATGTCACTTATCTACAATCGGCGACATTAGTTGCAAGTTTTTCTTAAGAAAATACTATGTATTCATGGAATTTTATCTATCACATACAACCGCTCTACAATTATTCCGTGCTATGAGAATTAAGGGTCACGGATTGATCCACCATGACTCTTCGAGTACCGGAATTCATACAGAGTTTTTAACTTTAGAGCTTGATCAAATCAAGGGGAAGGTATTTTCTAGCTTAGGAATAATGCTGACTGAGCCAATTGAGTTGGTAGTTGACGAGAAGAAAAATACCTATCAATCGAACAGAATAAAATTTCACACTTCGTCTCATTTTGCGCAAACACCAAGTATGGAGCTAATTCTTGGGAAATCACTAATTAAAGTGGCGTCACCTTTTGAACTCATGATTGAAATGGCCCAAGAACAAACATTACTAGAAACAGTGATGCTAATTTCAGAATTCCAAGGTAGGTATGTTATCGACCCATCTACCTCTGAATTGAGATCTAATTGGTATGATCCAGTTTTTCAAAAGGTAGACTTTGAGCGTTATTTATCCTCAGTTTCTAGATGTAACGGAATAAGAAATGCAAGATTAGCATCATCGTATTCTTTTGATAATGCTGCTTCTCCAATGGAAGTCAAACTTGCTCTTCGCGCTTCGCTACCTGTGTCCGCAGGTGGTTATGCAATTCCTAAGGTTGAGCTAAATAAGGAAGTAAGGATTCAGCAATTAAAGAGCAGAGTACTTACAGAGAAAACAAGGGCTATCGATCTATTGCTTTCAAAGGGTAACTACAATGCAGACACAAATAGACAAGCAGCCATTGAATACAATGGGGCCGTACATGAATTAGCAGAGGTTTCAACGCGCGACTATCGGCGTAATAATGAACTCGTTTCAGCTGGAATAATGGAATTTGTTATTGGAAAAGCTGAGTATGATGACATCGTTTTTATGGATAACATGTTTAACTCAATTAGAAATCAGCTTGAAATACCAAGAAGACATACATCGTCTGATCGCAGAAAAATGGAAAGAGCTAAAAGAATCAAATTGTGGAGTGAACTAGAAAAGCTCTGCTAAATTCAGGACAAGCGAGCCTGTGACCCTTTTAAGTTGCCTGAAAAGTACAAAGAATCTGTAAATCTGACACAGATTCTTTAATGAAATCAGGCAAATCCACAGATTCTTTGGTGTTTTAAGGCAAAATTTACAGATTCTTTGCAGAAATCAGGCTCGCACTCGGCACACATCCAGTGCACACTCGGCACACTCCCGGTGCGCTCTTCTCGCGAGAAACCCGGTGCACTCCAGAGCCCTCTTGCCATGAAAGTCTCACCGCACACGACAATAAAACCGCAGCTTAAACGCTTACTCAGCGGTAGGGTTGTCGGCGGGGGAGACGTGCATGTTGCCTTCGTTGCGGGCGATGTCCGCGAGCGTCTTGCTGTCCAGGAAACTGGAGGTCATGCGGCCAAGGTCGCGCCAAATGTTGATGGTGGTGCAGGACTCCATCTGGGGACAGAGGGTGGTGTTTGTGCAGTTCAGGCAGCTAGCGGGAGCAAGATTGCCTTCGGCTGCACGAAGAATCTCACCCAGCGTGTAGTCCTCGGGCTTGCGCGTGAGGCGATAGCCGCCGCCCTTTCCGCGCAGACTCTCGACGTATCCAGCCTTGTGCATCAAGGCAATGACCTGCTCAAGGTACTTGCGCGAGATGTTCTGGCGCTCGGAAACGTCGCCCAGCGAGACCCAGCCATCGTGAACGGCCAGGTCAGCCATTGCGCGGAGTGCGTACATTCCCTTTGTAGAGAACATTCCAGCCACGGCTACTCGCCGTCCTTGGCACGCTCGCTATCGGCACCGTCCTCGGCACGCTCGCTCTCGGCGTCATCCTCGGTGGTAGATGCGCCGGCTGCAGAAGAACCGCTGTTGTGAGCCTCGAGCATTTCCTCAAGTGTATGCCATGCCAGCTCGGCGCACTTAACGCGCGCAGGCATGTGTGCGATGTCGTGCAGAATGTTGGCGTCTTCCAGCTGGTCAAGCACTGCCTCGTCAGTCTCTTCTCCGCGAATCATGCGTCCAAAGAGTTTACAGAGCTCAATGGCCTCTTCTGGAGTGCGGTCAATCATCAGGTCGCTCATAATATCGGCCGAAGCCTGAGAAATCGCACATCCGCTGCCCACAAAAGCAGCCTCGGCAATCTTTCCATCCTCAATACGCACGGAAAACGTGAGCTCATCGCCACAAGAAGGGTTAACGCCCTCGTGGGAGACAGTTGGATTATCCATCTGGTATTTGTAATCGGGGTGAGAAACGTGGTCCATAAACTCAGCGTTATACAGGTCGTTTGCTGCCACTTATTTCAACTCCTTGTTTATTTGTTGCTGACCGCGCTGCCAAAGATCTTCCACACCTGGTTAAGACCCTCGATAAGCTGGTCAATATCGTGTTTATCGTTGTAGAACGCAACAGATGCGCGGCAGGTACTGGACTCGTGCAGCTCAATCAGAAGCGGCTCGGCGCAGTGATGACCAGCGCGAATGCAAACGTTATTCATGTCTAGGATGCTCGAGACGTCGTGTGGATGAACGCCGCGCACGTTAAACGCCACAGCGCCCACGTGGTTTTGTCCCAGCTTAGAGCCAACGATGTCAACAAAGTCCAGCGTACACAGCTGCTGCACCAAGTATCTGGCGAGAAGTTCTTCTCGCTTCTCGATCTTTGCCATGTCCAGGCCGTTGAGGTATTCGACAGCGGCGCCGGTAGCATAGATACCTGCGGCGTCCTGCGTGCCTGCCTCAAACTTCTCGGGAACAGGAGCCCAAACGGCGCTGGTTTCGGTGACGGAATCAATCATCTCGCCGCCGGTAAGGAACGGTGGCATGGCATCGAGCAGCTCGGAGCGGCCCCAGAGCACGCCAATGCCCATAGGTCCACACATCTTGTGTGCCGAGAAAGCCAACAGGTCGCAGTCAAGATCATGCACGTCAATAGGGATGTGAGGTGCGGATTGAGCGGCGTCAACAACCATGTAGGCGCCCATAGTGTGTGCGCGCTTGGCAATAGCCTTGATGTCATTGCGGGTGCCCAGCACGTTGGAGACGTGTGTGACAGACACAATTTTGGCACGCTCGGTGATCTTTGACGCGATCTCTTCTGGCGTAATCTGGTACTGCGAATTCATGCGTAGGTACACCAGGTTAGCGCCGGTAGCTTTACAAATCTGCTGCCAAGGGATGATATTGGAGTGGTGCTCCATAATGGAAATGACCACGTCATCGCCTGGCTTGAGCGCATAACGACCAAGGCTTGAAGCAACCAGATTGAGCGCCTCAGAAGTGTTACGCGTAAAGATAATCTGCTGGCTTTCTGGCTTGCCGTTTTTATCGACAGCGCCAATGAACTTTGCAATCGAAGCGCGAGCTCCCTCGATAGCTGCGGTTGCTTCCACGCTCCAACGATACAGTCCGCGCAGAGCGTTTGCGTTCATGGTCTCGTAGAAGCCAGACTGCGCCTCAATAACCGCGCGTGGGCGCTGAGAAGTAGCAGCGCTGTCCAAGTAAGCTACCTCGGGATTTGCTGCTAGCAGCGGAAAATCTGCCTTGTAAGGGTTATCGGTAATCTGAGCAACTTCTGCGTCGGTCATTACGCGACACCACCTTTGCTGGAATCGGAGTTGTCACTAGCTGCAGCTTCGTCATAGTCGTGAGCAATTTCTGCGCCCAGCTCAGCCTCGCAACGCTCAACAGCCACGCGGTGAGAAATTTCCTCAGGCGCATTGATGATGGCGTCTTCAAAGAGGGCGCGTATAAATAGCTGCTCAGCATCCTGGCGAGAAAGTCCTCGAGCCGCAAGGTAATCAAGCTGCTCAGGGGAGACGGATCCGATGGTAGCTCCGTGGTTACCAGCAACATCGTCTTCATCGCAGAGAATAACAGGCATGGTCTTGTTGACAACGTCGTCACCAAGAATCATGACCGTTTCAATCTCGTTGCCCTGGGCATCCTTTGCACCGCGGACAAGATCGATGGTTGCGCGAAGCGTCTTCTTAGCTGCCTCGTTAAGGACGCCAGACTCGGTGAGCTGCGCGCGCGTAGAGGTTCCACGCATGCGTACCAGGTGGTTGATATCAAGAGTCTCTTCGTGAGTAGCGTGATAGCGATTATTGAGGTCCAGGCGAGCTCGAGCGCCAACTAAGTTGGCGGTGAGGCCAAGGCCAATGGTTGATCCACCCAGAGCGTACTGCTTAACGTCAACAGCAGCGTCCTGGTGAATCTCAAGACCAACACTCTCAAGGTGCTGCTGGCCTTCGTTGACACCAAGCATCTCAATAAGGTGCAGCTTAGCACCAGCCTCAACCACAATGCGGGTGAGCGCAGCGCTGGTTGGCAGCGCATCGTCGTTCGCGTTGCTGCCTGCAGGCGCGTCACCGCCGTCGCTCGCATCGCTTGCAGACGCAGCGATAACTACGGTAGCCTCAGCGCCTTCACGCACGATAACGCCGGTGTTAGCACACTGATTTTGAGCTGCAGAGACAGCAACAACAATAGGATCTTCTCGCTTGGTACGAGCGGGAACATTGTAGAAATCAGACTTGAATGCCTGTGACTCTACGTAGTCAGTAACCTCCTGGCCCATTCCGCACTCAATGCGCTCAAAAAGGCGAGGCAGAGGCAGGTACACTTTGCCTGCATCAGCATGATTAGGAACGGAAACTGACAGTGAGTTAGCGCGTAGACGGTTCCATGTCTGAGCTGCAGGAACGTTGGCGCGATTAATCAAAACGTTATCCATTAGCCAATCGCTCCTTCCATCTCAAGTTTGATCAGATTGTTCATCTCAACGGCATACTCCATAGGGAGTTCCTTTGAGACAGGGTTTGCAAATCCGTTGACTACCATGGTGCGAGCCTCAGCCTCAGAGCAACCACGGCTCATCAGGTACAAAACGGTGTCATCAGAAATGCGGCCAATAGTTGCCTCGTGACCAATCTGAGCAGTTGCATTGCGGACATCCATCTCTGGGATGGTGTCGGAACGGCTGATGTTATCCAACATCAGCGACTGGCAAGAGAACGCCACGCGAGCGTTTTCTGCCTTGCGACCAACGGTAACTGCAGAGCGGAAGGTATTGACGCCGCCATCCTTGGAGATGGACTTGGTGTCAACGTTTGCCGAGTTGTTGGAGCCGTTGATAATCACCTTGCAGCCCGTGTCCAGGTCCTGTGTAGCTCCTGCAAAGGTGATACCGGTGAACTCGCAGTTAGAAGAATCGCCGTTCATGATGGTAGAAGGGTAGAGGTAGGAAACGTGGCTACCAAAAGAGCCCGAGACCCACTCCATCTTTGCATTGCTGCCAATAATGGCGCGCTTGGTGTTGAGGTTGTACATGTTCTTGGACCAGTTTTCGATGGTCGAGTAGCGCAGACGAGCGCCGTCCTTAACATAGAGCTCTACAGCTCCTGCATGGAGGTTTGCTGCATAGTACTTAGGTGCGGAGCAGCCCTCAATAAAGTGCAGGTCAGCGCCTTCCTCAACAATAATAAGCGTGTGCTCAAACTGGCCAGCACCCTGGGCATTAAGCCTAAAGTAGCTCTGAAGTGGGTAGTCCAGAGTGACATTTTTAGGAACATAGACAAAAGAACCACCAGACCACACGGCATAGTGCAGAGCCGCAAACTTGTGGTCTGAAGGAGGAATCAGCTTGCCAAAGTACTCTTTAACAACAGGCTCCCACTGTGGATCATGCAAAGCATCCTCAATGGTGGTGTAAATAACACCCTGCTCAGCAACTTCCTCACGCATGTTGTGATAGACAATCTCAGAATCGTACTGAGCACCAACACCAGCAAGGCTCTCTGCCTCTGCCTGTGGAATGCCCAGACGATCAAAGGTATCCCTAATATCCTCAGGTACGTCGTCCCAGCTATTTGCCTGCTGAGTCTTTGGCGAGACATACGTGGAGATATGATTCAAATCCAGACCTGCAATAGAAGGTCCCCAGTTGGTAGCCATCTGGCGCTGGTGATAGGTTTCCAAAGCCGACAACCTCATCTGGAGCATCCACTCGGGCTCTTCTTTTTTCTCGGAAATAGCACGCACAATTTCTGGCGTAAGGCCATCATCGTAGCGCTCGTAACCCTCTTCGGACTTGGTGAAGTCGTAGAGCGAGCGGTCTACGTCAGCGACCTCAGATCGCTTCTTCTCGCTCACTAGTTAGCACCGCCCTCATCAGACTGGTTCTCAAAACGCTCAAAGCCCTCGTGGTCAATCTGGTTGATAAGGTCAGCAGGACCGTCTGCCACCAGGTGACCCTTAACCATAACGTGAGTGCGGTCAATCTCAAGACGCTCAAGAATGCGGGTGTTGTGAGTAATGATGAGCAGAGAGCCGTCGCAGGCCTCGCGATAGGCCTGAATGCCCTTTGAAACAACAGAGAGCGCGTCAACGTCCAGGCCAGAGTCTGTCTCGTCGAGAATGGCAAGTTTAGGCTGGAGCAGCAAAAGCTGGAGCATCTCAACCTTTTTCTTCTCGCCACCAGAGAAGCCAACGTTAAGCTCACGCATCAAGAAGCCCTGGTCAAGCTCAAGCTGATCAGAAATCTGACCGACACGCTGACGGAACTGACGAGCGGTCATCTTAAGCTCAGGGCGCATCTGTGTAATGGTACGCAGGAATGAATAAAGAGGAACGCCAGGAACCTCAACAGGTGCCTGGTAGGAGAGGAAGATGCCCGCAAGGGAGCGCTTATCTGCAGCAAGCTCAGTTACATCCTCGCCGTTAAAGATAAGAGAACCTTCGGTAATCTTATAGGTAGGATCACCCATAATGACGCGACCAAGTGTTGATTTACCTGCGCCGTTAGGTCCCATCAAAACGTGAGCCTGGCCATCACCAATGCTCAGATCAATTGAATGCAGGATGGATTTCTCCTCGGTACCTGCGGAAATTCCGTTTACACGGAGTAGCTCAGTTGCCATAAATCTCTCTCCAAATATCTCTACGTGCAAGCACGTGATACGTTTGTGACTAGCCACTTTGGGCAGCTCTAGGGCGAGCAAAACCTTTGTGCTAGTGCGGTTTTGTGGCAAAGACAAACGCCAATGTCACCGATGTTTTTGTCATACCCCAAAATCCGCTAATTCATACTAAATGGTAGGAATTAAAAAGCAACCCTCACATACGCACTTTTTCACGTTTTCTAGAAAATAATCGGATTTTTTCATAGGTTTCAAAAGTTATAAAAGCTTTTCTGCGCCAGAGCCGCCTCTCATGGGTAAACTAGAAACATCTATGCTTGTAACAAGGAGGATTCATGGGTCAGAGAATTCAAGGTACCGAAGATCTTTATGGCGGCTATATGCGCTCTTGGGAGCATATGCAAGATGTTGCCCGCCATCTGTTTGGTACTTATGGCTTTGACCGCATTGAGACTCCTGCACTTGAGCAGGTAGACACCTTTGTTCACGGTATTGGTGAGTCCACCGACGTCGTACGCAAAGAGATGTTCCGCGTCTTCTCTGGTGCGCTGCTTGATGATTTGCTAGCTGCTGGCAATGAGTCCAGTCTTAAGCCTCGTCAGCGTATGGCTATGCGTCCTGAGGGAACTGCTGGTGTGGTCCGTGCTGCCGTTGAGCACAATTTTGTGCCACAGGGGGGAACTCCTGCAAAACTTTGGTACGCCGAGTCAATGTTCAGGGGAGAGCGTCCTCAGAAAGGCCGTCTGCGCCAATTTCACCAGGTAGGTGTTGAGTGGCTTGGAGTCTCTGATCCAGCTGCCGATGCAGAGTCCATCATCATGTTGATGAAGTTTTACGAGCAGATGGGTTTCTCGCCAGCTGATATGAAGCTCATGATTAATTCCATGGGTGACGCGGAGTGCCGTCCAGCATATCGCGAGAAGGTCAAGCAGTTCATTCTTGATCACAAGGATGAGATGTGTGAGGACTGTCTTGAGCGTGCGGAGATTAATCCACTTCGTGCGTTTGACTGCAAAAACGAGAGCTGTCACGCGGTTATGAAGGACGCACCACTTATTTCTGACAACCTATGTGATGATTGCCGCTCTCACTATGAGCAGGTCAAGGCATATTTGGACGCTGCGGGTATTTCGTATGTTGAGGATCCAACGCTTGTTCGCGGTTTGGATTACTACACACGTACTGTTTTTGAGGTAGAGATTCCAAACGCTGGCGTTGGTGCTATCGGCGGTGGCGGTCGTTACGACGGTCTTGTTGAACTTGAAGGCGGAAAGCCAACCCCAGGCGTTGGATTTGCTGTTGGCTTTGAGCGCATTATGCTGGCGCTGGAAGCTCTTGGTGTTGCAGCTGAGCCCGCAGCTCCAAGCTGTGTCTATGTAGCTTGCGCAGGTGCTGAACAGGCTCCTGTTGTATTTGATGCTGTGCTGGCGCTGCGTGAGGCTGGCATTAGATGTGAGGCTGATCGCACTGGTCGTTCGCTAAAGGCTCAGTTTAAGCAGGCAGATAAGATGGGCGCAACGCTTTGCGTGATTATTGGTCCAGATGAGGTTGAAGCCGGTGCGGTAACCCTTCGTGATATGGAGTCTCACGAGCAGGTACAAGTACCTGCTAACCAGCTTGTTGCTGAGGTTAAAGCAAGACAGTAGCAGATAACAGTTTCTAACAGTTAGTAGCTTCGATTTTGAAACCTCTCATGTTGAACTGCCTCCCATTTCTTGGACACGAGAAATGGGAGGCAGTTCAAAACACACCTAAGTCGGATAATCTGTTAAAAAGACGTATACATGACGCTGAAAATACCTCAATCATGCAGATTATCGTCATTAGGTGTGTAAAATG
>JABZHP010000044.1:0-2123 GCA_015258785.1 Atopobium sp.
ATAGTGGACTCAACGCCGTAGTGAGCAAGCGTAAACGAGACGTTCAAACCCTTGCCGTTTGGTGTGTAAACAGCATCGGTTGTGCGGTTGACGTGCGTATAAGAAGGAACTCCCGAGTTGACGTTCATGTCGATTGCAGGATTAGTGGTAAGTGTGTAAATCATCAAAGCTCCCTCTGAAACAAATATGGACCCGACGAAAACGCCGAGTCCATATTTTACTTCGATTATCTGAGTCTGCACCCAAACTGTACGTAAATTCTGGGCAAAACTCAAACGGTACCGAGTGTGTGTTAAGCGTAAAGCTTAGTCCTCGACCAGCTTGTTGCCGTTCTTGCGGTACTCGTATGCCTTGAAAGCAACAAAGAGAATACCGCCAACAACAGCGCCAATGAGAATGGCGAGAACCCACTTGAGGCCGCCATCGACAACTGGAAGAACCAGGAAGCCGCCGTGAGGTGCTGGGTCATGAACACCAAAGAGCAGCGTCAGGATGGAGCC
Source organism: Atopobium sp. (assembly GCA_015258785.1). Classification (GTDB taxonomy): domain Bacteria; phylum Actinomycetota; class Coriobacteriia; order Coriobacteriales; family Atopobiaceae; genus Lancefieldella. The sequence goes on from JABZHP010000044.1 coordinate 501, forward strand.
GATGGAAGAACCGATCATCATGATAGGCATGACAGGCCAAATGTTCTTGGTCATGAATGGAATTGCGCCCTCGGTAATGTGGGTGCAGCCAAGAATGAAGTTGACCAGACCAGCGTTGAAGTCGGACTTGGTGAAGTACTTCTTACCAACGACAACAGCAAAGGTGGTGATCAGTGGAGGAACAATACAAGCAGCAGAAACTGCAGCCATGAAGTTGGTACCAAACTCATAAGTTGGGGTACCAACACCGGCAGCAAGAGCCTCGGTCAGAAGTGCGGTACCGGTGACGTAAGCTGCCTTGTTAACTGGGCCACCCATGTCAAATGCGCACATGCAACCAATTGCAAGACCAAGAACAATTGGACCAGAAGCAGAAAGGCCGCGCAGGAAGTTCATCATGCCGGTGTTAATTGCTGCCATAGGACCAGAAATACCCAGCATAACCAGGCCAACAATGGTGGTAGAAAGCAGTGGGTACAGGAAGATTGCCTTCAGACCATCAAGGTTCTTTGGAAGACCTGCAAGGAGCTTCTCAAGACCAACGATGACATAACCGGCAAGGAAGCCGCCAACAATACCACCCAAGAAGCCAAAACCAACGCCAGCGCCACCAGCATCAATCATGCCAGTGTTAGGGTTGATTGGAAGGCCCTGGATAGCAATCATACCTGCAACAAAACCAGGAACAAGAGCAGGACGCTTGCCGATAGACTCTGCAATGTAAGCAGAGAGAACTGGAACCATGAGGCCCATTGCAATGCCGCCGATAATCTTGAGCATGGCAGCAAAGCTGTTGTAGTCAGGTGCAGTGGAGCTGAAGGAAGTAATACCCCAGAGGAATGAAACTGCAGTCAGAACACCACCAGCAACAACAAAGACCAGCATGTGGCTGACGCCGTTCATGAGGTGCTTGTAGATGATGTGGCCTACAGACTCCTTCTCAATGGTGCTCGAGACTGGAGCGTCGTCTGCCTCTGCAAGCTCGCCCTCAGGCTGAGCAACAAGAGCACGGTCGATAAGACCCTCTGCATCCTTAATAGCTGCAGTAACACCAACATTTACCATTGGTTTTCCGGCAAAACGCTCAGCCTGAACGTCCTTATCGGCAGCAACAACTACTGCCTTGGCGTTCTTGATTTCAGCTGCGGTGAGCTCGTTCTCTACACCGACCTGGCCGTGCGTCTCAACCTTAATGGTAAGACCTTTAGCTGCGGCGGCCTTCTCCAGGGCCTCCTTAGCCATAAAGGTGTGCGCAATACCGGTTGGGCAACCAGTAGCAGCAACGATGTCATACTTTGACTCGTCAGCCACAGCACTCCCCTTTCATCCTAGTGCTCGGAATTGTTCCAAACACAACCAAAAAAGCTGCTCAATGTTAGCACTGAGCAGCTTAAATGACCATACTTTTACGTAAAAACTAGTTAGTTGGTTATGTTTTACGCAGAAGGTTACAGCTCGCGAGAAACGCAAACCTCAATCGTAGACCGTACTCTTCATGAGCGTGCCATCGCCAAGAATGCGCACCTCAGTCGTAGAGTGCACGTACCTACTCAGCATCCTCCTTGCCAAAACGCTCTTGCCTCAGGCGCAGCGCCTCGTATGCGCAACCATACATTGCAGCCT
>JABZHP010000044.1:2223-9649 GCA_015258785.1 Atopobium sp.
CTACTCAGCATCCTCCTTGCCAAAACGCTCTTGCCTCAGGCGCAGCGCCTCGTATGCGCAACCATACATTGCAGCCTGATTGCCCAAGCTAGCGGCCTCAATACGAGCGCCCTTGCTTACCGGTAGAGCGTACTGCTCAAAACACTCACGAAGCTCGGTAGCAAACGTTGCAAACGAGCCCGCAACACCGCCGCCAATCAAGAACATGGCAGGATCAACCACGCACGACACCTGCGCCATAGCAAGACCCAGGTAGTGGCACATCTTATGGATAGCAAGGGTTGCGCACTCATCGCCCTGAGCGTGAGCTCTAAACACGGACACCGTATCGGTCTCGTGCTCAATGTTCACAGGAACAACGCCTCGGGAAGCGCATTCCTCCAGGTACAGGCGGACAACACCCTTAGCAGAAGCATACTGCTCCAGGCAACCGTGGCGACCACAACCGCAGGTCAACGTCTCTTCTGGCTCAACAATGATGTGACCAATCTCGCCGCCCGCGCCAAAAGCACCTGCAGCAAGCTTGCCGTCTACAACAACACCTGCACCAACGCCGGTGCCCAGCGCAATCAGCACAAACGACGGCACACCCACGGCAACGCCAGCCCACGCTTCGCCCAGAGCAGCAGCGTTAGCATCGTTGACAAACGCAATGGTTGCGTTTGGCAGGCACATATTAATTGCCTGCACCAATCCCTCAGGATCAATGTCTACATTGGCGAGAAGACCAACGGTTCCGTCATCTGCAACAGGACCTGGAATATCCAAACCACACGCAATAACATCGTTGCGGCTTGCTTTTTGGCCATGAACAATCAGCTTAATAGCATCGGTTACCGTCTGATAACCGCCCTCGTTATCAAGTGAGGGCGTCTTGACCTTCTGCTCAGAAAGCAGCTCTCCTTCTGCAGAAAAAAGTCCCAGTTTGATGGTAGTTCCACCAACATCAATACCCAATACGTATTCCATGAAACCCCCTAGTTACCGCGCTTAAGTGCGCCTTCAACAAGCTGCGCAAGAACGTCTTCAACAGCGTATCCTGCAGCCTCAATAGCCATTGGAACAAGGGAGGTCTCAGTGAGTCCTGGGAATGTCTTCAGACCCATGACCATAACGTGATGTCCATCCCAAATAAAATCAATACGAGCAAGATCTCTGCAGCCATAAGCGGTGTACACCTCAAGAGCTGCGCGCTCAAGAGCCTCACGAGCAGCAGCTGGATCTGCGCCAAGTGCTGCCAAAGACTCAGGACGAACGGGGCAGAAGTGCTGAATACGCTCTGGATCAAGACGAGCATCCGTGTCGTAAATACCCTTGGTCACTGAAATCTCTACTGGTGGCAGGGTTTTCTCGCCATCTGCGTCAGAAAGCACGGTAACGCTTACTTCAACGCCATCAACCCACTGCTGGATAATGACGGAGTCGTCAAAACCAAGTGCGCCGAGAAGTGCTGGTCCAAGCTGGTCAGCGCTGTCAACCTTAGAAAGGCCCATAGCAGAGCCGCCGTGAACGGGCTTGACTGCAAGAGGGAAGCCAACGCCGCCACCAAGGCGCTCGGGAACCAGATCTAGAGCAGCTGCAGCTCCAAGGTCTTTAAAAGCGCTGGCAGTTAGAACAATCTGAGGAGGCCAGATGACCTCGGACTCCTCCTTTGACCAGGCCTGGCGCACAATAAACGGCATGTCAGCTTTGTTCCATGCTGCCCTACAAGATGCAGGCCTTGAGCCCACATACGGAATCTTAAGGAACTCCAAAAGCGCAGGCACTGCACCATCTTCTCCGCCCGCGCCGTGAAGGCACACAAACGCAACATCGGGTTTCTCGGCACGAAGGGTGTCTACCAGGTGTGCGTCAGCATCAAGTGGTAATACCTCATAACCACGCTTCTCCAAAGCCTCAGAGACAAGAGCTCCACTTTTGAGCGAGAAGTTCCTCTCAAATGAGGCTCCACCCATAATGACAGCAACTTTTGTAGCCATACTTAACACTCCCTTGCAGAGGATTGAGATTCAGAATGAGAAGACTCAGGTAGAGCGCCCGCCTCTAGGAATGCGCGATACAGCGCCATGCGATCTTGGACGCACAAAGACAGCCTGCGGATTGCCTCGTGGATGCGCTCTGGCGTCTCAAATGAGTAGCACAGGCGCATACTTGAACTAATACGCTGGTCAGGATAGCAATAAACACCTGGTACAAAGGCAACTCCCTCTTCGATTGCACGAGGAAGCAACTGCTCAGTGTTGAGGTATGGCGGGAAGGTTACCCACAGGAACAAACCGCCCTCTGGCTTAGTCCAGGTAACGTCTTTGGGGAAGAACTCCGCAAGCGCAGCCAGCATGGCGTCTTTTCTCTCTTTATAGCGAGACTTAGACACCTCAAGCGCTGCTTGCCAATCAACCTCATTGAAGTAGTGCTCAGCAAGAATCATGTTAAAGGGGCTGGTACACAGATCAGAGCCAGACTTAGCAAGGTTGATGCGCTCAAGGAAATGACGAGGTGCAACCATCCAAGCTAAGCGCAGTCCAGGGGCAAAAATCTTTGAGGTAGTTCCCAGATAAATGACACTTGGATCAAGCGTCTTAAGGCGTGTTAGATCTTCTCCCTCAAAGCGGATAAGACCATACGGGTCATCCTCAACAACAGGGATGTTGTACTGGCGCGCCAGCTCAAGAAGGCGCAGACGCCTTGGCATAGACATGGTGATGCCGGCAGGATTGTTAAAGTTAGGAATAACGTAGATGAACTTAGGCTTTCTACCTTGGCTTGCAAGCTCTTTAAGCTTTGCCTCGAGAAGATCTGTCCTAATGCCTTCTTCATCCATATCAATGGTGTGAACAGTAGGCTCATACGCGGAAAATGCCTGGAACGCACCAAGATAGCTTGGACCCTCACAGATAATATCGTCTCCTGGGTTAAGAAAGACGCGACCCAGAAAATCAAGCGCCTGCTGAGAACCAGAAGTCAAAATCATCTCGTCAGGATCAGCCTCGACGCCCTGAGCAGCTAAAATCTTGCAGATAGTCCTTCTGCACTCAATACGGCCATCAGAGTTGCCGTACTGAAGAGACCTAAGTCCCTCAACAGCAACGCAGCGTCGAGCGCACTCTGCAACCTGGTCAAGTGGCAGCGAAGAAATGTCTGGCAGACCACCAGACAGCGCAATGACACCTGGACGAGACAGGGCCGCAAACAAATCTCGTACTTCGCTCTTTCGCATGGTTTGAACACGCTCTGCGTACAGATCACTCCATACGTCAAACGAGATTCTGCTGTCATCCATAGAACTCTTACTCCTTACAGGCCATCTTTAGGCAAAAATTGTGCCGAAAAGATGTGCTTATTGTTTTAGGACGTAGTCTTTTTAGTATCGCTCAAATATCAATAAATAACAGGGTAAAATATGACGCAATTGCTAAACGGTTACATATAACCGGCAAACATACTGGTCGCTCCTAAATTTTGTAGAGAGGATTTTTATGGACAGCGCACATAACACTGTTGAATTGAACGCAGCGCTTTCAAATCCCCGCGATGATATCGCTAAACTTGATGAACTTGAGAAGAAGCTCTTTGCTCTCAACTATGCAGCTAATGAGATTGGCTCTTTTGGACCATGTATCGATCCAAAAAAGGCTGCTGAAGAGCGCGGAGAAGCCCTGGCAATCCTTGGCGAGCAGGTCCAGGAGACCCTCTGTGATCCTGCTGTTGGCGCGCTGCTTGATAGACTTCACGAGAATCGCGCTCTACTTGATGAGACTCATCGCGCACAAGTTAAAATTCTTCGTCGCGATAGAAGCCAGCTGGTAGATGTACCTGTTGAGCTTCAGAGCAACTTTGTTCGTCTTACCACAGAGGCTAATGAGGTCTGGGAGCAGGCAAAAAACAGCGATGACTGGTCACTCTTTGCTCCAAAGCTGGATAGCTTAATTGAGCTTCGCAAAGAGATGTGCCAGGCACGTGATGCTTCCAAAGACCCATATGATCTCTTACTCAGCGATTTTGAGCACGGCACCAACAGAGAGTTCTACAACACCTTCTTCAATAATGTTAAAGAAGTGGTAGTTCCTCTGGTTGCTGATTGTATGGCTTCTAAGCGTCAGCCAAGCACCAAACCTCTTGAGGGTAAGTTTGACGTTAACCGTCAGTGGGATCTTGCAAAAGACCTGGTAAAGCTCCAGGGTCTTGACGAGGACGCTTATTGGCTTGGCAAAACTGAGCACCCTTACACTGGTGGCCCTGGTATCGGCTTTGTCATGGTTGCCAGCCACGCTTACGAGAATAACGTGCTCTCCAATGTCTATTCCATGCTGCATGAGAACGGTCACGCCCTCTACGAGCAGGGCATTAACTGGGAGTACCGCTTTACCTCTCTGAGTACCGGCACTTCTATGGGCATGCACGAGTCCCAGTCTAGGTTCTTTGAGAACTACGTTGGCCTTTCTGAGGCATTTGCTGAACCTCTTATTCAGCTTATGCGCAAACACTTCCCTGGCCAGCTGAATCGCGTCACTGCCTTCCAGCTCTTCTCGGCAGCTAATAAGGTACAGCCAAGTCTCATTCGTACCGAAGCGGACGAGCTCACCTATCCTCTGCACATCCTCATCCGTTATGAAATGGAGCAGGCACTTTTGTCTGGCGAGATTACTGCAAAGGATGTCCCAGCTCTTTGGGCCGAGAAGTACAGGCAGTACCTGGGCGTTACGGTTCCAAATAACACTGAAGGTGCTCTTCAGGATGTTCACTGGTCATGGGGTGAGTTTGGTTACTTCCCAACCTACGCACTTGGTAGCGCTTATGGCGCTCAGTACAAGCATGCCATGATTGCTGAGGGCATGGACTTTGACGCCGTCTGTGCATCAGGAGATCTTGCTCCTATTAGGGAGTGGCTGGGCAGCCGTATTTGGACCTGGGGTCGTGCAAAAGACTCCAAGGAGCTCATCTTGGGTGCATGTGGTGAGCCTTTTGACGTCCACTACTACACCAAGTATCTAACTGACAAATATTCTCGCATCTATGGTCTGGCCAGCGCATAAGCGCACGCCGTAGACGCGAGTAGAAATATCTATCTTCTACCAATTAAACGAAAGGGATGAAATGAAAAAGTTTGTCGAGGAGTTTAAAGAGTTTATCCAGCAGGGCAATGTTATGGACATGGCTATTGGTATCATCATTGGCGGCGCATTTACCGCTATTGTTACCTCCCTTGTCAATGACATCATCAACCCATTTATTAAGCTGATCTCTGGCGGTGGCACCGAGGTTTCTGGTCTTTCTATTCCAGTTCCTGGCACCCAGAACGGCATTGACTTTGGTGCGTTTATCAGCGCAATCATCAACTTCCTGATCATTGCATTCATTGTCTTCTGCATGGTTAAAGCCCTCAATAAGTTCATGAAGGCTTCCAAGCTTAAGAAGGACGAAGAAGAGGCTGTTGAAGAGGTTGCAGCTCCACACTGCCCACACTGCCTTGAAGAGGTTAAGGAAGGCGCAACTCGCTGTCCACACTGCACTGGTGAGATTGAGGGCGGCGCACACGCTGCGTAAGCTTTACACCAAGCTTTACATCACCGTCCTTTTGCGCATGTGAAAGTTGGCAAGAAAAAAAGCAGGCATATCATATGCCTGCTTTTTTGTTACTGAAAGAAACCAGAAAAGGCTGGATTATTTCTTACCTGAGCCGCCCTTGCCGCCGCCACCATTTCCAGATGAGCTGCCGCCATTTCCTGAAGAGCTACCACCATTACCAGAGCCAGAAGAAGTAGGAGTTACTAACTTATAGCCACCCTTACCATCTGGCTGCCAAGGGAACTCTGCTTTTGGTGGATACTCATATTTAGCCCAATCATCCTCACGGTGATTAAGGAGGGCAAACTTAAGAGTAAATCCAGGAGCATCAATACTGAGAAGCTTTTTATTTTCCGCAGTAGTGTATAGAACAGACTTAGATATCTGTTCAGTTTCTGAAAAGCCCTGAGCAAGAATGGGGAAAGAAAGTCCATCTGCCGAAGGCTCCTCTGCAACAATCTGAATAGGGGCAACACTACCGTCTGGATAGAACAGTGCAGCATTTCCTTCCTTATGAGCAGAGAAGGTATACGCTGCACCCGAACCCTTATTCATAGACTCAATCTGTTCACTAGTTAAATCTTCTTTAGAGCCATCTGCATAGTGCAGACCGAAGAGATAGTACGTACCTGGAATGGTGGCAGCAAAATTGACTACCTGACCATCAATATAAGCAATCTGTGAAGTATCGTCAGGATTATCTGAAAGCTTTTTGAAATTAAACGTAATCTCACTTTTGGCATCACTGTACTTCAGATAGTTGTTATCGTCCTTATCAAAAAGCATTGGCACACTATCACCATCATCATACGTACACTGAATGGCAACAGTTCCTTTTGCTTCCCACTTACCGTCATTCTTCACGCCTTTAAAATTGTGCATGAAGAAAGTACCGTCTTCTTTGAAAGAATAGTAAAGAACGGTTCCATCGTTATAGCCCTGATTAAGCATGCCGCCATGGTCAAAGGTTTTGCCTTCCTTTGATCCACCCTTAGTTCCAACACCATTGTCAACACACCAAACACCAGTAACAATCTTGGAAAGATCTCCGGTTAGTGTTGGATTATCTGGAGTCTCCTCAAGCTTAACCAGATTTGACTGAGAAGTCGCATCGCCAGTACCGCCCTGATCGCCATTCTGAGGATCTTGACCAGCTCCACCAAGAACGGAATCAGGATTCAAAATTGCCTGAAGGGCATCACTATTACAAGCGGCAAGCGTGCTAGCAGCACCACCTGCAGCCAATCCCGCAAAAGCGCGACGAGTAATCATCTCTTTGTTCATACGTTCCTCCTATAAGCGTATGGGAGTCCCAACTTTTTATATTCTACTTGAAACGAGTCAAATGTTACAAATTAAGCTGCATTCGACTTATGTATCATCCTACTTTGTGTGAGGAAGATGAGAGGTAATCAATGTCATAGTGCCCGTAAAGCGCAGGCTACCAGAAGATGCGGGTGCAATAAAATGTGAGCCCTTGCAAATCCTATGCTCTACTCCGTTGCCGCCGTCAGCGCAAACCGTACCTTCTCCCTCAATGACACTTACGCACATAAACGGCCATGGCTGAGCAATAGTTTTTGCCTCATGAATCTCATATTTTTCTACCGAGAAGTACTTGCAGCTCATAAGCTCAGTTTTACCATCAATTTCTGGAGCAGTAATTTCTCCAGATGTTGGAGCTTCCTGTGCATAATCGATGACCTCAAGGCTCTGTGCCAAGTGCAAATCACGAGGCTTGCCATCGTCTCCCAAACGATCATAGTCGTACACACGATACGTGACATCTGAGCTCTGCTGCGTTTCTAAAATCAACGTGCCTGTTCTAATAGCGTGCACTGTACCGGGATCAATCCTAAAG
>JABZHP010000045.1 GCA_015258785.1 Atopobium sp.
GCTGTTCAGGACCTAGTCAAGAGCATGACCGGCAAGCAGCCTAACATGTCCGTCAACCCAGACGAGGTTGTTGCAGACGGTGCAGCTGTTCAGGGCGGCGTTCTTACCGGCGACGTTTCCGGCATCCTGCTTCTGGACGTTACTCCACTGTCTCTGGGCGTTGAGACCCTCGGCGGTGTTGTTGACAAGGTCATCGACCGCAACACCACCATCCCAACTTCCAGCACAAAGGTTTACTCCACCGCAGCTGATAACCAGACCTCCGTTGAGATTCACGTCCTTCAGGGCGAGCGCGAGATGGCTTCTGACAACAAGAGCCTGGGTAAGTTCAACCTTACCGGCATTCCTGCTGCTCAGCGTGGTATCCCTCAGATTGAGGTTACCTTTGACATCGACGCAAACGGTATCCTGAAGGTCACCGCTAAGGACAAGGCAACCGACAAGTCCCAGGAGATCACCATTTCTGGCTCCACCGCTCTGTCCGACGATGAAGTTGACCGCATGGTCAAGGATGCAGAGTCCCACGCTGAGGAAGACAAGAAGCGCAAGGACGAGATTGAGGTCCGCAACCAGGTAGACTCCCTGGCATACAGCACCGAGCAGACCGTCAAAGACCTTGGCGATAAGGTTCCTGAGGATCAGAAGAAGGCTGTTGAAGAGGCTGTTGCTGAGGCAAAGACCGCACTTGATGGCTCCGATATTGAGGCAATCAAGAAGGCTGGCGAGAAGCTCACCGAGGTTGGCCAGAAGCTCGCAGAGATTGTCTATGCAGATGCTCAGGCTCAGACCGCAGGCAACAACGGCGCAGCAAGCAACCCTTCTGAGCCAGATGTTGTTGATGCAGACTACGAGGTTGTCGACGACGATAAGAACCAGAACTAATCTGAGTTTCTCGGCATATGCGCTTGGGTAACTTGGTGCAGCAGCTGGTAGACAATGTGATATGACTCGGAGGCGGCTGGCGGAAACGTTTGGCCGCCTTCTACACATAGGGAGGTGACGGCAGTGGCAACAGAAGATCAGAGCAAGGTTGACACTACCTTTGATAACGAGAATAACGGTGATGAAACCGTAGGCGCCGTCGGCGTTGTGGGGGATGGTTCCGCAAGTCAGACGCTTGATGGCAACGATTCCGCTGCCAACGGCGCAGTTGGCGCGGCGGGCGCAGACCGTCCGATGACCGAAGAAGAGATGGTTGCTGAGGCAATTCGTCGTGGAGAAGAGACGGCAGAGGCAGAGATTGCTGCCGACGCCCAGCGTGCAGCTCAGGAACGTGATCGTCTGCAGAACGAGCTGGACTCGGTTTCTGATCAGATTGAGGCAGCTAAGCAGCAGGCAGCTGAGGCAAATGATCGCTTCCTACGTCTGCAGGCTGACTGGGATAACTATCGTCGTCGTACCGCTCAGGAGCGCCTTGATGAGCGCCAGCGCGCAACAGAGAAGCTGGTAGTTGACCTTCTCCCTGTTATTGACGACCTTGAGCGCGCAATTGAGCACGCGGACAATCTGACTGACCCTGCGGCCAAGCAGTTTGTTGAGGGCGTCTCCGCGGTATGCAATAAGCTTGTGGGCGTCCTGAACAAAGAGGGTGTTGAGGTAGTTAACCCTGTGGGTGAGGCTTTTGATCCTCTATCTCACCAGGCAGTAAGCCAGATTGAGGATACCCAGGCGTATGATGAGACCGTCGCCCAGGTGTACCAAAAGGGCTATCGTATGGGTGGCAAGGACATTCGTACTGCAATGGTTGTTGTTACCCACGGCGGTCCAAAGCGTCCAGCTGAGTCAGAGGCTTCTGACGGCAGCGCAGACGGTGCAGACGGTGCAGACGGCACTGCCGCAAATGGCGCAACCGAGTAAGACAGAGTAGTTTAGAGAGGAGGCCGTGCTGAATGGCAGGTAGTAAGACTTTTTATGATGTTCTTGGCGTGAAGCGCGACGCCTCGAAGTCTGATATTCAAAAAGCGTTTAGAAAACTTGCAGCTAAATACCATCCTGATAGGGGTGGCGATGAGGCCAAGTTCAAAGAGATCTCGGAAGCGTACAACACGCTCTCTGACGATAAGAAGCGCCAGGAGTATGACCAGATGCTGGCATTTGGAGGCATTCCTGGAGGTGGATTTGGTGGTCGCCAGGGTGGCTACACCTATACCACCAACGTAAACGGCGCCAACTTTGCCGATTTCTTTAGCGGCTTTGGCGGCGGCGCGGGCGCGGGAGCTGGCGGTTTTGATTTTGCCGACATTTTTGGTGGGCGAGCAAACCGTCCAGTTGCAGGCAGTGACCTGACTATGTCCGTAAACGTATCGTTTGACGAGGCATTTAAGGGCACTTCTCGCAAGGCAACGTATCGCGTTCCTTCAACTGGTGAGGAGCAGTCACTGACCATCAAAGTGCCAGCTGGTGCTTACGATGGCATGAAGCTACGTTACAAGAAGCACGGCGAGTACGGCGTTAACGGCGGCCCACGAGGCAACCTTGTGGTCACCATCAACGTTGCAGCCCATCCGGTCTTCTCGCGAGATGGTGCTGACGTGCGCATGAAGCTGCCAGTGAGCATTTACGAGGCAGCTTTGGGTACTTCGGTTGACGTGCCAACGCCTGACGGAACTACGGTGCGACTCAAGGTTCCCGCAGGTACACAGAGCGGAAAGACGTTCAGGTTTAAGAACTTGGGCGCTCCTCGCGTGAAGGATCCTGCAACTCGCGGCGCGCTGTATGTTTCGGTGGACGTCAAGGTTCCAACAAAACTTTCCAAGAAGGAGCGAGACGCTCTTCAGGCGCTGCTTGATGCCGACGAGCGCAGCTACCGAGAGGAGCGGTAATGGCTCGAAAGAAGGACGACGGCCGTAACAAGCCGCTCTACATGATTAGCGTTGCGGCCGAGCTCACGGGCATGCATCCGCAGACGCTTCGTGTGTACGAGCAGAAGGGCCTGATTAACCCCGGCCGTTCCAGGGGCAACACGCGCCTGTACTCTCGCGCGGACATTGACCGCCTCAATCTTGTCTCCAAGCTGACGGACGAAGGCATCAATCTTGCCGGCGTTGTGCGCATTTTGGACATGCGTGAGCGAGCTCTCGAGAAGGACGATCTTATCGATGAGCTGCGTGAACGCATTCGTGTACTTGAGGACGAGCTCCACGAGTACCACATGCGCGAGCGCATCACCTCGCTTGTTCGCTACAGCGAGACCAGCCCAGAAATGGTGATGCAACGTTTGCTTGGTATGCCTAGCTCCGCTTCTTCTGACGCCAACGCCGAGGAGAATTCGGCGCAGCCAAAAGAATCGTAAGACGACGAGGCAAATGCTACTAGCAAGATGACCAGCTCTCCGCGAGTAATTGTGGGGAGCTGGTTTTTGATTTTGATTACCATTTACCGAATACCGAATACCGAATACCGAATACCGAATACCACATGCAGTCATAACCTTTTTAAAACGAAATCTCTTTTAAGGGAGATGGCATGCTTAAATACCTTTACGCTCAACAAAAGAGCAAACTAATATTCTTTGTAGTCTTCTCTCTTTTAAGTAGCTTGTTTGAAATTGCACTTTCATTTGTAATGCTTCAATCCGTTAATCTTGCCATGGATGGCAATTTGTCGGATGCACTGAATGATGGACTCTGGTTTGGCCTCTATATATTCTGCTATTTTATTGTCGACTTGATTTGCAGACGTTTGCGCTGGTCAGTTATACAGGGCTGTCAAACGCATCTGCGTGATGAGTTGATAAAAAAGATATTCAATCGTTCAATTCCTGAGTTCCACTCATTCAATACAAGCCATTGGCTCTCGATTCTTACTAACGACCTTGATTTACTTGAGGAAACATATTTCCGCGTCTTTATTGATCTCTTGATAGATGTCTTTTCTGGCGTAGTAAGCCTAATAATTTTGCTGTTTATTTCACCGTGGCTCGTTCTGTTCATTTTATGCATGATAGCTGTTCAGATGTTTGTTCCCAACACAATGTCCGGAATCATTTCTAATAAACGAAAAGCACAGTCTGAGTCAGCTGAGCATTTTATTGCTACGGCAAATGAGCATCTTGAAGGGTTTGATCTGCTCAGGAGCTTTCATTTAACAGAGGCCTCACGGGTTGCCATGAGCAGTGCGAATCAGGCTTGGGAGAAGCAGAAATTTGGTGCTCGGTACTTTAGTTCATTGGCACGCTTGCTTTCATTTACTGTGGGTCAAATTATTTACATTGGAATTTATTTCATTGGAGCCATTCTTACCCTTAATGGATTGATGACAGTAGGAATGATGGTTGCCGCATCTCAGCTTGTTGTTTACATAGCAAACCCTATTCAAAACATAAGTGATTCAATTACTGATATGAGAAGCGCAAAAGAGATAATTACTAAAATACAAACGCTTCTTAATGAAGCCCCAACTACAGAAAGCGGGACAAAAGATACCCCTGAGCACTTTACAAATCTAACGGTCAATCATGTTTCGTATGGTTATGACGAGGACAAACTAGTTTTGTTGGATATTAGTTTTAATTTGGAACGTGGCGGAAAGTATCTACTAGAAGGAAGTTCGGGAAGTGGAAAGACAACACTAATCAAGCTGCTAACAGATGCTCTGAGCCCAGATAACGGAGACATTTGTTTGGATGGCGTGCCAATCAAGCAATTCAAAAGTGAGCAATATGCTCGATTCATAATCCCTTGCTCTCAGCAAACGTTTATTTTTAATGCAACTATCCGGGATAACGTAACGTTGTTTTGCCAAGACTTTACTGATGAAGAAATTATTGACGCTATTACAAAATCGGGCTTTTCTGAGATTCTTACCAGATATCCAGATGGAATTAATCATGTGATTGATCAAGCCGGAAGCAGTCTTTCTGGTGGAGAACGACAGCGGTTGGCTCTTGCGCGAATCTTTTTGTTTAAGCCACAAATTGTGATTTATGACGAGAGTTTTGCTCATCTGGATGTCGACTCAGTTCAGAGCCTCATTGATTTGATCTTAAAAGACGAAGAAAGAACCGTTATTATAACGTCTCATCAAGTGACCCCTGAAATAAGAAATCGCTTCCACTCCCTTGTTTTAAAAGATGGAAACATCCAGTCAGAAACTGTTTAATCAGTGCTTCTTGACCTAGTTGTAATACGTAAATACAATGATATAACTAGGTAAAGGAGTGGCTATGGACAGTATTGTAACTGCTCGTATTCCTGTTGAAGTCAAAAATCAGGTTTCCGAGGTTCTTGAATCGCTTGGATCAAACACCACCAAACTGATTAATGCTGCTTTCGAATATGTGCTGGTAACAGGCAAGCTTCCTGATGCTCATGAGGGTGCTGTGTCAGAACTATCTGCTAGAGGATCTTCTCGCCAATTGAGCGAGAAGGACAAAGAGCAGCTTTCGGCACTCTTTGAAAAGATTTCAGTTCCCGCACTGGCGTCGTTTTGGAATGATTTGGGCGACAGCACCTACAAAGAGGCAATCAGCGAGTGGAGGTCAAATGACTATGAAGCTCTTGATTGACACTAACGTTTTGCTGGACGTCTTTTTATGTAGAGAGCAGTTTGTTGCTGATGCAAAAAAGCTTTTCATAATGAAGCAGTTCAGAGATGCTGAGCTATGGATAGCAGCTCAGTCATACACAGATCTCTACTATGTTGGTGCTAAGGCTCATGGCTCTGCTCGTATGCAAGAAATCCTGAAAGAGGTGTTTCCGCTGCTCAACGTATGTTCTTTTGATGGAGCGGATATTTCAAATGCACTGTCGGAGCAGTGGGAAGACTTTGAAGACTGTCTTATTTGGCGCGCAGCAAAAAAGATAAAGGCAGATTATATCGTCACAAGAAACACGGCAGATTTTGTTCGCTCGGATATACCAGTGCTTACACCTGCCAAGTTTTTCTCGACATTGGAAGCTGAACAGAATCTGGTCTATGAAGAGGCCGAATTTTAGAGGCAGTAAGGCGCAGGATAGAGCCGCGAAAAAGCTCAGTACAACTCGATAAGAAAATCTACTACAAACACACTTAGATATGTATTAAAAGTCGTGCTTGAGGGTATATAGAATCCGATGAAGATTCAGTCCCCGGCACGATTTTGTTTGGGGTAGGAGGGTGATTTTATGAGACTAGATAAATGGGCCGTAACCGCCCAGGAAGCACTGCAGGCAGCTCTTGGTATTGCTGGCGATGTAGAGGCTTCCGAGGTTGCACCAACACACCTGCTCAAGGCGCTGCTGGACAGCAACGAGCGTAACCTGCGTTCTATCTTGGAGAAGATTGGCGCAGATCCTGACACCATTGCCACGCAGGTAGACCAGGCAATCTCTAAGGCTCCAAAAGTAAGCGGAGCACAGATTGGCATTGGCAACGACCTTCTCAAGGTTATCAACGAGGCCGAGAAGCTTGCCACTAAGTTGGGAGATTCCTACGTTACCTCCGAGCATCTGCTCACTGCGCTGGCAAACGACAACACTGACGCAGGTAGGATTCTTCGCGACGCCGGTGTTACTGCTAAGCGCGTGGAAGAGGTCTACAACGAGCTCCGTGGCGATGAGCGCGTAACCTCTCAGGACGCAAAGCCGCAGTTTGAGGCCTTGGAGCAGTACGGTCGTAACGTGACCGACCTTGCTCGCAAAGGAAAGCTTGATCCAGTTATTGGCCGCGTCGAAGAGATTCGTCGTACCATTCAGGTTCTGAGTCGTCGCACCAAGAACAACCCTGTTCTTATCGGCGAGCCTGGTGTTGGCAAGACTGCAATTGTGGAAGGCCTGGCAGAGCGTATTGTTTCTGGCGACGTTCCAAGCACCCTGCGTGACAAAGAGCTTGTTGAGCTTGACATGTCTGCCCTGGTAGCAGGCGCAAAGTACCGTGGTGAGTTTGAGGACCGCTTGAAGAGCGTGGTAAAAGAGGTGGCCAAGTCTAACGGCCAGATTATCCTCTTCATCGACGAGCTCCATACCATCGTAGGCGCCGGCGCTTCCGAGGGTTCTATGGACGCAGGCAACATCTTGAAGCCAGCACTTGCTCGTGGCGAACTCCGTGCAATTGGTGCTACTACGCTGGATGAATACCGCAAATACATCGAGAAGGACGCTGCTCTTGCACGTCGTTTCCAGACCGTACTTGTCTCCGAGCCTACTGTTGAGGACACCATTTCTATCCTGCGTGGCCTTAAGGAGAAGTACGAGCAGCACCACCGCGTTCGTATTACGGACTCCGCTTTGGTTGCAGCGGCAGACCTTTCTAACCGCTACATTTCTGACCGATTCTTGCCAGATAAGGCAATTGACCTGGTAGATGAGGCAGCTTCAAGACTTCGCATGGAGCTTGATTCTATGCCAGCAGAGATTGATGCGGTTGATCGTCAGCTCACTCAGATGCAGATCGAGGAGCAGGCTCTGATGAAGGAGGAAGACGCTGCTTCTAAGGAGCGCCTGGAAAATCTCCGTGCAGAGATTGCAACGACGCAGGAGAAGCTTGATGGTATGAAGGCCAACTGGCAGAACGAGCGTGGCGCAATTGACCTGGTACAGGACTTGAAGTCCCAGATTGAGGACGCAAAGACGCAGATGGAGCGCGTGACCCGTGAGGGTGATTTGGCGCAGGCATCCGAGCTTCGTTACAGCACCATTCCAGAGCTTGAGCGCAAATACGATGAGGCAGAAAAAGCCCTTCTCGCCAAGCAGGAAGACGGCGGAATCCTCAAGGAAGAGGTCACCACGGACGAGATTGCCGAGGTAGTTTCTTCGTGGACGGGAGTTCCTGTGTCCAAGATGATGCAGGGCGAGATGGACAAGCTCAAGAACCTTGAGGACCAACTTCACCTGCGTGTTATTGGCCAGGACGACGCTGTTTCCGCAGTTGCAGCAGCAGTCCGCCGTTCTCGCGCAGGTCTGGCAGATCCAAACAAGCCTCTGGGTAGCTTCTTCTTCCTGGGCCCAACCGGTGTAGGTAAGACTGAACTTGCAAAGGCGCTGGCAGAGCTGCTGTTTGACGATGAGCGTTCACTGATTCGTATTGATATGTCTGAGTACATGGAGAAGTTCTCGGTCCAGCGACTCATTGGCGCACCTCCAGGATACGTGGGCTATGACGAGGGCGGCCAGCTTACCGAGGCAGTTCGTAGGCATCCATACTCCGTCATCTTGCTGGATGAGATGGAGAAGGCTCATCCTGACGTCTTCAACATCTTGCTACAGGTTCTGGACGACGGCCGCCTGACCGACGGGCAAGGTAGGGTAGTGAGCTTCAAGAACACCATCATTATCATGACCAGTAACGTTGGTTCGCAGTTCATTGCTGGTGCTGGCGCTGAGGGCTTCAACGAGGAGTCCAGAAAGCAGGTTATGGAGGCGCTGCGCAGTTCCTTCCGTCCTGAGTTCTTGAACCGTATCGATGACGTGGTAATCTTCCAGCCTCTGGGTCTTGAGGACATCGAGCGCATCGTGGACATTCAGCTTAAGGATGTTCGCAGCAGACTCGCTAACGAGCGCATGACGCTGGAGCTTTCTGAGGCGGCAAAGCAGTCGCTGGCTCTTGACGGCCTGGATCCTGTTTACGGCGCTCGTCCTCTGAAGCGGCTCATTCAGCGTCGCGTTGTTGACCAGGTAGCAAACTTGATTATTGCAGGTGAGCTGCATGAGGGCGATACTGTTCTGGTTGATACTGACGAGAACGGCAACTTGGTTGCTCGCAAGAAGTAAGTGAGGCTGCGCATGTGCGATAAGGCAAACAGGGCCGAGAAACCCGAGGCGCGAGTTGCAGCGCAGGTCGCGACGCGCAAGGACGCCGATTCCAAGAAAGCGCAGGTTGTTGACCCGGAGTTCGCTCGCGCGGAAAACGAAGATGATGACGGCTACGACCCGTACTCCGATCGTCGTCCCGTGAGTGAGCCGCTCTTCGAGCGCGATCCCTGGAGCTAGACCACGGGGTTTCTCGTCAGGCGCTGCGAGCACACGGGTTTCTCGCCGCACGCTGAGCGCTACAAACAAAAGCCGCTGGTACATGACGTATCAGCGGCTTTTTGTGTGGCTCTGCGTTACGTTCATGATTGCGAGCCTGAAAAGTGTATCATGTCTGAGCAAATTTACTCAGACATGGCGAGAAAAACCGGCAAATCGCTCAG
The DNA here is from genome assembly GCA_015258785.1 of Atopobium sp. Lineage (GTDB taxonomy): Bacteria > Actinomycetota > Coriobacteriia > Coriobacteriales > Atopobiaceae > Lancefieldella. The sequence continues at coordinate 9,110 of JABZHP010000045.1, forward strand.
ACAAGGTGCACTTTTCCGGCAAATCGCTCAGACAAGGTGCACTTTTCCGGCAAATCGTTCAGACACGGCGAGAAAATCAGGCTCCCTGAGAGCGTCCTTGGATAGGCTTTAATTTCTGCCTGAAAAGTGCAAAGAATCTGTGTTTGGGACACAGATTCTTTGATGAAATTAGGCGGAATCCACCGATTCTTTTACATTTTCAGGCAAAAGTTACAGATTCTTTTAAGAAGTCAGGCGCGTAACAGCTGGCATTGCTGTGGGCGCACACCGAGCGGCTTCGCAACTTTGCAGCTACCGCTGGTGAACAGCGCTTTTAGCGGACAGCAATGCCCCAGTTGGCTGACATCCAGGTCCAGAGGAAATAGAAAACTGCGGCAATGATGGCCAAAACGATGATGGCGGCAATCAGCGAACCCGCATTTGATCGGCGCTCTTTTCTGACAAAAATGTCGCGCTGGCCCTTAGGAACCTGCAGGTATTGGCCGTAGTGAACGTCTTTGCGAAGGTGAGCAATCTCGTTC
>JABZHP010000046.1 GCA_015258785.1 Atopobium sp.
CATAATACGCTGTGGTTTTTACAGCTCATTCATTACGCGAACAAGCTTTACCGCATAGTTCTTATCCGTTGCCCACGTTCCAGCAAGCTTACGAATAATGTTTGCCTTCCTAGAAAGAATCCAAGCACTGTAGCGAGGGTCAACTTTTTGAGCCTCGCTTGGATCAACGGTCAGTGGCTCATAACCTGCGTATGCACGAAGGTGCAAAGCCTGTGCACGAAGTCCCTTAAGAACGGTATCAAATGAGAGTCCGCGAACACCGTTTCCAGTTGCACCAAGACCACCAAAGTTGCACTGCTCAGGAAGGACATCGCCGCCAAAGCGAAGGTTACCTGTCTCAATCATGACCTGCGCATAGAGAAGCTCTGGACGAACTCCCTCGTCAATTGCAGCCTGCCATAGCTGGTTTACAAAATCGGCTCCTGTTGCAGCGCCCTTCTCGGCATAGACAGCTGGATAAGCAGAACCTACGCGCTTGTCGAAATCTCTCTGAAGATCCTCTTTCGTGACAAGAGGTGCTCCAAGAATGCTGGTGCGATCAGAGAAATTACCACGAGTTGGCTCAATTGGAGAACCGTCATCAGCTGGAGTGTTGTTAGCGTCTCTAGTATCTCCGCCATTACCACCGTTGTTGTTATCTGCAGACTTGATGTTAAGAACGCCATTTGCATCTGCGTAAGCAACACGACCATCAGGAAGAGTGACATTTTGAGAGCGCAACAATCCATTACTCTGGTCGAAGTAATAGTATGAGCCGTTAATTACCTGAAGACCAAAGAGAGCACCGTGCTCTTTTGTATTTGGATCAAAGTACCATGTCTTGCCATTTGGAGTATTAAACCAACCAGAAACAAGAGCACCATTAGATTGAGCCCAAGCCCAGACATTATTAGGCATCTCTACCCAGTCATTAGCCTTCATGCCGCTATTGGCATCAACGTAGTATGAGCCGCTAGCTGTGATAACAAGTCCAGTCTTCATCAGTGGATATTCAGCATTCTCATCAAAGTAGAACCACTTGCCGTTAGACATGTACTTCCAGCCAGAGTAAAGAGTACCGTCGTCATTAAGCCAGATCCAATCTCCATTAGCAAGATTGACCCAACCGCCGTAAATCAGACCACGATTCTGATCAATGTAGTACTTCTTGTTTCCGTCAGTCATAAGACCAAAGGTAGCGTGATAGCTGTTGTTAGCATCAAAGTAGAACCACTTGCCATTTGGCATGTACTTCCAACCTGCGTGCAGAGAGCCATCTCCTGTCGCCCAAGACCAAGAATCATCAGCCTGGTGGACCCAGGAATTCTTTGCCATTCCATTAGTCTCATCAAAGTAATAAGACTTGCCTGAAATGGTCCTCTGGCCAAGAGCGGCAGCGTTATGAGTTGCAGCTGCGTCAAAGTACCAAACCTTACCATTTGGCGTAGTAAACCAGCCAGAAACAGCAATTCCCCTGGCATCAAAATAATGCCAGCCATCATCGTCTTTAAGCCATCTGCTTACGTAAGCAGTGCCGTTGTCGTCGGAATACATCCATCCTTCAGCAGCTCTGCGCCAGCCATAAGATTCTTTAATCTTAGCGTCATAGTTTGTCTGGCGGGTTACTTCTTGACCATCAGAAGATCTTGCTGTGATATACAGGGTGTAACGGCCGCTAGCAGGAAGTGTAAAGGTAGATGAAGTTGCCGTAGTGTTAGATGCAACCGTTACCTTTGTTCCATCTGGACCAACATAGCTGTAAGTAAATGTTGCGTCAGTAACTACGCCAGTAAGAACTGGCTTTAAAGTGACATCGTTATCCTTTTGAGCTACTGAAACACTACTCATGCTCCACCAGGTATCAGAACTGTACATTTCCCAAATTGCCCATGCATCTGCCCAGCCAATGTAGTCAACCTTGGAATTATCGCCAAGGTCTTTAAACTCAGCAGCATGTGCTGGATTAGAGATGAATTGATGCTCAATAATTACGCCAAGAATTCCCTTTTGACGAGCATAACGGACAATACCGTAATAATCAGACTCATCGCCATTCTCGTAATAGTCTGTTCCGTATTGGTCGTTGTAGCCACGTTCTGTTGCGCCGTCACCGCGGGTAACAATACCAACTTTATTTCTGAGGTAATAGTTAACCTTACCGGCAAAAATTTGACCGGAGAGATAAAGATCATAGTTGTAGCTTACCTTATGAGGAACAAGTACCTCTGAACCCGTTGCAGATGCAGGGCCGGCATTGTAGTGAAGCGAGATGATGGCACAAGCGTTTGCGTCAACAGCACGCTGTACGCGCGTCTTGATCGATGGATCCTCGTGTTCTCCACGAACAACAACAACCTGTACACCCCATTTTTCCAGATACTTCTTGGCGTACATGGCAGTGGCCCAAGCCAGATCTCCCTCTTTAAGTCCAAAGTAGGTAGCACCTGGATCTCTGCCTTCAAGGCCGTCACTGTGACCTGGGTCAAGCGCAATAGGTCTGCCAGTTGCACGAGCAAGTGCTACGGCATCTTTTAGTGATTCACTCTGGATAATGTTTCCTTGGGCATCCATTGTGGTGTAGGTAGTTGCATATGCGTTTTGAACTGTCGTTACAAACAATGCTGCGACAACAAAGAACAAAACAGCAAGCAATTTACCGCGAGTATTAAATAAGCTGCGTTTCATGCGGTCCTCCGAAAAGTATTGGTTTACTCCTCTTCATACTTGCTAAAAGTTTACACTAGACTGGCACGTCAACAATAAAAAACACAAGCTCACCGCAACTTGATTGGAACTCTGTGATTTTCTCGACACTTGAAGATATTCTTGCAACCGATTTTGAAGCAGCAATCTTTGATTTTGATGGCACTATTGCTCACACGCATCATATTTGGAAGCTTGTTGACCAGGAGTTTTTTGAGTCGCGAGGAATCCCTTACACTCCAGAAATTGGCAAGATACTCTCCCCTCTTGGATTTGAAAGGGGAGCCGAATGGGCAATTGCCACCTATGGGCTAAAAGAAGATCCAGAAAAGATTGTCGCCGAGTGGAAAGAACTCAGTAAAAGCTTCTTTGTAAACTCCGTGCAGCTTAGACCTGGTGTTGTTGATTTTATTGGCAAGTTACAAGAAAAAGGCATCCCTACTGCATTAGCAACTGTCAACGAGCCGGAGCTTCTTGCTCTTCTTGAGCCTCGTTTACATCTATCCACTCTGTTTGATACTCAGGTATTTGCAGCAGATGTTGGATCTGCAAAAGATGAACCTCATCTGTATCTTGAGGTGCTTAAACGCCTTAATACTCCAGCCGAGAAAACAATTCTGTTTGAAGACATTCCACTGGCTCTTCAGACAGGAAATTCTGTTGGCCTTATCACCTGTGCTGTTAATTGTGATGATGAGCATCAAGATATCGAGAAACTCTCTGAACTTGCCGACCTTACCATCAAGCACTGGTATTAAAGCTCTTGGTTACTGTAACTGTAAAAATAACGATGTAACAAAAAAGGAGACCCGAAGGTCTCCTTTTGATGGTAGTGTTCGCAAGTACTAGATCTTGTGGACGCTAGAAGCCTGGAGCTTACCGTTCTGGCCGGTGGTAATCTCAAACTCGACAGGCTGACCCTCATCGAGAGTCTTGAATCCGTCCATCTGAATCTCGGAGAAGTGTACGAACAGATCGTCGCCATCCTCACGAGAGATGAAGCCGTAACCCTTGTCTGGATTAAACCACTTAACAGTACCCTGAGCCATTTCGTGCCTTTCTTTCTTAGCCCCGCAGGGCAAAACTGCGCCTGTGGAGCGCGATACCGTGACGTTTCGCCACGTGGAATATAATAACCTTAATCAACAACTTATGTGGCGAGAAACCACTCATGGAGATTTTCACACCATCTACCGGAAGAACCACAGGTAATCAAGCTGTTTTCCAGCATTTATTTATGGATATATCTGCTATTAAACGTTTTTTATCTCATTAGTTGAGCATTTTTTCATAGAAGATAGAGAATTTGTATAGGATTAATTTACGGGAACAATAACAGACATATCAAACTATTATTTATATAGAAAGTTATCCCTTCAAAAAAGGATATGCAAATGAAAAAGAAGACATGTTTGTCCAGCAGGCCTTCAATGCAAAAGCTTATTGCAGTTGCTTCGTTGAGTGTAGCTCTACTTTGCGGACTCCACGCTGCTCCTGCTCTTGCAGAAACTACTGATACGTCCACAGTAAGTGCCCCTGAATCAACTTCTAACTCTTATTCAAGTTGGAAAAAAGTTGGTGGAAAGTTTTATTTTTATACTAAAGATGGAACTATTCTAAAAAGTCAGTGGATCACTAATGGCAGTCATCAATATTATGTAGATGAAACAGGTGCAGCAGTATCTGGTTTCTATACCACGCCTGATGGCAAAACCTGGTATTTTGAGCCAAGTGAAATTGATATAAATAGTCCATATGCGTTTCCATCACCAGCTGAATACGGCTTATTTTATATTCTCGAAAATAAAAGTACTCCTAATTATCACTACACTTACTACTACGTAGATAAAGATAACGGCTTGATTAAAAACAATTGGGTTAAAACAGATAAAGGTTGGAGCTGGGCCGGACCTGATGGGCGTTTTACTGAAGGATGGTTTACTGATCCTAATGGTAAAATCTGGTATTTAATTGGTAAGACTGATTCGGATGCTCCGGTTATTACTGACGCTGCTCCGGTCGATGGAAAGCTATACTTCTTTAATCCTTCGACAGGACTTTTACGAAATTCTTGGGTAAATAGAAATCCAGAAAGAATTGGAATTGAGGGAACTTGGTATTGGGCTGGTCCAGATGGCGCTGCTATCTCTGGTTGGTTTAAAACTCCAGATGGCAAAACTTGGTATGCCGACCCAGAACATTACAATAGGGTGGTAATGGGCGGAATTCATATTGATGATAAATATTATTTCTTTGATTACAGTAATGGCCTCGTTACCCATGGTTGGATCGATGGTGGTGACGGTGAATGGGCTTGGATTGAAACAGTAGGCTCTGTTTATTCTGGCTGGAAACACATGCCAAATGGTAAGTGGTTCTATTTTGATGAAGTAGAATTCCCTATGATTAATAAGGATTTTGTCTACACTACTTACAGCTTCCCTCTGCTTAAGAAAGGTGTCTTCACTATTTCTAGCGGAACTTATTACGTTGACGTAAATAATGGAATGACTTCTAACGATTGGGTACAGCTCCCTAATGGCGGTTGGGCTTGGGCACAGTCGAGTGGTGCATTTGCCTCTGGTTGGTACACCACGCCAAATGGCAAAACTTGGTATTTTGATCCATCAGATTCGCAGCATCCTGCACTTATTGGAGACGCTGAAATTAACGATCAATCATATTATTTTGATTCAGGTTATGGTCTTCTAAAAAATGGATGGATTCATAGAGCTGATGGTTCTTGGTCCTGGGCTAACTCTGATGGCTCTTTATATTCAGGTTGGAAGCATATGCCTAATGGCAAGTGGTTCTACTTTGATACCAAAGATTCCAAGCACCGTATGCTTGTAGGTGTCATCCAAACTTCTAGTGGAACTTATTATATTGATGAGTCTGCTGGTATGACCGCTAACAACTGGGTACAGCTCCCAGAAGGCGGTTGGGCATGGGCACAGTCAAGTGGTGCATTTGCTTCTGGTTGGTATACCACACCAAATGGCAAGACTTGGTATTTTGACCCAGCAAAACCAAGCCATCCTGCTTATACTGGAGAACACACTATTGATGGTAAAGACTATTACTTTGATGAGGGTTATGGCCTTGCTCGCAATCAGTGGATTACCCGTTCCGATGGCGTAAGACGCTGGGCTGGACCAGACGGCGTACTTACTGAATACAAGCGCTAAATCAGTTTGAACTGCTCTTTATTACCTGGATTTATTGGAGTTAAAACAATGGAAAAGAAGATGCGTTTTTCCTACAGACCTTCTACACAAAAGCTTATTGCGGTTGCTTCGTTGAGTGCAGCTCTACTTTGCGGACTCCACGCTGCTCCTGCTCTTGCAGAGACTACTGATACATCCGCAGTAAATGCTCCTGCTGTAACAACTGAAACTACTGCAACATCTGAAAATACTTCTCCTACAGCACCTGAAAACTCTCAGCCTACCTCACCTGCAGCGCCAACAACAACTCCAACAACAAACCAGACACCCGCTGTTCCAAAAGAGAATACTTCGCCAACCCCTCAGTCTTCTGGATGGAGACAAGAAAACGGCCAATTCCACTATTACAGAGAAGATGGAACACTTGTCACAAGCCAGTGGATTAAAGATGATTCTGGTTGGCACTATGTAGACGCTGCTGGTAATGCAGTCAAGGGTTTGTACACAACACCTAATGGAAAAACTTGGTATTTTGATCCAACTGACCCGCAGCATAAGGCAATCTTCGGTGAAGTTGAAATTGATGGTAAGTTTTACTACTTTGATTCAACAAACGGACTTGTAACAAATGGATGGGTATATCGTTCAGCAAGTTCTTGGTCATGGGCAACTGAAGATGGTACTTACTATTCTGGATGGAAGCATATGCCTAACGGCAAGTGGTTCTATTTTGATCCAGAAGAACCTCGTCATCGTATGTTAATTGGAACAATTCAGGTTTCTGGTACCTCATATTACATTGATGAATATGCAGGTATGATTTCTAACAGTTGGATTCAACTACCAACTCGTGAGTGGGCTTGGGCTCAAAAAAATGGCGCTCTTGCCTCTGGTTGGTTTAACACACCAAATGGTAGAACTTGGTACTTTGATCCATCTGTTCCACAGCATCCAGCGCTTATTGGCAACGTCGAAATTGACGGCACATATTATCATTTCGATGAAAACTATGGAATCCTTAGAAATAGTTGGATTCACAATGATGATGGTTCATGGTCTTGGGTAGATTCTTATGGCTCATTCTATTCAGGTTGGAAACATTTCCCAAATGGTAAATGGTTTTACTTTGATCCAGAAGACTCAATTCATCGCATGAAAACTGGACTTTTCCAACTTCCTAGCGGTTCATATTACGTTGATGAAAATGCTGGTATGACTTCAAGTAATTGGGTGTCCCTACCAGACGGAAATTTGTCCTGGGCTCAATCTAGCGGCGCGCTTGTCTCTGGATGGTTTACTACTCCTGGCAATAAGACCTGGTATTTTAATCCAAGCTCAATTGATCACGCTGCTTATGTTGGTGAACATTCTATTGATGGAAAGAACTGCTACTTTGATAAAAGCTATGGTCTAGCAAAAAATGAATGGGTTACTCTTTCAAATGGCGTAAAACGTTGGGCAGGTCCAGATGGAGTACTGACTGGATTCATTTCTCCCGAAGGAGTCTTCTCTACAGATGACGGTTCACAGCCAACAGGAACGGCACATCTTCCAGGATTGACCATTAATGTTGGAGCTGACCATAAAATTAAGACAGGTTGGATAAAAGAAAACAATAAAGATTTTTACTATCTTTCTAATGGTGCACCAGCAGATGGATGGCTTAATATTCACGGAACTTGGTACTATTTTAGTTCCAATGGAGAAAAACAAACTGGTTGGATTAATTCAAAGGGCAGTTGGTACTTCCTTGATTCTGACGGCAAGATGAAAACCGGATGGATTAAAGATAACGGCAAGGACTACTATCTCAGTAATAATGGTTCCATGCAAACTGGTTATGTATCCTGGGGTGGAAAACTGTATTGGTCAGCTGCTGATGGCGCCATGGAGGAGCAGCCTTGCTACTACCCCGACATGTATCGTTATGCGCAGAACTATTACAGTGCTACTAACTGGCTCATCCAGATTGATACTACCGGCAATCGCTTTGCTGTATATAGGGGCTCGCACGGCAACTGGGTTGTTTGGTACGAATGGCAGTGCACTACAGGAGCACCAGGCATGTGGACTCCTCATGGTCAATTTACCGTAGGTAACAAGGGTCTTTACTTTGGGTCTGGCTTTAGATGCTGGTATTACACGACCATTTCTGGTGAGTATCTTATTCACTCCATTCTCTATAACTCCGACGGTTATACCGTCCGTGATGGTAGGCTTGGATACAACGGTTCCCACGGTTGCGTACGTCTTGCAACAGAAAACGCTAAGTGGGTTTATGACAACATTCCTTATGGAACTAAGATTGTTATTTGGTAATCCAAATAAACATGAAGCTCTATAGCAATAAACCCCAACTCATATTGAGCTGGGGTTTATTTGTTAGCTTATAAAATGTGGTTACGCAAAATACTTTGCTTCAAAATCCTTAAATTGCTCTGGAGTAGCGTTTTGATCTACCGAGAAGGACTGTGCAACCGCTACTGCCTGCTGTCTTCTGAGACCAGCCTTATCCTCGTCTCCTAGTTGCTCATAAACGTGAGAGAGCCTGTCGAGGGCATACACCACATACTCTGCAACTGAATCAGCTACGCCGGAGAGCAACATCATCGTTACAAGAGAGTCTGGCGAAAGCGCAAGAGCAGTCTCTGGGCTCAAATCAATGAGCTCTGCAACAGCTGCCTCTACCCCATCGAGTGACTCTTCAGTTTGAGTCTCTAAAGCATTTCCCAAACCTGCTGTGACCGTTGAAGTAAAGTCATCGATTACTTCCAAAATGTAATCTCGTTGAAGCATTTTGTTCCAATCTACTAGTTAGTAGGAACAGGAATACGTAAGTGATCAAATGCAGCATGCGTTGCCTGTCTACCTTGAGGTGTTCTAATAATAAGCCCTTGCTGCAAAAGATATGGCTCATAAACATCTTCAAGTGTAGACGGATCCTCTGAGACTGCACTTGCAATGGTTGTGAGACCAACCGGACGACCTCTGAACGTCTCACAAAGCGCACGTAAAACACGTACGTCCATTACATCTAGACCAAGCTCATCAATCTCAAAGAATGAAAGCGCTTCTGAGGCTACCTGCCAGGTAATAGTACCTTCAGCTTTAACTTGTGCGTAATCTCGTACGCGTTTTAACAGACGATTTGCCAAGCGTGGTGTGCCTCTTGATCGAGAAGCAATTTCAGCAGCTCCCTGCTCATCAACTTCTACATCAAGGATGTTTGCCGAGCGCATGACAATAGTCTGAAGCTCAGGAACAGTATAGTAATCAAGACGATAAGAAATACCAAAACGATCACGCAAAGGGCCAGTTAGAAGTCCTGTTCTTGTTGTTGCAGCTACAAGAGTAAAGCGTGGAATATCAAGCC
>JABZHP010000047.1 GCA_015258785.1 Atopobium sp.
CAATGATGAGCTGTGGCAATCGTGGAATGTGACCTCTGAGCTGGAAGAAAGGTTTATCCGCTCTGTACGTATGAAGCCTCGCCGTACCGCTTCTGGCGTGGCTACCATTACCGTAATCACCAGGCCGCATACCTGTTCGAGCAATTGCATCTATTGCCCGTGCGATCTACGTATGCCTAAGAGCTACCTTGCTAACGAGCCTGCCTGTCAGCGCGCTGAGCTTACGTTTTTTGATCCATACGTGCAGGTTGCAGCCCGTCTTCAAGCGCTTCATCAGATGGGCCACTCAACCGACAAAGTAGAGCTTATAGTGCTCGGTGGCACCTGGAGCGATTATCCAGAGAGCTACCAGTACTGGTTTATCAAAGAACTCTTCCGCGCGCTCAATGACTGGCCCAACTCTCCTAATCACATCAAGGAGCGCCTGAATTGGTACACCTCGTTTGGCTTGCAGAACTCTGAAGAAGCACTTTCTTCTTTTGTTGCTGAACAGCAGGCGGCGGTCTTTGATGACACTGCCACGTATAACCAGGCTTTTCATAAGCTCTACGACACCAGCCAGCCTCACCAAAGTGCATGGTCTCGGATGCAGAGCACGTATGATGAGCTGGAAGAGCAACAACACGTTAATGAAACGGCCGCTGCACGTGTGGTTGGCCTTGTAATAGAAACCAGACCTGACACTATTACGCCGGATAACCTACGCATGTTTAGGCAGCTTGGGTGCACCAAAATTCAAATTGGCATTCAGAGTACACGCCAAGAATCCTTGACGCAAACCAGCGTCAGATGAGCGTTGCCCAGATTAAACGAGCGTTCTCGCTGATTCGCTTGTACGGATTTAAAATCCACTCTCACCTGATGGTTAACCTGTTAGGCGCAACTCCTGAGGCGGACAAACAGGACTTTAAAACGTTTGTCACGGATCCAGGATTTCTCCCTGACGAGATTAAACTCTACCCCTGTGCACTGGTATCTGGAACGCAATTGGTCCAGAAATACCGTGAGGGTGCATGGCAACCATACGCCAAAGATGAGCTGGTAGACGTGCTTGTTCAAGACGTGCTTGCAACGCCTCCATACGTGCGCATTTCTCGCATGATTAGAGACATTAGTGCCACTGATATTTTGGTGGGAAATAAACATACCAACCTTCGTCAGATGGTGGAGCAAGAGCTGACCACCGAAGACGTCGCAAGCCGCGTACAGGAAATTCGCTTCAGAGAGATTAACCAGCAGCAGGTAAGTGCCGCAGAACTTACCCTTCAAGACTTTGTTTACACTACCGCAGTCAGCGATGAGCACTTCCTGCAGTGGGTAACTGCTGACAATAAAATCGCAGGTTTCTGTAGGCTTTCGCTTCCCCACTGGGACAAGCTGACCTCTGGCGCATGTGATGTTTCTGCCAATGAACTGCTGGTACAGCCAGGCCAAGCCATGATCAGAGAGCTCCACGTGTACGGACAGGCGCTCTCACTGGGCGCAGAAGGAATGTCTGCTCAGCATCAAGGTTTGGGCCAAAAGCTTCTTGCTAAAGCCTCCTCTATCGCAGCTGAGGCGGGTTATACCAGCCTTAACGTCATCAGCTCAATTGGAACGCGCGCCTACTATCGCGCTCAGGGCTTTACCGATACAGGTCTCTACCAGCAAAAGGCTCTGTAAAAGGTGGCGTGGCCTTGCACCTCTACACAAACTTCATGCGCTTACTTCATACGTCACAAAAAATGCCGAGAAGACCGTTGATCTTCTCGGCATATTCATGAGCGCCACCCTCTCCTGGACGCAAATGGATCTTAAGGAATCAGCGACAAAATCTGAGAGAGATTCTTCTTACCGAAGTCAACCTTTTGGCCGTCGTTGATAACCAAGCATGGAACACTCATGACGTCGTAGGTGTCTTTGAGCTCCTTGAAGTGGTTGATGTCATAGACATCACAGGTGACCTGAGGGTTGTCTGCAGCAATACGCTGAGCAGCTACAACAACGTCTGGGCACATGGTACAAGAAAGTCCTACCAAGACTTGCAGATGTGTCTTTGACTCAATAGCGGCAATGGATGCCTTATCCTCGTCACTAATAGGCTGGCCAGGACCTGCGGCGTTGTAGAGGCCAAGAACAAACGAAGTGAACTCATGGCCGCCGGGAACACCATGGAACGCAAGACCTGTTGGAGTGCCATCCTGTGCGCACACACGAACAACAGGAAGGTTCTTCTCGTCCGTGTCTGAGACTGTTTGAATGCTCAGCTTGTCAGTCATGGAAGAAAGCTCTTCCATGTAAGCTACAAGCTCCTCAGAAACAGGTCTTTGATCAAGCTCAAGCTGAAGCACAAGCGGACGTGCCATACGCTCAAAGACAGCGTTGAGCTGTGCCTTCATGTCATCGGTGAAGATCTCTCCGGAGTCAGAGGCACTCTTAGCCGCTGGAGCCTCAGGAGCTTCCTTCTTGGACGAGATGCGCGTGACGTTCATCTGTGGAACAAAGCCAGTTTTCTCCTGAGCGCGCTTAATATAGCGCTCCATCTCGGTAGCGGTGGTTGCCGCCTGACCGATAGCCGTTGCAACCTGACGCAATGGCTTCTGACACACATCACCTGCACCAAAGAGGCCCTCACAGGTTGTTTCCTGGTGCTCATTGGTAATCAGATAGCCGTGATCATCAGTCTGTGCCAGCTCTTTTACCAGGTTGGTCTCTGGCGCGTAACCCGCGAAGACAAAGACACCAATGGAATCGCCATCTTCTGGAGCAAACGTGGTCTTCTCGCCCGTCTTGAGATTCTTGTACGTAATAGACCTAAGTGCGGAATCTCCGGCAACGGATTCAACCTGCGTGTTGTACAGAACCGTAATGTTTGGATTTGTGCGAGCAGCCTCGGACGACGCAGGGGCGCAGGTAAATGCTTCCTCGCGCACAAGAACCGTGATGTGCTTTGCGTACTTAGTTAGAAATACGCTTTCTTCTGCAGCTGCAAAGCCTCCACCAATGACAAAGACTTCCTTGCCGGTAAAGAACTCGCCGTCGCAGGTGGCGCAGTAAGCAACTCCGTGGCCCTGATAGTCCTCTTCTCCGACAAAGCCGATATGGCGAGGATGTGCTCCTGTGGCGAGAAGAACCGAAAGGCAGGGACGCTCACCTTTGGTAGTGTGAACTACCTTGACATCTCCGGACATATCCAGGTCAGTAACTTCTGCCAGCAAAAACTCTGCACCAAAGGCTTCAGCCTGCTTACGCATGGTTTCTGAAAGCTCAGAGCCACTAGTAGAGAAAACTCCCGGATAATTAACGACCTCATTAGTGATAGTGATCTGTCCGCCAAAATGGTCCTTCTCGACAACTAGAACACGGTAGCGAGCACGGGCCAGATAGAGGGCGGCGGTGAGCCCAGCTGGCCCACCGCCGATAATCACCGCGTCGTAGAGGTCTTTGACGTCGGTCATTGTAAGCTCCTAAACCTTAGAGCTGACCAACAAGGTCAAGGCTTGGCTTCAGGGTCTCAGCACCTGGCTGCCACTTAGCTGGGCAGACCTGATCGCCGTGCTCTGCAACAAACTGTGCAGCCTGGAGAAGGCGGAGAAGCTCCTCAGCGTTACGGCCGATGCCACCAGCGGTGACAAGCTCAACCTGGATGACACCCTCAGGGTCAACAATGAAGGCGCCACGCTCAGCAAGGCCAGCATCCTCAATAAGGACCTCAAAGTTCCTTGCAAGAACGTGAGCTGGGTCAGCGAGCATTGGGTAGGTTACCTTAGAGATACGCTCGGACTCCTCGTGCCATGCCTTGTGGACAAACTCAGTGTCGCAAGAAACAGAGTAGACCTCTGCGCCAGCAGCCTGGAATTTGTCATAATTGTTAGCAAGATCCTCAAGCTCAGTTGGGCAGACAAAGGTAAAGTCAGCTGGATAGAAGAAGAACAGGCTCCACTTACCCAGTGTGGACTCTTTGCTTACCTCAGTGATTTCACCGTTGTGGAATGCGTTTACCTTAAAATCACCAATTTGCTTACCAATAAGAGACATAGTCAGTTCCTTTCTGTAAGTAAAACAATTTGTAAAACGTGCTAGTTAGAAGTTTACTCTCTTTAACTCTTTTGTCAATAACAATAATGATTACTATTTATATCCACAAAATGAAACAGGCCAGATTACTCTGACCTGTGAACAGTTGGTGGGCGTTATAAGATTTGAACTTATGACCTCTTCCGTGTCAGGGAAGCGCTCGTCCCCCTGAGCTAAACGCCCGAATATGTTTGCTGCTGGGGATGCAGCAAGGGATATATTACGAGAAACCCGCCCCTCTTGCAACCGTCAAACTCAACTTTTTTAGAAATTTGCAAAAGATCGGTTTGTCGTAACATTGATGGCTATTTAAATACCGCGGGCTATCAAATGAATGACCGCCTTTTAAACCCGTACGTCTTCTGCACCTCAATTATTAAAAAATAGGCAACTGGATTGTAAAAGCATACGGTCAGAAGTATTATGGCAAGTCGTTCGATTGAGGGAGAAACTTATGAACTTTCTGGAATATAACAAAGACGAGAAGCTTCACTTTAATTATAAGAAATCATGCGGTCTCTGGTTAATTGTTGTAGCTCTCATCATTTTTGCAGCTACCGTAATAGGTGGAAAGCAGATTATCAATATGTCCGTATTTAGCTTTGGATATGTTGCAGCCTTCTTATCAATAAACACAAATAAGAAAGTTCTCAATAAGTTTTCCGATGGTCCTTCAAGTAAGTTTCAGAACAAAATGTCTCTATACGCTGTGATTTTATTATTCATTTTGATGTTTTTATTAGGTGGACCATTTTTTGCAACTGAAAACTGGAGACTTATTTGGTTGGGTGCGTTAATGGCCACGGCGCTGCACTTTTTCCTCTATTACTTTGTACACGGAAAATCGATGATCTATTTGGCTATACTCTGCGCCGTTAATGTTGGTATAGGTTATATTTTTCCAGACATCCCACTGACAATAACTGCCTATATTGATGCGGCAATTAAACTTGGCTTTGGAATATACCTGTTCTTTTTCTCAAAGCCAACTCAACAAAAATAACCTTCGCCTAGAGTCCATGTGCGTCGAACGTGTCCTTAACCAGTGCAACAAGTATTGGTATAAACACAGCTACGCCTGCTAAAAGCATTGGATTGTCACGTACTTCCGGAATGTCCTGTAAGAAATTCTGCAAATCATAGACAAGACCAACGGCAACGGCAATAAGAATAGGTGCCAGAATAATCAAAATAGGATTTGGTGGTTTACGCATAAGGATGCTTTCTTTTACAAGTACTGCACACGCAGCGGTCCAATAGAGCAAAGATACGTATCAAGCCACATTCTGGCTTTTCTTCCTTACTTCTTCCCTACTTCTTACGCTTAACCTTAATTTGAATGCCAGAGATCTCTGGACGAGACGATGTAGAAGCAACAGCGCCTTTCTCGCCATTTACAAAAGCCGAGAAACGCTGACGGAAACGGTTCCACTTGTGGTAGATAGGCTCGTGATCATGAGATCTAAGGCCCAAAAGCATGCTTGCGGCCATAGTTGGAAGCAGATACTCAATAGCGCGCCAAAGCACAAAGCCTGCGGCAATTTCTTCACCAAACATATGACCAAACAGGAAGGCAAAGCCACCCTCTGCACCACCAGTTCCACCAGGAAGTGGAATGGCCGAGGTCAAGAGCTCAAGCATTGAACCAGATGCAAGGCAGGTCAGAAGGTCTGCGGGTTGGCCGAGTGCACGCAGAACAAAGTATGGAAGTGCATAGAGGCAGCCAAGCTGGACTAACGTAACCAGCAGAACAACGCACATCTCTGGGATGTTCTTTGCAGCAGTCTTAAAGCCGTTAGAGAACTCATCTACCTGCGTGTTAATGATGCCATGCCAGTGGTCGTACTGCTTTACGATACGAAGACGTGAAAGCAGCCTTAAACCCCAGTTGCCCACAGTCTTTACCATTTTTGGAAGCAGGCAAATGGCCAGGATAACTGCAACCATCACTATCTTTGCGCCAAACAAAATAACGCCAATAACGGTTACATCGCCAAATTGCTCGTAGAAATAATTGGCCCTAAAGATAAGCATCAGAGCTGCAAAGATGCCCTCGCCCGCCTCGTACATAACAAAGCGGGTGAACTGCAAAGCTCCTGCCTGACCCACAGAAATACCCGCACGAGTGAGGCGATAAATCTGAGCAGGAGCAGCGCCAGCACCGTTTGGTGTGAGGTTCATGAAGAAGATACCCGACGCCTCAACGCTCATCAGGTCACGAACACCAACAGGACTCTCGGGGTCTGTAATAACTGAAATTACGTAGGCGAGAATACCCAGGAAATAGTAGACAAAGTAGCAAAGAGCACCAGCAATGAGCCAACCTGTATCTACGTCTGCTAGAGCAACAACAAACTCATCAAACTGACCAGAGAAAACGATATAGAGTGCGTACAGTATTACAACCGCAAAGAGGAAGAGAATGCTCTTTCTAACTTGACCAAAGCTCTCTTTTGCCTCTTCTACCTGCTCAGATGAAGAAGTTGGAGCAACACTAATCTTAGGCTTTTTGGTTGAAACACCCTTAACGGTTGTAGATCCAATCTTCACCGTTACCTTCGGTGTAGATGAGGGGTGCTCGGTTTCAGACGCGCCATCTGGGCGATCCATGGGCACCTCCTTGGACTCTGGATCACAATACGTGTACAGAAACAACACTCTTTGCAGATAAACGATGCAACCTCAAAGGGTTTCTCGCCACCTACCTGCTTTTCATTTTACATGAACTGCTCAAGTATACCCTTGTCGGCCTCAATAATGCCACCGCCACAAACTTCCTGGCCATCGTACAAAACTGCCGATTGACCTGCTGCAACAGTTTTTACCGGCTGGTCAAATTCAATAAATCCACATTGATTATCTGTGAGCGTAAACGTTACGGGAACCAGCGCACCTGTGTGACGAGTTCTGACCACATACCTGCCATTAGCTGCAGGTTCTCCGGAAATCCAGTGCATGTCCGAGAGCTCCATACGACGTGTCCAGAGTGCAGGACAGTTGAGGTCAGAGGTTACATACACCACATTCTTAAGCGTGTCGGTTGCTACTACATAGCGAGCAGGTCCTCCGCCGATGTTCAGGCCTTTTCTCTGACCAACGGTAAAGAGAAATGCTCCGTCATGGGTGCCAAGAACCTTGCCTGTCTCCCACTCAATGACGTCGCCCTGCTTTTTCTGAAAAGTGTCCAGCAAAAACGTGCGCAAGCCAACGGGGCCAATAAAACAAATGCCGTCGGAGTCTGGCTTTGTTTCTATGCCCAGACCTCGCTCCGCACACAAAGCGCGTACCTCTGCCTTGGTGGCAATGTGTCCAATAGGAAAAAGCGTGCGTTCAAACAAATGACCTGTTACACGCCATAGGAAATAAGTCTGGTCCTTGTGAGCATCTGCGGCACACAAAAGTTTTTTGGTGCCCGGGACGTTCTGTGCATAGTGACCCGTTGCAACAAAATCAGCGCCCTCAGCAAAAGCACGTTCTGCAAAGGTGCCAAACTTGACCGTCTGGTTGCACATAACGTCTGGATTAGGTGTACGGCCGTGCTCATAGGCATCAAGCAGGTAATCCACAACGGTAGCCTTATACTCGGCCTCACAGTCCCACACGTCCAAATCAATGCCCAGCGTTACGCACACGCGCTCGGCGTCGGCCAAATCATCTGCCCAAGGACACTTAAAGCCTGGCAGGTCCTTGGACCAGTTACGCATATAGATAGCCTTGACGTTGTAGCCCGCCTCAAGAAGCAAGGCCGCAGACAGCGCCGAATCAACGCCGCCACTCATGCCAAGGTAAACTAATTCTCCCATGTCACTCCTACACGAGCAGACTCCTGCTTGACAGCCTCAGCGATTGCCCAAGCTGCGTACAAGATGTCGTCTTCTGTGGTAGTTCTTCCAAGCGTCAACCTGAGGCTTCCCGCAGCTACTTCTCGCGGTGCTCCAATTGCCTCAAGCACATGAGATATTTGCATTTTTGATGCGGCGCAGGCAGAGCCCGTTCCCACCGACACACCTAGACGCTCAAGCAAAATAACCAGACGGCGAGCTTCAAGTCCCGGGAAAGAAACGTGTAGCAAATTGGGAAGCCTCAGCTTAGTGTTCTTTGGCCCCGAGACAATCATCTGCGGAAACTCTGTGCAAAGCAGCTCCTGCAGCTGATCTCTGAGGCGAGAAACCCGCTTTGCCTCGTCAGTGCGAGTCTCATCTGCAAGCGCTAAAGCACACGCAAAGCCAATGACGCCGGCGACGTTCTCTGTACCTGAACGAACGCCGCCCTCTTGCCCGCCGCCGAGTACCAGCGGCCTTAAGCGCACATCGTCGGAAGCCCACAGAAGACCTACCTGCTTGGGGCCAGAAAGCTTTGCCGCAGATAACGTCAACATGTCCACGCCCAGCGATGACACGTTCACACTCAAGTATGCTGCAGCTTGAGAGGCATCTACGTGCAAATGCAGCGGACGAGTCTCCCCTGCTGCAAGCCTGCGTGAGCGCTCCTTGGCAAGTACCTGCGAAATCTCTCGGATGGGCTGAATGGTGCCAATCTCCCCGTTTGCAAGCTCAATGGAAACCAGCTCAGTCTCTGGCTTGAGCGCCTTTGCTACGCGCTCTGGGTCCACACGACCATCTGCTTCTACGCGTAGTGTCTTGTGCGAGAAAATCCCTGCGCACGCAAGGACGCTCTCGTGCTCAATAGCATCAACGATAACGTGTGCGTCTTCCGAAACAGTTGCAAACGCCAAGTTGTTTGCCTCTGTAGCACCTGCCGTGAGCACCACGTTTCCTGGACGAGCGCCGATAGCGTGCGCCAAGACAGCACGTGCACGCTCTACCTCGTCACGAACCTGGCGAGACAGCACATACGGTGCCGATGGGTTATAGAACTTCTCGGTGAAGTACGGAATCATTGCATCAACTACACGTGGATCCATAGGTGTAGCTGCGGCAAAGTCCAAGTACACGTTACCTGTTGGATGTTCTGGTTTTGCAGAAGGCATGTGCATTACAAATCCTTTGGGTTTCTCGCGGTCTTGCGGGCTTACGTGCGTGCGGCATTGCGTGCTTGCGGTGTAAAGGT
>JABZHP010000048.1 GCA_015258785.1 Atopobium sp.
GGCATTTTACACACCTAATAAAGATAATCTGCGCGTTAGAGGTATTTTCAGCGTCATGTATACGTCTTTTTAACAGATTATCTGACTTAGGTGTGTTTTGAACTGACTCCTATTTCTCGTGTCCAAGAAATGGGAGGCAGTTCACAAGGTAGTCGCCTTTTGCTTACGTGTTTGAATGCTCAACGCATTTGTATTTTGTTGCGAGCTAGTCCTCGTCATCAACCATTTCTACAACGGGTTTGCCCATGTAATTGATACCGTCGACCAGCTCTTCTAGGGTGATTCTCTGACCTAAGATAGTTGCCTGAACAAGCTCTTTGTAGAACTCACGAGCTTCATCCATAAGATCAAGAATACTTTCAGTCTTAATTTCTCCGGTATAAGGCTCTTTCCAAGGAAGGCGCTTGAGATTAGCGGTAGGGAAGTCCTCAGTCATAACAATACGGTGAGCCATTGCGGCAACGTACGAATTGTTTGAAGGGCGCATGAACTTCTCGGTCTTGTATAAAACGTCAGGAAGCTTGGTAGTGTATTTAGGATCAGTGCGCTCTACCGTGTGGTAAATGCGAGCGTAGTCCTGGAGGGCTTTCTCGTACTCACCAACGCCAACATTAAGGCCAAATACCTGAAGCGCTACTTGCGAGAAAAGCGCGCCACCAACGTGTTTGGTGGATTCAATGGCTTCAAGCACCTCAGCTGGTGGAAACGTCTCAACGGTAGTGTGGCGCATGTGCCAAAGAAGGTATGAATCCAAATCCGTTTCGATGATTGGATGAAGCTCTCTGTAGGCATTTTTGAGAGATGGTTCCGCCTCAATCAGCGCATCTTGCTGGGAATACACAAACGGATGGACAATCCTATCTAGCGCGTAGTGCGCTAAGAGGCCAAGCGCAAACGCACGACCAGCTGGCATGTCGCTCTGCGGGAGGCGAGAAACCCCATCGCGAATGGATAAAAATGCGTCAACAATATGGCCTGCGTGCATACGACGATGCAGCCTATTGCAGGCAAGTGAGTGGTTTGGCCAGGCTAGATGACGAGCCAAGAAAGGATCAGGTCCCTGGTTTCCAAGCAAGAACGCATTGACCTCTGCATTAGTTGCAACAAGCTCTTGCGGTAAATCATGAACCACCTCTGCACCAAACAGATAGTGGGTTATTAAAGCAGGCATAACACTCCTTGTAGTTTTTCAGTATAAGAGTAGCTGAAAAACGCTCATAGGCGTTAAAATTTCATCTTTGTGTTACAAGATTTAATGATACCTAGGAACTCACACATGGGTCTACTGGAAATTTTACTGCTGGGTGTGGCGCTTGCAACAGATGCGTTCTCTGTCACCATCTCTAACACCTTTGCCTTTGATGACCATAGGTTTTCTCGCCTTATGCGTATGCCTCTTTTCTTTGGCCTCTTTCAGTTTGGTATGCCTCTTGCTGGTTATTTTGTTGGCGGCATTGCAGCAGAGTTGATTGAGAAGTATGCAGGAATGGTCTCTTTAGTCATCCTTGGTTTTATCGGTTCAAACATGCTGTACAGCGGTTATAAGGCGCTCAAAGAAGACGCTTCTGAGGAAGATGAGGAAGAAGCCCAGCAAAGTGCTACGACGCTCTCTTTTGGAAAGCTGCTCTTTCAAGCTGTTGCTACGGCAATCGACGCCTTTGCTGTTGGTGTAAGTTTTAGGGCACATAATGTAGACATCTTGGTTGCCTCGGCGCTCTTTGGCATTATTACCGCAATTCTCTGTACCATTGCTCTGTTCATTGGCAAAAAACTTGGTTCTCTTCTGGGCGACCGTGCCGAGATGGTGGGCGGTATAGTACTTATCCTGATTGGACTAAAAGCCTTTTTTGGATAAAATCTGTTTGACCAGACGGATTATGTAGCAGGTAAGGAGGTAGCGTGAAGTTTATCCCAGATTGTCTGCGCCAGAAGATGCATAAAACTTTTGGACCAAAAGACCCTGACGAGAAGATCACTCCACCAACTGCCACTTCTGTTACAAGAACCTCATTTATTATCCTGGCTGTCTCGGCGGTTGCAGCACCTGTAATAGCTACGGTAGCAAATGTTTTGAGTCCAGGAATTTCTTATGTTCAGCAGGAGCTTCTTCCTCCACAGCTTAATTCAAAGGTTCCTGGCTATGCTCGAGCGCTTATTCAACTTGCGCAACGAGAGGGCTCCCTCAATCTTTTAAGTACTTCCAAAGAAGCGGTAAAGCCCCTGGTAGAAACATATTCAAGAATGTTTTCTATGCCTGTTACGGTGGGTGAGGCAACGGAGGAAGAAATTCAGGAGTTTATTCAGCAAACATATACTTCTGGTAAGAGTTCGGAGTCTGAAACTTCTGATACCAAATCTGATGTTGATTGGGGCTTTGAGAAACCCGATGTCATTTTCTTGGCAAGCGAAGCTCTCATGCAAAATTTTGAGACTTCCGCATATTGTCAACCGTTTGAAGTTTCTTCAACAGACCAGTACGTGCGCCCTGAGTTTTTTGACGCCACTGGACAATGGTATGCCTACGCTGCAGATCCATTGGTTTTACTGGTAAATCAAGAGCGCCTTAACGAGAAAAAGATTCAGCGTCCTCACGAATGGACCGATCTTCTTACAGATGGCCTGCGTGGAAGGTATGTTATTCCTGACCCCGCACTTACGTATGCGGGAAAGAAGTTTGAATCGCTCTTTTTAGGTCAGTATGGACTGGATAAAGGTGCTCAAATTATCCAAAGTCTGTTTGAAAATGTTGACGCATTTTCTGAGAGTACCTATCAAGCTATTAGAGACACAGGATTTGGCAGGTACAGGGCTTGTGTTTGTCCGCTGAGCGCTGCCTATAGAGCAATTACTAAAGACGATTTTGATAATCTTTCAGTTATTCTGCCAGGCACTTCTTATTTCTCTACGATAAGGTCATTTGTATGTCGGGGGTCAAAACATACGTATTCAGCGTATTTATGGCAGGAATTTATTACTAAGCGAGATTCTGCTGAACACATGGGAGAAATGGACTCGTTCTTCTCGCCAGTTATTGAGGGAACACCAACGCCTTGGTATGCAGATCGTCTGAATTTGACAGCAGTAAGTGAATCAATGCAGATAGCTCCTGCTCCAACCGATGCAGAAGGCAATCTCATCAAGCTCGAAGACGTTCATGCTATCTACAGTAAGTTGGCCAATGCATAGTTTTTCCATACGTTAAGCATTTGGACACCAAAAACGGCCCAGGTAAACTGAGCCGTTTTGCTGTATAGATGGAGTGGCGAGAAGACCGGGTTTCTCGCCAAGAAGCCCTGATGAAGAATTAGACGTAGAAGAGCATCTTGTTGTAGCTAGGAACTGGCCACCAGTCGTGTCCGCAGATGAGCTCCATGGAGTCAACGGCGCTGCGCAGGCGGGCCATAGCAGGAAGAACTTCATTGCAGTAGTATTCGCACTGCTCCTGAGGCTGATCCTTCATCTGGTGAGCTGTGGTGTTGATCTCATCAAGACTGTTGGTAGCTGCGTAAATCTCGTCAATACCTGCGGTGAGTTTCTCAACAATCTCTGTCTCAGCTGCACTTTTGATGCCAATGGCCTGCTTAGCAGCAACTGAAGAGGCAACATCACTTGAGTAGGTAAAGAGAGCGGGCAGGTACATGTGGCGCGTCATATACAGCATGGTACGAGCCTCGATGTTAAGGACCTTGGCGTACTGCTCGGCCTTTGCAATGTAGCGAGCCTGTGCTTCTGCTTGAGAAAGAACGCCGTAGCGCTCAAAGAGCTCAATGTTCTCTGGAGCAACCATTGCAGGGAGTGCCTCAGGTGTGGTGCGGAGGTTTGGAAGACCGCGCTCCTCGGCAAGTTTCTCCCAATCACCTGAGTAGCCATTGCCCTCAAAGAGGATGCGCTCGTGAGCCTTAAAGGTGTCAATAACCCAGCTCAAAGCTTCCTTAGTGAAGTTCTCCCCAGAAACGTTTTCAAGGTCATTTGCAAAGCGGTCGCACTGCTCGGCAACAATGGTGTTCAAAATAACATTAGGGTCAGAAAGATTCTGCTGGCTACCACACATGCGGAACTCAAATTTGTTACCAGTAAACGCAAAGGGGCTGGTACGGTTTCTGTCCGTATTATCCCTAAGAACTGCAGGAAGTGTTGGTACGCCCAAATCCATACGAGTGCGCTTTGCACCGTGGACGTCGGAACCTGTGATGAGGTCATCAACAATTACAGAAAGCGCAGCACCTAAGAAGACGGAAACAATTGCAGGTGGAGCCTCATTTGCGCCAAGTCGGTGATCGTTTCCAGCGGATGCAACAGACATGCGCAAAAGGTCTGCATGTGAGTCAACAGCGGCTACAAGGCAGGCAAGGAAGACCAAGAAGCGAAGGTTCTCGCCAGGCTTATCACCAGGCTCAAGTAGGTTCTCGTTGTCTGCAGAGAGCGACCAGTTGTCGTGCTTACCAGAGCCGTTGACGTACTCAAAGGGTTTCTCGTGCTCAAGGCAGGCAAGACCGTGATGAGTTGCAAGAAGCTTGAGCTTCTCCATGGTCAGGAGATTGTTGTCAATAGCGAGTGCACCTTGCTCAAAGACAGGTGCAAGCTCATGCTGGCAAGGAGCAACCTCATTGTGCTTGGTCTTTGCAGGGATGCCCAGCTTCCAGAGCTCGTCATCAAGCTCTTTCATGAAGTTGTTGACGGTTGGACGAATGGCGCCAAAGTAGTGCTCATCAAGCTCTTGGCCCTTGCTTGGCTCACAACCAAAGAGGGTACGACCGCAAAGGATAAGGTCAGGGCGCTGCTCAAAGTCTTCCTCTTTGATAAGGAAGTACTCCTGCTCAGGGCCAATGTTTGTAACAACCCGAGATGGCTCTTGTCCAAAGAGAGCGAGCACGCGTTTAGCCTGCTTTTCAAGGGCAACCTGGGAGCGAAGTAGCGGAGTACGCTTGTCTAGAGCTTCTCCGGTGTATGAAATAAATGCTGTTGGAATGCAGAGAACTTCATCTTTGATGAAAGTTGGGCTTGCAGGATCCCAAACCGTGTAACCGCGAGCCTCAAACGTGGCTCGAAGACCACCAGAAGGGAAGCTTGATGCGTCAGGCTCGCCCTGTACCAGCTCTTTTCCCGAGAAGGACATCAAAATAGTGCCGTTTCCCTGAGGAGTCATAAAGCTGTCGTGCTTCTCGGAAGTAATACCTGTGAGAGGCTGGAACCAGTGGGTGAAGTGAGTAGCACCTTTTTCTAGCGCCCACTCTTTCATGGCATGCGCAACCTCGTTTGCAATGTCGAGGTCAAGCGGCTTGCCGTCCTGGATGACACTACGAAGTTTCTTGTACGTTGGCCTTGGCAGGCGTTCTTGCATGTCTGCGTCGGTAAAGAGAAGTGAGCCAAATTCCTGAGAAACTTTGTCGTGAGCCACAGCCCCTCCTTGTGGGTAAATGCTGGCAGTTAGTCTGTTTTCTCGCGTGCTGGGCACGTTATGTTGATTGTTATTTTCGCACGTTTGCCACTGAGAGGGTGGCGAGGATGCAAACAGAAACATAACGATTACAAAAAATTTAGTCGCCGCTAGAAGAGACGTGGGCTTTGTTTCCGGAGGCTCTGGCGCGCATAAGCGGAGAAAGTCTTAGTACAATAGAGGTACACAAACAAAGAGGAGCAGGTATGTCTGATACTACTATGCCAGTTGATACTACAAATCAAACTAATACTGCGTCATCTGAAGAAGTCGCAGGTAAGCCACGTAGAACCATTGCTGTTATTGACGGAAACTCACTCATGCATCGAGCGTTCCATGCAATCCGTCAGCCTATGGCAGCACCAGATGGAACACCAACTGGAGCGCTCTTTGGCTTCTTCAATATGTTTATTAAGCTTGTTGAGTCCTTCTCGCCTGACGGCGTGATTTGCGCATTTGATAAGGGAAAACCGCAGGTTCGCATTGATATGTTGCCTCAGTACAAGGCTCAGCGTCCTCCTATGGACCCTGCTTTGCACGCGCAGTTTCCTGTAGTCAAAGAGCTGCTCAAAACGCTGGACGTTCCTGTCTGTCAGCTTGAAGGCTGGGAGGGCGATGATATCCTAGGTACCCTTGCTCGCCGTGGTGAAGCTGAGGGTTACCAGATGCTACTCTTCACGGGTGACCGCGATATGTACCAGCTCTCCACAGAAAACGTCAAGATTGTTTCTACGCGCAAAGGCGTCTCTGATGTCTCAATTATGACGCCAGAGACTGTGGCAGATCTCTACGCTGGTATTACGCCAGAGCTTGTTCCAGACTTTTATGGCCTCAAGGGGGACTCTTCCGATAACATTCCAGGCGTCCCTGGAATTGGCCCCAAGAAAGCCGCTGCTCTGATTGTTGAGTATGGCTCGCTTGACGAGGTTATCGCTCACGCTGACGAGGTCAAGGGTAAGGTGGGAGAAAACCTTCGCGCTCATATTGATGACGCTCTGCTCTCCCGTAAGGTTGCTACTATTCGCACTGATGCGCCGCTTGATATCAACCTGGAAGACGCTCAGTTCCCAACGTTTGATCCAAATGACGTGGTTAAGGCCTTCTCGGCTCTGGGCTTTACAGGTATGACCTCAAGGCTTGCCCGCATGGCCGGCGGCTCTGCCTCTGGCGCAGTTGCACAAACCGCCTCTGCTACACCTGCGCTTCCTATTCCGTCAGAGTATTTGCAGGCAGGAGACGCATCTGCCGCTCTGACCGCTGCACTTGAGAACCAGGAATGGATCGGCGTTGCAGAAGACTCTGCCGCCGATGCTGGCGCGCTCTTTAGCCTTTCTCGCACACTTTGGGTGTCTACAGAAAAGGCACTTCTCAAATTTGAGGGTGAAAACGCCACCGCAGCACTTTTGCGTATTTTGCGAGAAGCCCGTGTTGCTGCAGACGATGTCAAGGCGCTGCTACACGAGGTAAGCCCTGTTGATTCGTCCGAGCCACAGAAACTGGATATTGAAACCATTGATTCTGACCGCCTCTTTGATACGGGCGTTGCCGCGTATCTGCTTGAGTCTGATCGTTCAAGTTTTGATATCAACGGCTTGGTTGAGCTGTACTTTGGCTCTGAGCTTCCTGAGCCTACAGATGAGATTCCAGCTGCAGCACTAAGAGCTGTAGCTGCTAGGGCTCTTGTGCCTGTGCTCACTAAAAAGCTTGAAGACGATGGTTCTTTGGAGCTCTTTACTTCACTAGAGATGCAGCTTTTGCCTGTACTTGCTGCGATGGAGCGTCGTGGTCTCTACGTTGATCCTCAAAAACTTGCTCAGCAGTCTGCCCAGCTAGCGGAAGACATTGCGCAGCGTGTGGCAAGCATTCACCAGACCGCAGGCGAGGACTTTAACTTGGATTCTCCAAGCCAGCTTTCTCATATCTTGTTTGACGTGCTTAAACTTCCAACCTATGGCCTCAAAAAGACGCGCACCGGGTTCTACTCCACCAATGCAAAGGTTCTGGGAGAGTTGGCGCAGGAATACCAGATTGTTGCTGACGTTCTTGAGTATCGTGAGCGCGCCAAGATCAAATCAACCTATCTCGATGCGCTTCCTGCGCTTATTCGTGGCGATAAGCGCATTCACACCACGTTCAACCAGACTGTTGCTGCAACAGGCAGGCTTTCCAGCTCTGATCCAAACCTGCAGAACATTCCTACCCGCTCTGAACTGGGACATCGTGTCCGCACTGCCTTTACCGTTCCCGAGGGCAGCGTTTTTCTCGCCTGCGACTACTCCCAGATTGAGCTGCGCTTGCTGGCACACCTTTCAGCTGACGAGCACCTGGTAGCAGCATTTAACTCTGGTGCTGATTTCCACGCCGCAACTGCCGCACGCGTCTTTGGCGTACCGGTGGAAGAGGTTACTCCAGCACTTCGCAGCCGTGCTAAGGCAGTTAACTTTGGCATTGTCTATGGTCAGCAGGCCTTTGGTCTGGCAACGTCTCTGAAGATTTCTCGAAAGGAAGCGCAAGAGATGATTGACCGCTACTTTGACGCATATCCTGGCGTTCGTGCCTATCTGGATGATTCTGTTCGTACTGCTCACGAGAGTGGCTATGCGGTTACCATGTACGGCCGCAAGCGTCACATTAGAGAGTTCAACCAGTCAAATCGCCAGCTTATTGCCTTCGGTGAGCGCACTGCTATGAATCACCCTATGCAGGGAAGTGCGGCAGATATTATCAAAATTGCAATGATTAATGTCGAGAAACGCCTGCGTGATGAAGGACTTACGTCAAAGCTAATTCTTCAGATTCACGACGAACTTGACTTGGAAGTTCCAGAGTCAGAGATTGAGACAGTCTCTAAACTGGTAAAAGAGACCATGGAAGACGTTGTTACCCTGCGTGTTCCTCTTATTGCCGATGTCAGCTATGGTTCCAATTGGGCTGAGGCAAAGTAAACACGTAAGCAACACGTTCTAGAGGAGATTTGGTATGGAGGCTACAACCTCATACATGCACGTCACAGTTTACACAGACGGTGCGTCTCGAGGAAACCCTGGTCCTGGTGGCTATGGGGCTGTACTTCTGTACACTGATCCTTCCGGCCAGCAGCACACAAAAGAGTTCAGCCAGGGTTATAAAACAACCACAAACAACCGCATGGAACTTCTTGGCGTCATTGTTGCACTTGAGGCCCTTAAGCGTCCTTGTCAGGTAGAGCTCTATTCCGATTCCAAGTACGTAGTTGATGCGTTTAATCAAAAATGGGTCTCGGGATGGATTAGAAAAGGCTGGAAGACAGCATCTAAAGAGCCGGTCAAAAACGTAGACCTGTGGAAGCGGCTGCTTGCTGCCATGGAAGACCATGAGGTGAGCTTCAAGTGGGTCAAGGGTCACGCTGGTCATCCGTTTAATGAGCGCTGCGATCAGCTGGCTACTGAGGCTGCTGACGGTTTCAATCTTCTTGACGACCAGGGATTCTTTGCAGATCCGCCATTGCTGTAACCTAAACGCATGAGGCGAGAAGCCCTTCTCGCCCTACGTATTCTCTACAAGAAAACAGCCGCTTGCGAACTGCCTCCCATTTCTTGGACACGAGAAATGGGGGGCAGTTCAAAACACACCTAAGTCGGATAATCTGTTAAAAA
>JABZHP010000049.1 GCA_015258785.1 Atopobium sp.
GCCTTATTACTAACGCTTATCCACAATCTAACGCACGCCATAAAGATGCATGCTGTAAAAACGCATGCTGTAGAAATGCATGCTGTAGAAATCAATCTTACAGAAGTGCTTCTTCCCATGCAGGCTCTTTAAATCCAAGAAGAATGGTATTGCCTGCAACGACCAATGGGCGCTTGACCAGCATGCCTGTGGTGGCAAGCAAATTATAGGCATCACTATCGCTCATACCTGCATCAAGCTGCTCCTTGATGTTATTATCGCGATATACCATACCTGAAGTGTTGAAGAACTTTCTGATAGAAAGACCGCTCAGTTTGTGCCACTCAGCAAGCTCTTCAGCAGTTGGATTCTCCTCTTTAATATCGCGCAGTGTATAAGAAACACCGTGTTCATCAAGCCATTTAAGAGCTCTCTTACAGGTAGTGCAGCGAGAATAGCAAAGAACCAAAATGTTTTTATCTGCCATGGCTGTGCCCTTTGGATCAATTATCGATTACATAAAGGCAATCTTTTTTGAGTTACAAGCAATCCTAAAATCAATATTCCTAGAGAAACGCCATAAATCATACCGATAAATAGGTCATTAACGTTTGATGCTGCGCCCAGGATGATTGCTAAAATCAAAAACATCATTCCAAGAGAAACATACTTACTTTTTAGTAGGTTCATTTGGTCGCCTCCTTTTTACTGACGGTAACGAAGCATTATAAATCAACACCTTGTTACTAACCATGCACATTTATGCAGGTACCTGTCCTGTTTCAAGAATTTGCTGAAGTGCAGCCTCATCAAGTACGGGAACACCCAAGCTCTCAGCCTTTGTAAGCTTAGATCCCGCAGCTTCTCCTGCCACTACAAAGCTTGTCTTTTTAGATACAGAGCCCGAAACCTTTGCTCCCATGGCTTTAAGCTGGGCGCCAGCCTCATCGCGTGTGAAGTACTCAAGGGTTCCCGTTAAAACAAAGGTAAGTCCAGCAAGCGTCTGAGGAAGCTCGTTTTCTTGCTTCTCTTCCTCGAGCATTACGCCTGCCTGACGAAGACGCTCAATAACGGCAACATTTTCTGGTATCGAGAAGAACTCGTGTACAGACTCTGCAATTTTGGGACCAATACCTGGGATTTCAGCGATCTTCTCGACAGGGGCTGTAGCAAGCGCCTGGATAGAGCCAAACTCCTGGGCAAGAAGCTCTGCAACGTTAGCACCAACATGCCTCATGCCAATACCAAAGAGCACGCGTCCAAGACCGCGCGTCTTTGATTCCTCAACCTTTGCCATTACCTTCTTGGCAATAGTGTGACCTACAGGAATGCTATCACCAGAAAGGTGATCTGCAGTATCAGTATCGTAGACACGACCTGTAGGCATGTTTGCCAGCGTTTCTTCAGTGAGTTTGTCGTAGAAGTCAGCAACGTCAGAAAGAACGCCCTCTTCAACCATGCGGTTAATAAGCTCGTCACCAAGACCGTCTATGTCCATGGCCTTTCGACTTCCCCAGTGAATCAGACGCTCAACTGCCTGGGCGGGGCAATCAATAGAGACACAACGGAAGGCCACCTCTCCCTCTTCTTGAATAACAGGGCTACCACAGCTTGGGCAGGTAGCTGGCATCTGGAACTCAACAGCATCTGCAGGTCTAAGACTCAAAACTGGTCCTACAACCTCTGGAATGACATCTCCTGCCTTGTGGACAATGATGGTATCGCCCTCGCGCACGTTTTTACGACGAATCTCGTCAAGGTTGTGGAGGGTTGCACGTGCAATGGTAGAACCTGCAACCGTGACAGGATCAAACTCAGCAACAGGTGTGAGTACGCCCGTACGACCAACCTGAATACGAATTTCTCGCAAAACGGTCTGCTTTTCCTCTGGTGGGAACTTAAATGCAATAGCCCAACGTGGAGCGCGAGAAGTAAATCCTAGAGCCTCTTGGCTCGCAAATGAGTCAACCTTTACTACCACGCCATCGATGTCGTAGTTAAGATCTCCTCGCTGCTCAAGAGCTTGCGCACAGAAATCGTGGACCTCCTGAGCGCTCAGGCAACGACGGGCATGAGGATTAACATTAAAGCCGCAGCTACGAAGCCAGTTTAAAAACTCCCACTGACTGTGAACATCAAGAGGGCCTTCGTCGGCTACTGCGTAGATAAAGGTCTCAAGATCTCGGTGTGCTGTAATCTTTGGATCCTTCTGACGTAAAGAACCAGCAGCTGCATTTCTTGGGTTAGCAAAAGGCTGTTTTCCAGCAGCATCCGCGTCCTCATTCAAACGAATGAAGGAGTGCTTGGGCATATAAACTTCGCCGCGGACCTCAATACTCTGGTTAAGGCCTCTATTCTCTACCTGCTCAAGACCAGCCAACGCAAGCTCTCGGGGGACGTCAGAGATAGTTAAAACGTTTGCTGTGACGTTTTCTCCCGTGCTACCGTCACCTCGTGTAGCTGCGCGTACAAACTGACCGTCACGATACGTGAGTGCAACACCTAAGCCGTCAATCTTAAGCTCGCAGGTATATGCCACAGGATTAGTGGGCGATGCGCCAAGAGCTTCATCAGTTCTGGAAAGCCATGCATCCAGCTCTTCCAGATTCATGGCATCGTCCATAGAATACATACGAGCAGCATGCTGGACAGGCTCAAACTGCTCAGAGACATAGCCGCCTACGCGCTGCGTATAGCTATCCTCAGTAACAAGCTCTGGATATGCTGCCTCAAGCTGCTGAAGCTCAATAAGCAGTCGATCAAACTCAGCGTCAGTGAGCTCTGGATTATCAAGAGCATAGTAGGCATATGCCGCATGGTTCAAGATTCTATTAAGCTCCGCTGCACGAGCGGCATCTTTTGGCGAAAGTGCTGCCATAACTACTCCAAACATAAAAACGTAGGTGCAAGAAATCTTGCACCTACCAGGTATTTATTTGCGTCCTCTTAAGGTTCTACCAAGGGCCTTAAGGGCTTCTCGCCTTGCGCTGCCATATGGTGCAATGGGGTCAATAATCTTGCGCAGAGGACTTGCATCAGAAAGCGCACGCTCGTGGAACTCTGTGACATCGGCGTCATTTCTAGCGCCTGGCACCATGTCCTGAATAATAACCTCGTAGAACGGAGTGTTACGCGCGTACTTCCAGAAATAGGAAGCCATGTCGCAACTGGCGTTCTGCCAAGGCTTAATAGCACCAGCAAAGTGAACAATCTTTGGGGCACGACGTGCTGCCTGATAGTCATCAAAGACGCTATTTGGTGCCATTGGATAGAGTTTCTCGGCACGTCCAAAAATGTTGTGTGTCACGTTCCAGTCTGCTGGGAGATAAACAACGCGACCCTGGCACTCGCTGTTCAGAATATCTTGATCGTTGTAGATAAAGATTGGATTGGATGCAATGCGCAACCATTCTGGAACAGTGTGATAGCGGCGCAGTTCAGCGGTATTAAAGACCATAACTCCCGCCTGGAAGTACGCATAAGGATTCTTGAGGTTAAGCACGTCAAGACTGTACTTCATGCGGTCTCCACCACGGACGTTAAGGTTTGCCAGATAATCAATATCAAGCGTTGCGGCAATAAGATTGTTGCCCATTCTTACATCATAAAGTTCAGCAACATTACCATTGACCACAAGGTCAGAGTCTAGATAGACAACCTTATCGTAACCAGAAAGAATGTCTTGAGCCAAGAAACGGAAGTATGTCTCCACACTAATGTGAGCATTATTAGTATCTAGCTTGTAGTCTTTAACCATACGCCACACGTTATAGAACGTAATACGAGCATTCTTATAGCGCGAGAAGTACTTCTTAACCATCTCCTGCTTTGAGCCGCCAATATTGGTGTTAAGGACAACTACGTCGTAGAAGCGGCTAGGGTCGGCGTTTTCAAGCATTGAACCCATAGCGCAGGTAAGAATTGGAACGTAGTTATTATCTGCTGCAAAGACAACAGGAACAACGTTCTGGCTTGCAATCTCAGGCTTCTCTTCAAAGAGAGGAATGAACTTCTGGCGAGGCTCTGGATTGGTAAAGTGAACGCACTGGAGCTCTTTTACCTTCCAGTTTTTGCCCTCTGTACGAAGCATATGCATACGCCAGATATTAAAGAGACGCTCAGTCAGATGACCTGGAGTTCTTAGGGCCTCTTTGCTGTACGTAGACATATCAGTGCGAGCAGTCCACTCGTCAACAAGTGGGAATACCCATGCTGCATAGCGATCAAAGAGCTCTTTGCGCATGATGTACATGTTGCAGAAGCATTGTTGATGACCGTTGAGAAAAGCGTTTACATCCTCTGCATACTCTGGGTGACGCTCAATAATAAGCGCAGCCATAGTATCCATATCCTTTGGATGAAGCAGCGGAGCGGAATGGTACTGCTCAAGAGGTGTATTAGCGCTTCCAGGGAATTTGCGAATATCCTTTACCCCAGTAGTAATGAGGTCATAGCCCTCAATGCACTGGGCAATGGTCTGATCATCAAGACCATATTTCTTGATGGCGTCCTCATCAATGAAATCATCCATGACCTCACCAAACGGATTTTCTGGATAAACCGTATCGGTAAAGTTGAAGTAGCGACGATAATGACCAAAGCCAACATAGCGAGCATTGGTGATGTTCTTCCATGCCCAATACTGTGTAGTCATCTCACAGTACATTGGGTTTTTCTCGGTAATGCTATCGCCCTCATCGTCATGGAGCATATACGTAAAGCGATTACTCTTCTGACCTGGTCCTACCTGAATAGGCTGAAGGTAGTTGCTTGCGGGAACATCAACATCTTTATGAGAAGTGATAAGAATGCGAATAGGCTGCTGCTCAAACATCTTTACCATGTGCTTTCTTTCTAGATATTCCATGTGCTCATCGGCAATCTGTTTCATGCGAACTGCCCTATCAAACGACAGTCCCTCATCCTGATGCATGAGAGCAGCATATTTCTTTGCATACGTCCTGTAGCGATAGGCATCACTGTCTTCTGGAAGCTCGGTTCCAGTAGCAATAGCCTCGTAAGCAATATCCCTTACAAAGCGATAGAGCTCTCGAGCTGCTACTGATGGTCCAAAGAGAATGGCAAACGGCTCAAGAGCAGCCTCTTGATCTTCAGGAGCAAGACGGAATCTCCACTCAGCACTCAAAAGCTCCAGCAATCTATGCTTCATACCCCTAAACGAATTAAGATGAGCAATAGTATCTGTCTTGCCAATATAAAGTTCTACTTGATCAATGTTGTCTAAGAACTGATAGCAGAACTCTCCGAACTTATCTAAAGAAATACGAGAAGCACCAGTTACTCCGATGCCATAGTGGTACAAAAAGCCTCTGCAAGACTCAAAACCATCAGCGGTCTGAGCCTTATCTGCCAGAATAAATACCTCATAGGCATCTTCTGCTCTTACCAGGCGCTCCGAAGTCATCTCTGCAAAGGCAGAGCGGAAAAGCTCTCCGCGATACAAGCGTTGCGTAGCGCGCCAATCAAGCTTCTGCCCATAGCCCTCATCATAAATAATGCGTAGGATATCATCGCCTTGAGTAAAGTCTGATTGCTGGTTAATGTAGCTTTCAAAAGACTTTGCATCAGCTGGGTCAACACCATTTTCTGGAATAACGGTAATACCAAGGTGGAGAATATCAACAGGGTTCTGATCAATACGAGCAACTACCTGCTCAAGAAAATCAGGAGTAACCTCATCATCACCGTCTAGACAAAAGACCCACTCGCCTTTTGTATGAGCTGCAGCAGTTTTACGTGCAAGATGAAGTCCCTGGTTAGTTGCATGAGTAACAACTTTGAACCTTTTGTCATCCCCTACTGCCGTAACGATTTTCTCTGGAGTGGAATCTGTTGAGGCGTCATCAACAATAATTGCTTCAAAATCACCAAACGTCTGATTCTTTACACTTTGAATACAACGCCCAATGTATGATTCGATGTTGTATGCAGGAATTACAAAAGAAACCTTAGGCATACCAACTCCTTATAAATAAGCAATCTCAACTATCTTCTATCTTATCTAAAATGTGCCTTCCTGGGGCGCGCAAAAGATGCCTACTCAACGCTCTTCAAGCTCTCCACCATATCAATATTTTTGAGCTTTGGCCGCATAGCAACATACACTAACAGCGAGAAAACAAGCGTGAGTCCAAAGGCAAACCAATAACTTGGTGCATGGATAGCACGACCAAACATAACAAGATCAATCTCAGCGGTTTGAACTACAAATCCCTCAAGATAGGTTCCTAGAACAAGTCCAAAGAGCGCTCCAAAGACGGCTAGCAAAGCAATCTCTCTAAAAACGTAAGCATCAACCTCGTGTCGCGTAAATCCAAGTACTTTGAGGCTGGCAATCTCTCTAATGCGCTCTTCAATATTGATGTTCGTGAGGTTATACAAGACGATAAATGCCAACAGAGCTGCAGCCACAATAAGAATGGCTACCACGCGATTAACTACGGCAAGTGATTCTTTGTAGGTGTGAATAGCCTCATTGACGTCATCTACTGTTGCAACTCCTGCCTGGTTAATAAGCTTTTCTCCAAACGCATCTCTTGTTGTTTGATCCTCGGGAAGCGTTGCATACCAGCCATCCGTAGCGTCGTCTTGAATGCCCAGGGAATGCCATGCAGAAGGCCCTACATACAGATACGACCCAACGTAATTCTCGGCAACTCCTGTAATAGTAAGCGTGCTTGGCTCACCTGAAACGTTTCCAATTCTGTCTTGAGCATAGACCTGAATGGTATCTCCCACACCTACACCAAGCCGTTTTGCAAGCTTCTCTGTAATTACAACCGAGTCTTCTCCAAGCTCTATTGCCTGACCAGAAAGACGATTACGCAGAGTGGCTAAACCAGCCATATCTTGAAGAGAATTGCTGGTCATAATAGTTGTTCTTGTAAGCGAACCTGCTTTTTGTGTAGGTGACTCAAGAAGAACATTTTCTCTTGTTATGCGATGAATGTTTGTAGCGCCCACTTGATTGAGCTCTGCATTAATCTGATCAGCTTCTTCACTTGAAACATCGGAGGTCATTCCCACAATGTAGTCATAATGCGAAATAGCTGGCCATTGGTTATCAATGATGTCGCTAATGGAATCCCTAAGGCCAAAAGCCACCAATAAAAGCGCAGTACATCCAGCAATTCCTACCAGCGTCATAATCAAGCGTCGCTTATAGCGGACAAGGTTTCTGATTGTAACTTTCCACGAGAAAGACAATCTGGACCATAGAGGCTCAACGCGCTCAAGCAAAATCTTCGAGCCCGCTTTTGGAGCTTTTGGAAGCATAAGACTAGAAGGTTCTTCTTTCAGTGATGACAAGACGGCGGCCATTGTAGAGAGCAGCGTGATACCTATGCCAGAGAGCCCCGAGAGTAGCGCACTATCAAGTTGAATAGGATAAGGAGCTCCCCCATTTGGGATGGTATAAATTGACCCGTATGCAGAGATAATAACGCCTGGCAACACTTGACTTAAACATGCTATGCCAATAACGGCACCCAAAAGTGAGGCGAGCAAGGCATATAACAGGTACTTTGCCGCAATCTGAGCAGTTGAATAACCAAGCGCCTTATGAACACCAATAAGCGTACGTTCTTCAGAAACCATACGCGTCATACTGGTAAGTGAAACCAGAGCTGCAACCAAGAAGAACATCAGCGGGAATACATTAGCAATATCATTGATACGCTCAGAGTCTGCTTGATAAGCTGCAACACCAATCTCTTTTGTGCGATCAAGTACATACACATCGGGCTCTTTAAGCTCATCAATCTTCTTCTGAGCTTCATCAAGCTCTTTCTGACCGTCAGCAAGTTGTTTCTCAACCTCAATGCGTTGCTCCTCAAGACTCTGTCTTCCCTCGTTAGTCTGAGCTTCTGCACTTTGGAGGGCTGTTTGTCCTGCGCTCAGACGACTAAGCGACGCAGCAAGTTTTTCTTGAGCCGCAGCTAACTGATCTGCAGTAGCACTTCTCGCCTCACTCAAATCCCGACGCGCCTGAGCCACTTGTGACTCTGCCTCATGTAGTTGAGCTGTGCGCTGATCAAGCTCTTCCCTCGCAGCCGCAAGAGTCTGCTGCTGGGTAGCCAATTCTGTCTCTGCAGCCGTAATCTGTGCTTGTGCGGCGAGAAGGACGTCTACTTGCGTAGTTGGCAGACCTAAAGCACTGAGCTGTTGCCGCGCTTCTTCAAGACTCGAAGCGGTGATGCCTTGCGCAGCAAGCCCCGCAAGATACGCATCTCTACCCGATTCAAACGCGCTCTTTTGCTGCGTAAACGTTGCTTGTCCTGCATTGAAAGCAGCAAGGCCAGCTTGATACTGAGCCTCTCCTGCACTGAGCTCAGCTGTACCCTGAGCTATTTGAGCCTCTGAGGCAGTAATCTGAGCTTCCGCTTGTGCAAATTGCCGCTCAGCACTGTAGCGAGAAGCTGTAAGCTGCTGACGTCCCGCATCATATTGACGCTGACCATCATCCAGCTTTTGCTGCTGAGCGGAAATTTGTGCCTCCGCATCATCAAGCTTCTTCTGAGCATCCCCTAGTTTATCCGCGGCCTCTTGTCTTGATTGCTCCAGCTTTTGACGAGCCTCATCAACCTGAGTTTGAGCGTCATCTTTGAGCTCTTGCAAACGAAGAGCAGCAAGCGACGGATTCATCTGTGTAATGCGTTCTGCAACGCTATCAACAGCGCTCTGATACGCCGATGAGCCGCTCTTATACCTGGTAGCACCCTGAACTGTCACATACACTTCGGTATAAGGGTCATCATTTGCAAAAGCATCTTCCGTAACATACACAAATTGCTGAACAATGCCGTTGCCTAACGATGTGGTACCAAAATTGCTTACATACGGATACGTTGGTGCATTTACAAAGCCAACAACCGTGTACGAACCACCCTTTAAATGAACTCCGTTTGAAGTATCTGGCAGCTCAATCTGTTGACCAAGGCTAATATCTGCACGTTTCTTGGGATCCGTGCTCATCACGCACTCGTAAGGCCCTTGAGGAAGCCTTCCCTCCACAACTATTGGTTGATTAAGCTCACCAGGTCTAAAAGAACTCAC
>JABZHP010000004.1 GCA_015258785.1 Atopobium sp.
GTATCCGCCAGGCTCAAGCATGGAAAAACCACCGTTAGATGCAACTACCTTGTCAAAGTTACCGAATGCTTTCATGATTTTTCTCCTTAGAAAATAGTGAATTAAATAAATAGGGAATTAAGCGATTGGCTTCATATCCCAATAACTACGAATAGTGCTGTCGACCTCTTTGAGGTCATTGTCAATTACGAGCTCATCAAACATTCCCATAGGGGATTTGGCAGGCGTTGAGCCGTCTGTCTGTGTGATGAAGTGGTAGCCCGTGTCATCACGTTCTGTAATGAGCACGATAGGAAACATGCCCTCAATGCAAAGCTGGTTGTCTAACATCTTGCCAATGGTTTTTGGCTTCAATCTTCCTGCATCGTCATAGTCAGGGTGCATAAAAAAGTAAACGATTGTGTCATCGTTTGTGTTGTTAGCAGCTTCCAAGAGTTGCTCGAAGTCAACTGCCATTGATGTGAACTTGTCATAACCTTTCTCATTCGCCTTAGCAAAGCTTTGAAACGCCATCAAGTAGTTGGCATCATCGACTACATACGCTTTAAGCTTGTTAGCCTTGAGAGACTGCTTCATCTGAGCATAGGTTGGATGGTCAACTTTGCTCATCTTTCCTCGGAAGGGAAGTGGCTTTCCTGCTACGTTGAAGATGCCAATCTCGCCAGGCTTAAAGTTCCTTAAGCTGGTTGATTTACCTGTGCCAGAATGTCCTAGCACAAGAACTGATACTCCCATGATCTACTCCTTTCTGTTGTCTAAAACTTGTATTCTTTCTCCGGGTGTCCTGCTTCGTGGTATTTGCCGTGAAGTCCATTGGCTCTGACGCACTCCATAAACGCTGGCATACGTGACTCATAGACGCAGACATATTCGTGGTAAAACTCAACGTATTCTGTGCCAGGAGCCGTTGTGTGCTTCATGGTTGGCTTGCGCTGATAGAAGTCCCATGCGGTCGAGTGGACCGCATGGAATTGAGCAGGTGTGTACGTATAGAGCCCAAAGCAGACCGAGTCAAAGTCAATGCGCCAGATTCTGAGCAACCGCACATCTTCTGCGTTGGGCTCAACGTACTCAGTTGGCTCTAGCTGCGTCATCTTGCTCAGCTGCTTCATCTAACATAAAGCCAATGTTTGCGAGCTCACGCTTTGGGTAGTAGCGGGAAGTATGGTTGCAGTAAGGACACCTAAGACGCCAGCCATGCTCATCGTGCTCAAGTTCAAAGGCTGTGTCTCCCCAACCTTCATTGAGACATTTAGGACAACCCATTAGTACCTCCTCATGTAACAGCCTTTGAAGCGTCTCCATTCAAGAATCAAGCCAATCGCATTAGCCTTTCTTGAACCGTCGTATCCAAGAGTGATACCCTCGTCCTTAGCTACCGCCTTGATCTCTTTCATAGTCATCTGTTCGAGACGCTCTCTATCTTCTGCTTCTGTTGTCATTAGTCCCTCTTTCTTGCAAACATGCTTGTGAGGATGAATGTGAGCGCAACTGTTCCAACTCCAGCTGCAACCGCAATGACTGCATCATCACCCGTTGCGGGGAGAGCTGCTTTCTTAGCCTTCTTTACCTTCTTGGCAGGTTTAGCTGGCTCTGGCTCTGGCTTAGGCTCTGGCTCGTTATCTTGTGGAGTAGGCTGTAGCTGTGGTCCTGGATTAGGCTCTGGAGTAGGTGCTGGCTCTGGAGTAGGTGGAGTCTCTGGCTCAGTTGGCTGTGGGCGATTGTCACCGTTGCCATTACCGCCAGAATCTGCTGCAACGTAAGTCCAGACGCTCGATGCTTGCTTCTCAGCTGAGTACAGCGTGATGGAGTTCTTAATGCGTGGATTCTTTGTTGTGCGGTAGATAAGGAAGTACTGCTCGCCATTTGCCATTGCGTTGTGTAGGTTGAGTGTAAAGGTAGAGCCATTGATGGTTGGCTCATCAATCTGAACTGGATTCCAGCCATAAGAGTCATCGATTGCGCCATACTCGTCCATGTGGACGCGGTAAAGCTTAAAAGAGCCAGGAACATAAGAGCCAGCTTCAATACTGTCTTCCAAGATGACATTGGTAAGGTTCATCTTGTCGACGTTAAGACGCACCTTCCACTCAATAGTGTCAGCGTCTGTGTCAGCTACACCCCACTTGGCAATGACTTCTCCTGTGAGCACGTTAGGACGCTCTGTGTGAACGGTGAAGCTTGCAACTTGACCAGTTGAGGTCTGAACAATTCTCAACTCCTCATGATCTAGTCCGTTATCCTCGCCAATCCATGTTGCAAGCCAGATAGAACCCTTGACGTTGTCTTTACCCTCAACGTAGTTTGTGAAGGTTACATGACACGTCTGAGTGAGTGGGTTAATTTCTGCGACTGCGCAGACTTCTCCGTCTGGCGTGTAAAGGTTGAAGCTTGTTGCTGCGTCATCTGGGAAGCGCAGAAAAGTTGGGAGTTCAATATCGAATGAATCGCCGTTATGCAATTCTTGTCCTGTGGCATCCCAGTTGATGTTCATGTAGAACTGCGAATGCAAGCCAACTGAGTTGACTGGTTGCTTCTCTAGGTTGGTTACTTGGAAGCTTGTGAGCTGGACTGGTACCGTCTGTGCCTGTGCGAGAGCTGGCACAAAGACCAGCACTGCAAGTGCGCAAACAGCCAGCCAGTGAAGAAGTTTCTTCATGGTAAAAGCCTTTCTATTTGGTTTTAGAAAATAGGGAATTAAATAAATACTGATTTATTGCAGTAAATCGTGACTTCCTGCGATGAACGCCGCGAGCGTTTCAAGTGTCATTGTGACGTAAGTATCTCCGAACGCTTTCTCGCCAACGCCTTTGCGCTTATGAACTACTAAGCCAAACTCTGCGTCTGCGTTTCCGCGCTCCACCTCAGCTTCTTTAAGCCACTTAGGAAGCTCCATGCGCGTACAGTTCTTGCACTCCACAACAACGGGGAGTCCACGGAAGAACACTCCCGCAATGTCTCCGCGATCATGTATGCCTGCTGTGGTTCTGCGCTCAATTCCAGCTCCTAGACGTGCTGCGAGATACTCTGCGACTTGACGCTCAAACGCTGTGCCTTTCTGCTTCTGTTTGCTCATAGCAACCTCGAAAGAGCAATATCAAGAGTGTTCCATGAGCACTGAACAAGCCTGTAGTTGATCAAGTCAATAATGTTCATTCCACAGGCAAGTGCAACATCATGTTCAAGCCTTGCTCCTTTTGATGTATGCCATCCTGGCAACATCACGATCGTGTCATACTCAACAAGTGCAGCAACACAACGCTTCATTGCTTCTTCATAGCCAAGGCTATCTGGAATCTGAGAAGCTGGGTTAAAGATACGTAAAGTGTCACACAGTTTGGCAAATTCTTCAGCAAACGAAAACAAGCCTTTATAGTTCTTTTTACCTGTAATTGGTCCGGACAAATAGACTTTTTTGCCTTCGATTAAGTCGCTGAGGTCTTCGCCGTCGGTTAAGTATGCAACCTGTGCAAGCTTCTTAACAGCTTCAACTGCTTTGTCTTGGTTATTCATGAGATCTCTTCTCAACTAGCCGTTTGTAATACCCGATTGCTGCGTCAAAATCTTTAAGACACTCGTCATACATGCTTGGGCTTGACCAAACATCTTTTGACTTCATCAGAGCAGCGCATCTGTACTTAGCTTCTAGGGCTTGCAGGTACATTTCATCTACAGTTGGTTTGCGCTCGGTGGTAACGGGAATGCAATAGTTCCAAGTGTTAGGATTCATCACGCACCACCCTTGCACCGCACATAGGAAAATAAAATGGTTTTGGGTGGCAACAAACTTCTGCCATATAAAAATGCCAACCGCATTTATCACATCCATACACATGAACTGCTAATGCGTTCAAGGTTGGCTCATGTGTAACTTCTTCATCTATTACGTGACATGTGGGGTCGATAAGGTCGGCTAGACGGTTGAGCAAGTTAGCGTAATCGTATGTAATGCCGGTACAACTAAGAAGAGCAACGTATACCTCATCAGTGGTGTGTACAGTGCTGTTTTCACGCAGCTTCTTCGCTACTTCTTGACGGTTAGTCATCGTCATCACCTAGCTTTTCGAGCTGGTTTGCGATGTTGGAAAGCTTACGTTTAACCACCATAGGAGTGCCATAATCTGCAGCAACAATATCTGTAAGCTCTTTGACAAGTGATGCGATTGTTACAGGTTTTTTGTGAGTGATGTTGTTCGCAGGTTCTTTTGTATACACGGGTTCTGCGCCAGCTGCCAAAATAACCTCTGTGCCATTACCGCGCATCATGTACCCAACGACTTTATACTTCACATCATCATCGACGTATACCGTATCTCCTACCTTGATAACTTCACCGTCTTTGTCGATGGGTAACTCAATCATGTTTGATGTGTCGCAAAGTCCAAGAATGACGCTACATATTATGCAAAGGCTTTTGACATGTGACGTTTCGCTTAGTTTTTCTTCACCTGTGAGAGCCTTAAAGAGTGTTGAGCTGGTAATGTACTCCGTGCTCTTCAACCTCTCAGCGATCTCTTCGCGCTCTTGTTTAGTTAGCATTATTTCTCCGCTCTAATATTTGTGCACTTGTAAAACTTATCTGCGTCAAAATATGGCATTGAGGTAATCGCTTCTTTACTATCGTCGCTTAAGCTATCCCACCACGCTTGACGGTCTGCTTTCTCGAGATACAAGAACCCGCCGGTAGTCTCATGCTCCGGATGTTCCGCCTTTTCGTCATCTGTCATATACTCGCTATATTTCCAGATAAGACAGTCTGACGGTATATTACGGAGCAAGCCATAAGCTCGCGATTGCCGGAAATCACTAAAAGTGATTTCCGTTTGGTG
Organism: Atopobium sp.; assembly: GCA_015258785.1. Taxonomy (GTDB): domain Bacteria; phylum Actinomycetota; class Coriobacteriia; order Coriobacteriales; family Atopobiaceae; genus Lancefieldella. Next base: position 4,830 of record JABZHP010000004.1, read on the forward strand.
GTCAAAAAGACGAACTGTAGGTTCGGTTGTATTGCAGTAGCCGGAGTTACGGTTGCCGGAGTTACGGTCGCCGGAGTTACAGAGACTACTTATTTCATCGGCAGTTAATTCACGCAGAATCTTAAGTTTGCGACCGACACTCTTATTTCCTTGCGTCTGTACTGCACCGGTGACGTTTACCTCGCAAATTCGACAAGGCTTGTCGTAATAATCGTAGACATCAACACACTTTTTGCAGAAATGATAGCCGTTCTCGCATATCCTAACTTCGCCTTCGACAGTGTAGGTTTTGCCGACCTCGTACACAGTGTTATCGCCGTGCTTGGTCGTCATGTCTGACAAGAACGCTTTATAGCCTTTCATTCTCACCATCTCCAAGAAGTCCATAGATACGTTGTGGCAGCTGACCTTGATAAGCGTCTGCTACCTTGTCAGCGTCAACTCGAAGTGTGGTGCCAAGCCAAGACTCAGCAACCTCACGCCTTACCATCTCGCAACCACCGGGCAGCTCGCCGTCTTGCGTTGCACACTCAAGTACCTTATCTGGGTAGAGCGTGATTAGGCGGGTCAAAGTGTCAATGCCAGAATCACTCGTCATGATCCAGTCAACAAACTCAGCAACACTCTTAACCTGTGGTACAACCTCAACCTTTGGCTTTGAGAGCCTTGCGGAGACGGTGCCAACCTTCTTGCCGTTCACTTTGAGGTCAAGCTTGGAGACTCCCATTTGCACGTAGAGATTGCGCAGCTCGTCATCAAGCTGTGTGCGCAGGTTGTCTGCTGCGTGTGCGTCAAGGTGCTCTTTGACCTTCTTCTGTAGAGCGGTTAAAAATGCAACTCGCTCGACTAGTAACTCACGTTCTTCTTTGTTCATAATCAATCCTTTCTTAACTGACTGAATCAGCAAGCCATCTGTCCATTTCTTCGCAAGTAATCATGTAGCCACGCTCTTGACCAGCTGGCTTGATAAACTTCAAGGCTCCTGCTTTGTGCTCTGCTCTTAACATTGAGCCTGGAATACCAGAGTATTTAGAGGTTTGGGCAATCGTGTAAGCCAGTTGTGGTGGCAGTCCTGCAAGCACTGCTGCATTAAGTGAGCGAGAACCGTTGACAGTCCCTGTCTTCTCTGCAAGCTCTCTTTGAGCTTCTGCAGAAGCAATCATGAACTTCTCAAAGAGCTTTGCGAGCACGCTCACGTCTGCGGTAATCTCTTTCTGCTTCGTTGATGTCATCAATCCACCTCCAGACGGGGATAGAGATTGCTATGTATGGGAGAAGTCCTGGAATGCCACAAGCTGCAAACGTGGTGTAAATAAGAGCAAATAAGATGCCTGTCATTACTGAGCAGATGTAAGCTCCAACGGCAATCTTTTTGAATTGAAGCGGTATACTCTTCATATGTTCACCTCCACGGAGAACAGAGCCCTTACGCTATGCGACAGCGTGAGGGCAAACTTTTTTAGATTGGGTTTTGCATAGCAATAAAGCGTCTATGCACGCTCTTCACGCTTTAGCGTGGCGGACTGTAAGGTCCTACATGGTTATCACTACGACCATGCAACGTTACTGGCTACCATTAGCCATTCACTTTATTGCGACAGGTACTCACCAACTCAAGAAGCTGAGCAAGTGTTGTTGTTTTCCCTGTAACGTTTTACGTCTATTCGGTTTGCAAGGTACGTGGGTAGTTAGTAATGGAAATGTTTGTTTAACTAACCTTTTGAGCTAAAAAAATATCGCTAATATCACAGTTCAAAAAATGGCACACAGCTTTTGCTTGTGCGAGACTCATTTCCTCTTGGTTTTCCTCATATCGTGCATAAGTTTGACGAGTTACACCCAGTGCTTTAGCGATTGCGTTCTGTTTAACGCCTTTCTTGATGCGATATTCTTTTAGGGTATTCATTTGACCTCCTCTCTGTTCGTTTGCAAAACATATGTTAAATAGACAAACCTTGTTTGTCAATAAAAAACTACTAAAATATTAAGGAAATCAAACATAGTGAAAGGCAGAATGACATGTCTTTAGCACAAAATATCAAGAAACTACGCCTAAATATGGGCTTAACGCAGGGAGAACTTGCTGAGAAAATCAATGTTACTAGGTCAACTGTTACTCAATGGGAAACGGGTTGGACACAGCCTAGAATGGGTGCTATTGAAAGAATGGCATCTGTATTTAATGTTTCTGTAAGTGACATTGTTAGTGAAGATGTACCAGTTATTTCTGGGGCGATGAAAGCAATCTCTAATGGCGAATCATATCTACCGCTTGTATCTTTAGGCAGAGTACATGCTGGAGTGCTTACAGATGAAGAAGTGTGTGAGAAGACTGTAAACGTGCCTTCTAACATTGCTAAAAATCACCCTAGTGCAATGGTATTAGAAGTAGAAGGTAATTGTATGAACCGCGTTATCCCAGAAGGCTCTCACGTTCTTTTAGACCCAACAATCGCACCCTCTAATGGATCTATTGTCGTGGTAGAAACCGAAGATTACCAGGCCATTATGAGACGTTGGTATAAAGGCAACAACTCTCTTATGCTCACCGCTGACAGTTATGAAGAGTTTGAAGACCTTATTTTTACTAGCAACGAACAGTCAATTAAGGTCATCGGTACTGTCGTATGGTTCCAAGCATCTAGCGAGATGAATTAGTTGTTACCGAGTTTTAGAAGGAGGGGAGATGTCACTTGAAGCTGAAGAGTTGCTGAGAGAGCTTATTGCTCAAATGGATAGAGCGGGGCACGTATCTTGCACAAATACGCAATCTATCGCATTCCATGAGCTTGATGAAAGCGGGATGTTTTCTAAAGTAACTCTTTATAAAAGTGGTGGTGGATATGTAGGGCTGTCTACTAAAGCTATCCACTATTTTGAAGAGAAAGAAGCTGAGCAGAAACGCCTAGAAGAGCAACGACTAAGCGAGAAGAAAGCAGAACAAAACAAGCTTCTGCATGACGTTTTACTTGTTGTCCTAGGAGTGGTGTTAACTTTTTTATTCCAGCTTTTAGCTTCTGCCATATTCCCTAAAGCTTAGCTAATAGCAAGAAAAAGATTGCAGACAGCTCAACGATGATGACAGATAGATGTATCTCGTATTTATCCATAGCAGATCTCCTCTCTTATTCGATAAGAGCATAAGAGGGAAGTAACGGAACAAAAAAGCCCTCTGCGTCCGCCAAGACAAATCAGAGGGCAACCTCCATCTCGTTAGGAAGGTATATACATTATGCCACGTAAACGCTCTTCATGGGGTTCAAACCAGCCAATGGGTCCTGGGAAACGCAGAATCCGCTATATGGCTGACACAGGAGACGGTAGAGGATTCACAAGACACTCTGAGACCGTCTATGGCACACGCAAACAAGCTGATGAAGTATTAGCGCAAAGACGCATAGAACACAGTCAAGACAAGCCTGTGCCAACGCTCAGGCAAGCTTATGAAGCGTGGTATCTTCCAGAATTGCAAGAGCAATTAAAGACGGAAGAACTTTCTCAGAACTCATACAAGAACTATGTCAATAGATGGACAAGGCATATAGATCCTGTTTGGGGGAGTTTGCCAATCACGGCAATTAAACCTCTTGGAATCCAGGAATGGTTGCTCACTATGACGCAGGGAATCGCTAATACATCGCTTATGTTGCTGCGTAAAATCCTCGATAAGTGCGTCATGCTTGAGCTGCTACCAGCAAACCCTGCAAGCGTTACGTATAGGATGCCCAAGCAATCGAATAAGCGTGATACGGATGTTTACTCGCTTAGCGAACTTTGCGATGTTTTAGAAGCTCTGCGTGGCTCTGTTGCTTATATCCCAGCTATTCTCTGTGGCATTGGTTCATGCCGTGTTGGTGAGTCATTAGGCGTGAGAAAAGAAAACATCATGTCTTATGAATATGATGGCATGACGCTTGCCATTATTGACATTGATACACAAGTAGATAATAACGGAGAAGTACTAAACAAGCTAAAGACGCCACAAAGCAAGAGACCTATAGCCATTCCAGGGCCATGGTCAAAAGACATTCTCTCAATTGATACAGACTGGCTTACGGATAAAGGCTATGGAAAGCCAGTAAGTCAGCAGGTAGTGCGTTATGTATGGAATAGGCTTCTCAAAGAAAAGAATCTTAAATACATTCCATTTAGAAATCTGCGTAATTCTTGGCGCACTATCATGCGTTGGGAGTTGGGTATAGATTCTGACTATGTAGAGAAGATGATGGGTCATGCTGGAAAGGGCGTTGGTGAAATACACTATGATCGTCCGCAATGGAGACAGTTTGCGGATGTTGTAGGGGAAGCGTGGATTCGATACCGCGCAAAGAGTAATTAACGGTTAGGACATTTTAGGACATAAACAGGTATTACATAGCATTTTAACTGGTCTTTTATTCTATTCCCAATACAGGTATAAAATACTTTACATTCAGTTTGAAAGGTTTGTAATGGAAGCTCGTTTAGCTCCTCATAGTTTTATTGGTGTATTTGACTCGGGCGTTGGTGGCATGAGCGTGCTTAAACACCTTGTTGCCCAAATGCCTCACGAGGAATTTCATTATTTTGGCGATTCTGCATTTGCTCCTTATGGCACTAAACCAAAAGCGCAGATTGCCCAGCGCTCTGCGGCTATTGCTAAAAAGTTTATTGATGAGGGTGCTAAAGCACTGGTTATAGCTTGCAATACTGCTACAGCTGCTGCTGCAGACGAGCTGAGGGCAACCTATCCTCATGTACCTATTGTGGGTGTTGAGCCAGCTCTTAAGCCTGCAGTAACTGCATATCCCCATGGAACAGTGGTTGTTCTGGCTACAAAAGCAACGCTCTCTTTGCAGAAGTACCACAACCTTGAGTCGCGCCTGCATCCTTCTGCAAAGGTTATCTCTATTCCAGGAGAAGGCCTGGTGGAGCTTATTGAATCTGGTCAGGCTGATTCAGAACAGATGCATAAACGACTGACCGAGCTTTTGGGAAATTATACTGGCCAGGTAGATGCCGTGGTTCTTGGGTGTACCCATTATCCCTTTATCAAGAAGCAAATCAGCTCTGTTTTAGGAGACGTAGAATTTTTTGACGGTGGGGCAGGCGCCGCTCATCAGCTTAAGCGTTTGCTTGGACAGGCAAACTTGCTTGCTTCTGCAGATGCCGCTGCTGACAAGAACACTAGCGCCGTAGAGCCTGATATTTTATTCTCATCAAGCATAGATACTCCTGAAGAATTGAAGTTCTACCAGGAGTTCTTCTCGCAAGATATGTAAACGTGGCTGGGTAAGCGTATTACTTAAGCTTAGTCTCAAGCCACTTTTTGAGCACTACTGCGTTGTTGTACGTAGTATCTTTGTCCGAGAAAAGCAGTGTCACGGTAGATTGATCAAGCTTTTTAAGCTGTTCGACAAAGGCATCTGCGTCAGGATTGCTGTCAAGTTCAGCTGTATAGGTAGACACAAAGCTATCAAAGCGTTCTGGATCGTGGTTGAATGCTTTTCTGCACTCAGTAGTAGGAGCAATGGTTTTAGCCCATTCATCAGCGTGTAGGTTCTCTTTTTTGATACCACGAGGCCACAGTCTATCAACGAGTACGCGATACCCATCGTCAGCTTCTGGTGCGTCGTAAGTTCTCTTAAGTTTGATATTCATTTTTGCTCCCTTCAGCTCATGTACGTTATACCGCAAAATATCTATTCGGTTACAAACTATTTAATAGGACTAGGTATTCATATCCGCATGTTTATGATGAAGTTCATTCTTTAAAACCCACGGAGAAAGGAAAGCCATGGCAAACTCAGTGGAGAAGAAAGACATCGATTGGACAGCGCTTGGCTTCGCATATACGCAGTGTGACTACAGCTACGTTGCCCACTACAAAGACGGTGCTTGGGATGAGGGCGGACTTACCACCGACCACAGCATTACGCTGTCTGAATGCGCAAACATCTTCCATTATTGCCAGGAAGTTTTTGAGGGTTTAAAAGCTTACACCACAGTTTCTGGCGATATTGTCTGCTTCCGTCCTAACCTCAATGCTCAGCGTATGGTTGACTCTGCATCCCGCCTTGTCATGCCACCATTTCCTGAGGATAGATTTGTCGGTGCTGTTAAAGAGGTTGTTTCTGCAAACGCAGCATGGGTTCCACCATTTGGTACGGGCGCTACGCTGTATGTTCGTCCATTTATGATCGGTACCGGAAATACTGTTGGTGTTAAGCCATCTCCTACCTATGAGTTCCGCATTATGGTCACTCCAGTTGGAGCTTATTACTCCAACGGCGTTGCTCCTGTTGCACTGACCGTTTCTCCTTATGACCGCGCTGCTCCTCATGGAACCGGTAACATCAAGGCTGGCCTCAACTACGCCATGTCTCTGTACCCAACTACCTGGGCACATGAGCAGGGCTTTGCAGACAGCATGTATCTTGACTCTGGCTCTCGTACCTATGTTGAGGAGTCCAGTGGCGCAAACTTCCTCTTTGTTGATAAAGAGGGAACCCTGGTTATTCCACAGTCTTACACAGATTCCATTTTGCCTTCTATTACCCGTCGCTCTCTGGCAACGGTTGCTAAAGACCTGCTTGGTATGAAGGTTATTGAGCGTCCTGTCCGCTTTAACGAGCTTGACCAGTTTGTTGAGTGCGGTATGTGCGGTACTGCTGCTGTTATTTCTCCTGTTGGCAAAGTTGTTGACGGCCAGAAAGAGATTGTTTTTGGCGCTGGTATGGAGGCTGTTGGACCAATTATGTCTAAGCTCCGCAACACGTTGACCAGCATTCAGTCTGGCGAGATTGAGGCTCCAGAGGCAGACTGGATTTGCAAGATTTGCTAAGGCTTGCGTTTTCAACAACGCTTTGCTTTTAACACAAAGGCGAGAAGATCAATCGATCTTCTCGCCTTGTTTTTATCTGCAAAAGCAGGATACGTGTGACGGCTATGCCTTGACGCTTATGCCTTGTGGGAAGAACCCAGGTTATCCATGTGGCTTGCAACAATCTGAGTGATTGCTTCCATACCAGGAACGGAAGGCTTCTTTGGATCAAAGTTGCCAGGGTTTTCTGACATGTACTTCATAAAGGCTGCGGTAAAGACCTGGCGGAGCTCGGTTGCGTAGTTAACCTTGCAAATACCGTTCTGAATTGCCTCTGCTACCTGGTCATCTGGAACACCAGAAGTACCGTGAAGAACCAGAGGAATATCAAGACGCTGGCGGATAGCCTTCAGAACGCCCTGCTCGATGTGAGGGGTGCCGTGGTAGACGCCGTGAGCGGTACCAACGCCAACTGCGAGAGAAGTGCAGTTAGTGCGAGCGACAAACTCCTCAGCCTGGTCTGGATCAGTGTAGGGGTTCTCGCCCTCAACAGCTGGGCCATCGTCCTCTTTGCCGCCAACTTTGCCAAGCTCAGCCTCAACAGGAAGGTTGATAGGGCTAGCAAACTTGGTTACGGATGCGGTAAGTGCAATGTTGTCCTCAAATGGAACGTGAGAGCCGTCAATCATGACGGAGGTGTAACCGGCACGAGCTGCCTGGATGCAGCGGTCAAAGCCGTCACCGTGATCTAGGTGAAGAGCAACAGGAACAGTTGCCTCTTCAGCAGCACAACGAACCATGGCAGCAAAGTAATCAAGGCTTGCGTACTTGATGGTGCCAGGAGTGGTCTGAAGAATAACAGGGGAGCGGCGCTCTTCGGCTGCCTTAACAACAGCCATTACAAACTCAAGGTTCTCAACGTTAAAGGCGCCAACAGCGTAATGGCCAGCCTGTGCGTCAAGAAGCATCTGCTTAGTAGTAACGAACATCTATTGCTCCTTTCGCCCCAAAGGGCTCTTTGATTGACTGAAAAAATTGTAACGTTTCTCTTACTCTGTTACGTAAGTTTTCTAGAAATAGTTTTGTCTTTGTAACCTTTGGCGAGAAACCCGTCTTGCTGCATATTATTCAGCAATCTTTTTGATTGTGACCTGCTTCTGAATCTTAGTTGCAACATCTAGATCAAAGCGACCGGTACCTGCAGATAAACAACTTGCGGTAGCACATGAAAGCGCAAAGGTAAGACACTCTGAAGTTGGTTTTTGCTGAGCAAGTGCAACAGCAAATGAGCCAACAAGGGTATCTCCTGCACCAACAGGATTGATAGCTTCAATTTTTGGAGGATTTGCTCTAAAGGTTCCTTCATCAGAAACCATGAGCGCACCTTTTGCACCAAGCGAGACAACTACAATTTTAATGCTGCGTTTGTGCAGCTCCTGAGCTGCCTTTATGACCTCGTCTTCTGTAGTTACTTCTCTTCCTAGAAGTTGACCGATTTCATCGGTGTTTGGTTTGATCATGGTAGGAAGGGCATCAATACAGGAGGTGAGCAGTGCACCGGATGCGTCTACAATGCAAGGCACGCCCGCAGCCATGGTCTCTTCAATAAGTTCTTTGTAATTTTCGGCAGAAATGCCCTTGGGAACACTGCCATTAAAGGTAACAACTTCGGCTTCGTTGGTAAGCTGCACAAGTTTTGCCTTGAAAGCAAGGAATTCTTCAGGAAGTACAGGCTGTCCAGGCTCTAAGAATTCAGTTGATTGCCCGCTTGGCTCCAGGATATTAATGCATGAGCGGGTTTCTTGCTCAGTATAAATAAAATCGCTGGTAATACCATCTTTATGAGCCAGCTCAACAAGGTATCTTCCGTTATTACCGCCTACAAATCCTGTGGCACAAACGGGGTAGTTAAGAGTGGTAATGGCTCGTGAGGCGTTAAGACCCTTGCCGCCCGCACTGTTATCTACTACCGAGACTCTGTGTACCGTTCCATCTACAACAGGAGAGTCCAGGTAGTACGCTTTATCAATGGATGCATTGAGTGTTACAGTAACAATCACGCATATCACCTCGTCTAAAAGACAGTGCACACAAAGTGCTCAGAGGAAAGCAGGGGCGAGAAACACTATGGAACAGCGCCACTGCAAATGAAATTGAGTTGAATCTATTTAACCAAAGCGCCATCAAGAAACTATTCTTTAGATGTTCTAAAAAAAGATACCAGTACATAATTTCTTAATACCAATTTTATTTTCTCATCATATTTGAGCAGGATTTTAGGGTTGTTTACTACATTTATTACGTATAAAGGTGCGTTATAAGAACTTCTCATTTTTCAAGGATAGCTCTAAATTTTTTAGTGCATCGTCACAATTTATCCATATATCTACCTGCGAAAATAACAACGTGTGTACCGTTTACGGTAAAAATAGTACCGTTAAGCCGTCGATTGTTAACGTACACATCACAAGATGCTCACTAGACTATACTTATGTTAGGTTGTTATCTGGTATCTACCACTTAGAGAGAAACTTCAACACCCCTAGTTTTCCGCGTAGCTCCCCAGATAGTTTCCAACTCTTCGAAAGGAGTTTGACATGGTAGGTTGCGTTTTAACTGGTCATGGAACTTTTGCAAACGGTCTTGCTGATGCTTTAAAGATGATTGCTGGTGAGCAAGAAGCTTTTGTTCCCGTTCCTTTTATTGAAGCCGGTGCTGCAACATACCCAGAAACTCTTGCTGCAACAATTTCCGATCTTCTTGACACTACTGACGGTGTGCTGGTTTTCTGCGATCTGCTTGGCGGAACACCTTTTAATCAGGCAATGATTATTGCTCAGAGTTATTCAAACGTAGAAGTTGTTACCGGCACAAACCTTCCTATGCTTCTTGAAACACTTGGTAGCCGCATGGCAGATACCTCTCTTGAAGAGCTGGTTGATACTGCTGTTTTAGCTGGTAGCCAGGGAGTTGTTCATAAGCGTCTTGAGCTTGAGGTTGAGCCAGAAGATGACATCTTCGGAGACGATGGTATTTAAGTAGCGTTTTGTTGTTGAGTTAAGGAGATGTACATGGCAAATCTAGCAGAGAACATTCTTGCTTCATCCATTGTTCTTCTCGCGTTCTTGGTAATTTTGGGCCTTGTTTATTCCTTCTTTGTTTGGAGAGCCTCTTCTAAAAAGGCGGGAACAACTTCAGAGTTTCTGAAGAATCTTCATGCAGGTCAGAAAGTTAAGACTAACAGCGGAATGTATGGCGTAGTTAAAAACGTCAAAAAAGAAACAGTAGATGTTGAGTTTGCTCCAAATGTGGTCATCACGTTGGATCGTTGGGCGTTAATCAGCGTTTCCAACAATAAATAAATTTGCAGCAAAACACGCAGCGCAAGTTGCGAGTAGTGCGATGAAAATCGCAGATAGCACGCACAAGTGTGCGCGCAAAGAGAGGAGAACTTGTTATGGGAGAACCAGATATCAAGCTTGCTCGAATCGATAATCGTTTGATTCATGGTCAGGTTGCTACTCAGTGGAACGGTACCCTTGGAACAAATCTCATCCTTGTTGCTAATGACGAGGTCGCAGGCAATAAGATGCGCCAGGGCCTCATGGATATGGCTGCTCCAAGTGGCGTTGCAACCAGGTACTTTACGCTTCAGAAGACTATTGAGGTAATTCATAAGGCTTCTGCAAGCCAGCACATTTTCTTAGTTGCCGAGAATCCAGAGGATGTCCTCACTCTGGTCAAGGGCGGTGTTCCAATCAAAAAGGTGAACATCGGCAATATGCACATGGCTGAGGGAAAGCGACAGGTCGCCACAAGTGTGGCGGTAGACGATAAGGACGTCGCTGCCTTCCGTGAGCTTCAGGAATTGGGGGTGACTCTAGAGATTAGGCGTGTTCCTACGACCCCGGTCGAGGATATCTCAAAGCTATTCGAGTAAGTTTTGCGCGCAACTTCCTGGTAGAGATTACAAAAAGTTGCAATGGTGCAACGTTTCTAGCAGGTTGGCAAAGGTATTCGGATAGTCTGCCGATCATCGTCATCGGTAGTTATGGTGTGTTTGAAAGGAGGAGTTAAGATGGATGTTAGCCCTATTCAGGTGTTATTAATTTTCATCGTTGCGTTTATCGCTGGCATCGATCAGTTTAGTTTCCTCGAGTCTCTTTACCAGCCAATCGTAACTGGTTTTTTGGTTGGTTTGATTCTTGGTGACGTTCAGACTGGTCTCATTGTTGGTGGTACTTATCAGCTTATGACCATCGGCAACATGCCTGTTGGTGGTGCACAGCCACCTAATGCTGTTATCGGCGGCATTATGTCTGCAGTCTTTGCAATCACTACTAAGCTTGAGCCAATGGCTGCTGTAGCTGCAGCAATTCCATTCTCCCTGCTTGGCCAGTATGCAGTAACCATCATCTTTACCATTATGTCCCCCGTAATGGCAACTGCTGATGCATACGCCGAGAAGGCTGATCCTAAGGGAATTGCTCGTATCAACTATGGTGCAATGGCTGCTCTTGGTCTCTTCTTTGGTGTCATTGTTACCCTGTTCTTCCTGGGTGGCGCTGCATTTGGAACTCAGATCACCACGGCAATTCCAAAGTGGCTCATGAATGCACTGTCCGTCGCTGGTGGCATGATGCGCTTCGTCGGCTTTGCAATCCTGCTGAAGGTTATGGTTTCTCGCGAGCTTTGGGGCTTCTTCCTCATGGGCTTTGCAGCTGCAATCGTATTTATCAGCATTCCTGAGCTCTCTGGTCCAGCACTTCTGCTTCTTGCTCTCATCGGCTTTGGTATCGCATTCTGGGATTACCAGCTCCAGACCAAGATGAAGAATGCTGCTCCTGCTGTTGTTGCTGGAGGTGACTTCGAAGATGGCATTTAATATTCCTGATACCTATCAGAACACCACTCCTGCTGAGCCACTTGATCAGAAGACGCTCAACAAGATGGTATGGCGCTCCCTGTTCCTGCAGGCTTCCTTCAACTACGAGAGAATGCAGGCAGCTGGTTGGCTCTACGGTATCCTCCCAGGTCTTGAGAAGATTCACGGCGACAACAAGGATGACCTTGCTGCTTCCATGAGTCACAACCTTGAGTTCTACAATACCCACCCATTCTTGGTTACTTTTGTTATGGGTATTGTTCTCTCCCTTGAGCAGAACAAGCTGGATATCCCAACCATTCGTGCAGTCCGCGTTTCTGCAATGGGTCCTCTGGGCGGCATTGGTGACGCACTGTTCTGGTTCACCCTTGTTCCAATTACTGCTGGTATTACCTCTAACATGGCAATTTCCGGCAATGTCTTTGCACCATTCTTGTTCCTCATCATCTTTAACATTGCACAGTTTGCTGTACGTTATTGGCTGATGAACCTTTCCTACAAGATGGGTACTGACGCAATTACTCTGCTCACCGAGAACGCAAAAGAGTTCACTCGTGCTGCTTCTATCCTGGGCGTCTTTGTTGTTGGCTGCCTGGTTGTCTGCTACGGCGGAACCAAGCTTGGCGCTGGCGCAAATATCCCTAACGGTGAGACACACAGCGTTGTTCTTTCTCAGGTAACTCTTTCTGATGAGCAGCTTGCTTCTGGTCAGTATGACAAGGCTCTCTTTGCTAAGGGTTCCTATGCTGACTACAAGAAGGACCCTGAGTCCGTTATGTTCATCGGCGGCAAGACTGCTGACGGCAAGGACGGCACTACTGCTATTGCTCCAGTCGGCAACGGTGTTAACCTGGTAACTGTTGGCGAGGAAGTTACTTCTCCTGTCTCCATTGACATCCAGAAGATCCTCGACGGCGTTTGCCCAAAGCTTATCCCATTGGCTCTTACCCTTTGCCTGTACTATCTCATGGCAAAGCGTAACTGGACTCCAATTATGTGCATCTGCCTGCTTCTGGTAATTGCACTTCTTGGTTCTGGCTTTGGCGTTCTCCCATATATTTGGGGTTAAGTAAGTGCGACGGGTGTCCACTTGTTGGGCACCCGTCTTTTTATAGGAGAGTTTGATGGCAGCTTTTATGGGAAGACAACCACTCTACGAGCAGCTAGCAAATATGCTGCGCTATCGTATTGAGAACGAGATGGATCCAGATGATCCACTTCCTTCTGAGCGTGAACTCTCCGATTCCTACGGACTTTCTCGCACCACGGTAAGACTTGCCCTGCAAGAGCTTGAACACATGGGGCTCATTTATCGTCAGCGTGGCCGCGGTACCTTTGTTGCAGACGTCTCTGAACGTGCAACAGACCTTATGGGAGGCTATAGCTTTACTGACCAGCAGCGTCAGTTAGGTCGCGTTCCTAAGACAACTATTCTGGAGTTTGACACTATTGAGGCTAATAAGTTCTTAGCCCAACATATGCACGTTATTCTTGGCGAGAAACTCTTCCGCATCAAGCGTTTAAGAAGTGCCGATGACGTGCCTATGATGCTGGAAGTAACGTATCTTCCAGTTTCACAGTTTTTCTCGCTTACTGCTCATGATGTTGAGCAAAAATCTCTCTACCAAAATTTTGAAGAAGACTACAACATAAAGATTGGCGTAGCAGAAGAGGAGTTCAAGGCTTCAATTGCTCGCTCAGATGACGCCACTTTATTGCAAATTTCTGAAGGCTCGCCTGTTTTGAGTCTCACACGCACAACCTACAACGACAGAAATATCATTGTTGAGTTCACACTAAGCGTGGCTCGTGCGGATCAGTTTAGATACAAAATTGTACATACACGCAGTTAAATAACTGTGAGAAGGGATATCAATGTTTAAGAAGAGCCAAGAAGAGCTAAAGGCACTAGGCGCTCATATTACAACTGCCGAGATTAAGCAGCAGCCTGAGCTTTGGGAATCTACCTTTGGCATTTATCAGGAGAACCTTTCTGCAATTAAAGAGTTTGTCGAGCGTGCTCGCAATCTTGGCGAGGGTTGTCGTACCCGCGTGGTCTTTACGGGTGCAGGTACCTCGGCATATGTAGGCGATACCATTACTCCGTATCTTCGTTCTCATGGCGAGAAGGGCTCTTTTGAGTTTGCATCTGTTGCAACTACTGATATTGTTTCTGATCCTTATGGCAGCCTTGATCCAGAAGATCCAACGGTACTGGTTTCTTTTGCGCGCTCTGGTAATAGTCCAGAGAGCCTTGCTGCAGTAAATATTGCTCGCAAGATTGTCAAAAATCTTCTGCTCATCAATATTACCTGCGCTCCTGAGGGAAAGCTTGCCGTTGAGTCCGCAGGTAAAGACGATACGCTGCTTCTTCTTATTCCTGGCGCAAATGACCAGGGATTTGCAATGACTGGCTCTTATAGCTGCATGACACTTCTTGCAACACTTGTCTTTGATAGTGCTGATGACCAGCAGAAGAAGGCTTGGATTTCTGATGCTGCTGAGCTGGGTAGGCAGGTAATTGAGCGCGAGGAAGAGATTGCTGAGTGGCTTAAGAGCGATTTCAACCGCATTACCTATCTGGGTTCTGGTCCTTTTGTGGGTCTTGCTCATGAGGCTCAGCTTAAGATTTTGGAGCTTGCAGCTGGTATTAATGCAACGTCATGGGATTCTTCGATGGGATATCGCCACGGACCAAAGTCTTTTGTCGACGAGCACACCCTGGTGTTTGATTTTGTTTCCAATAATCCTTATACGCGTCAATATGATCTGGATATTCTTGACGAGATTAAGGGAGACCAGATTGCTGCTCTGACTATTGGTATTGAGCAAGAGGGGGCAACAAACTTTACGGGAAGAACGTTTAGTCTTCCAGTATTTACAGAGCCTCTACCAGCACCTTATTTGGCTCTGCCTTTTGTAATGGTTGCTCAAGTGGTGGCACTCTTGAACTCAGTTCGTGTCAATAACAAACCGGATACACCTTCTCCAACTGGTCAGGTTAATCGAGTGGTTAAGGGTGTTACAATTCACTCACTATAGGAATTACTAAGAAGGGCGTGCCTATGGCGCGTCCTTTTGAGAATGATTGAGGTACGTATGAGTACATTTGCAGTTAAAGCAGATAAGTTCTTTTTGCCAGGAGCAACTTCTGGTCCAGGATATTTGCTCGTAGAAGACGGTGTATTTGGCCACTTTACTAAAGAGAAGCCAGAGTGTGAGATTGTTGACCGCACTGGTTCTTGGGTGGCTCCTGGCCTTGTTGATACCCATATCCATGGCTTCCTGGACCACGATATTATGGACTGCGATCCTGATGGCGTCATTGAGATTGCCCAGGGTCTGCTCTCTAACGGCGTAACTTCTTGGCTTCCAACAACACTAACCGCAAGCGTTGAGCAAACTGGTGATGCTTGTGAGTCCGTTGCTGATGCCGCAGAGGGAATTGCGGCAAACGGTATTGATGCTGCTCGCATCCAGGGCATCTTCCTAGAGGGACCTTTCTTTACCGAGAAACACAAGGGTGCCCAGAATCCTGCGTACTTCCTTGATCCAGATGTAGAGGTCTTTGATGAGTGGCAGGAGCGTGCTGACGGCTGGATTGCCAAGATTGCTATTGCTCCAGAGCGCGATGGTGCTCCAGAGTTCTGTGCAGAGATGGCAGACCGCGGTGTTCATGTTGCACTTGGTCACTCCGATGCAACGTATGAGGAGGCTCTTGCCTGCGTAAACGCTGGTGCAGACATTTTTGTTCATACCTATAACGGCATGAGCGGTCTTCACCACCGTGAGCCAGGTATGGTTGGTGCTGCAATGACCACCCACGGTACCTATGCAGAGGCTATTTGCGACGGCCATCACCTTAATCCTATTGCAGTCCGTGCTCTGGTAAATGCAAAGGGATATGACCATACTGTTCTTATTACAGACTGCATGCGTGCAGGTGGTATGCCTAACGGACAGTACAAGCTTGGCGATTTCCCTGTTGTTGTTGAAGGCGGAACTGCTCGTCTGATGGATGAGTCTCATAGCCTTGCTGGTTCAATCCTTCGTCTGTTTGAAGGCGTGAAGAACGTCTTTGACTGGGGTATTGTTTCTGCTGAAGAAGCGGTTCGTATGGCTTCAGAAAACCCAGCTCGCTCTTGTGGAATTGATGATGTTTGTGGCTTCATCCGTCCTGGATATGATGCTGACTTTATTATTGTTACGAAAGATCTTCAGCTTGAAGAGACGTTCCTTGGAGGAAAGAGCGTTTACAAGGCTTAAGCAGCAAATCTTGAGTAATGCAAACTAAAGGAAGCCTATGGAGTTCTATTCCCATAACTATTTAATTCACCATGCAACAGTATTTGACTGGACTCAGCTTGTTCTATTTGGCCTTGTTGCACTTCTAATGATCTTCTCGCTTGTGCATTACATGCGTGATAGAAAGAATTCTAAGTATCGTGAGCTGGCGCTTATTGCGCTGTTCTCATTAATCTTTCTTGGACTTCTACAGCTTGATCGTGTGCTAGAGGTCAATCAGACAAGTAAGCACTATGAGTCAATTATTGCCTCACAAGAAAACATTGCTCGACGCCTTGAGGTTGATTTTGACCACGTGTACATTGCCTTTGATAGCCAGGGAAATCCGTCGTACCTTGAGGTTGACGGTAAGTATTATCACGTTTTGAAAAATACCGAGAATGACTATGTCATTGAGCAAATCAATCTTATTGGCAATGACATTAAGCACGTAGAGGAGTAGATCGATGAACTTTTATTTAGAAGTTGCCATTAAATTGTGCATCGGTCTTTTCTCGCTTGTTCTGGCAATTAACGTCAGCGGAAAAGGAAACCTTGCACCAACTGCAGCAATTGACCAGGTTCAAAACTTTGTACTTGGCGGCATTGTTGGCGGCATGATTTACAACAGTTCAATTACCATTTTGCAGTTCACCCTTGTCCTGCTTATTTGGCTCATTATTGTTATGGTTCTCAAATGGTTGAGAACAAACAATATGCTGGTCAAGCAGTTGATTGATGGACGTCCTGTTATTGTTATTGATAAGGGCAAGCTGCTTGTAGACAACTGTAGGTCTATGGGTCTCACTGCCTACGATGTGTCGCTGAAGCTTCGCCAGGCAGGAGTGAATTATATCTCAGACGTTAAGCGTGCCATTCTTGAGCAAAATGGACAGTTGATTATTGTTAAAAAAGGAGAAGAGAACGTTAGATTCCCGCTTATTACTGACGGACAAGTTCAGACGAACATTCTTGAGACGCTGGACCTGGAAGAGAATTGGCTTGAAAGAGAACTTGAGCATCAAGGTTATAAGTCTTCTTCAGAGGTTTATTTGGGTGAGTATAATAGTGGAGATCTGATTATTACTCCGTATGCGGAGAAAGATCAGTAGGTTAGCAAGAGATAAAACAGTTAACCTGTTTATTCCAATTCCGTTTGCGGAAAAGATAAGAAATTTATCGTTGACTTGAATTGGAATATGTATACTAAGGCTAACTTTTAGAAAGCGGACTGTCGGATGACAGCCCGCTTTCGTGCTAAAGGGGAAGCATGAATGCATGTTCAGATGATGAGAAGTGAGTAGAAAGGCAAAGAAGTGAGGAGAAACATGGGTTTCTCGCCATGTTTTTATGCTTGGTAGTGGGGACAATCGCACGATTTTGTTTGAAGAATTTGGCACTACACCGTATTGGTTTTTATAGTTTTGGGAGATGTAACATGAATTTGAATCCAACCGTTTCTCGTCGTAGCGCACTTGTAGCTTCCGCTTTTGGCGTGAGTGCTATTCTTGCTGGCTGCAAGCCTGAGGCTCAAAAGCAAGAAGGAGCTTCTGATAACAAAGACCAGAAGAAGCTCAGCATTGTTGCAAGTTTTTATCCTATGTACGATTTTGCAAAGCGCATCGCTGGCGATCATGCTGAGGTAACATGCCTCGTTCCAGCAGGTACTGAGCCACATGATTGGGAGCCATCCAGCAAGGATATGAAGACTATCCAGGAAGCAGACTTCTTGATTTACAACGGTGCTGGTATGGAGCACTGGGTCAAGGACGTACTTGATGGACTTGGTTCTGGCACAAAACTTACAGCAGTTGAGACCAGCAAAGACGTTAAACTTCTTGAGCTTGAAGAGGACGATGATCACGATCATGAGGAGAAGAAAGACGACCATGATCATGACCACGATCACGACCATGGCGGAACTGACCCTCACGTTTGGCTGAGCCCTCTGAATGCAAAGATTCAGATGAAGAATATTTGTGATGCCCTTTCCGAGAAGGACTCTGAGCACAAGTCAGAGTATGCTGCCAATCTTGATAAAGCAAATGCAGACTTTGATACGCTTGATAATGAGTTCCACAAGGGTCTGGATTCACTACCTAACAAGACCATTGTTGTTTCTCACCAGGCATTTGGTTATTTGTGCGAGGCTTATGGCCTCACTCAGATGCCTATTGAGGGTGTTGAGGCAGATGCAGAGCCAAATGCTCAGGAAATGAAAGAGATTACTGAGTTCGTAAAAGAGCATAATGTAAAGGTTATTTTTACGGAGGAACTGGTAAGCCCTAAGGTTGCTCAAGCAATTGCTGAGGCAACAGGCGCTCGTGTTGAAGAGCTTAACCCACTTGAGGGTCTTACTGACGAGGAGCTCAAGGCAGGCGAGGATTACCTCTCTGTTATGCGCGAGAACCTCAAGGCTCTTGAGGGCGCTCTCGCATAGTGTGTTGCCAGCTTAGGCTGGATGTTTGGAGGACGTGTTGCAGGAAAGTCAGATAGCCGTTTCGCTTCAAGACGTGAGTTTTTCTTACAAGAAGACGCGCGTCTTAAGCGATGTAAATTTAGACGTTCATCAAGGTGAGATTTGCGCGCTTATTGGTGATAACGGAGCTGGTAAATCTACGCTCTCTCGAATTGTGGTGGGTGAGCTTGAGCCAACGAGCGGTAAATCACTCCTTTTTGGAACTCCTTCGACTCGGTTTAAAGACTGGGAGCGTGTAGGCTATGTCCCACAGCTCCCTTCAGAATCGGTTAATCGCTTTCCTGCAAGCGTCGTCGAACTAGTAGATGCAAGTCAGTATGCTCGTGCCAAAAAGGTAAAGATGAGCGCAAAAGAGCGTCGCGAGCGCACGCTTGAGGCGCTTGATCTTGTGGGTATGACTGACTTTTCCACTCGTATTATCAGGGAACTCTCTGGAGGACAGCTCCAGAGAGTTCGCCTTGCCTGCGCGCTGGTAGGAAACCCATCACTACTTATCCTGGACGAGCCTACAACTGGTCTTGATAAAGAGAGTCGCAATCATTTCTATAACCTAGTGCGAGAAGCCCATGCAGCTCGAGATCTTGCGGTACTTATTGTTACGCATGATCTTGCAGCTCTTGATGCGCTGGCTTGTCGAGTTGTTGAAGTTGCTGACCACAAAGCTACAGAAATTGCTGGTAGAGGCCACGGTCATAATCACTGTGCAGTTCATGGCGCTCATTGTGATCTTGATTCACACCACGTCCACGACCATAACCGTGGAAAATTGGATGATTTTGCTTTAACGGAGTCCCTTGGTCCTGCGTCCGACGTTGTTCAAGATGCCCAAGACTCGCATGAGAGGAGGGCATAAATGTTTGAATACGTATTTATGCAGCGAGGAATTCTTGTAGGAATTCTTCTGGGAGCAATTATCCCGCTTGTAGGCGTTACGGTTGTATTGAAGCGCCTCTCTATGATTGGCGATGCTCTTTCACATACCTCTCTTGCAGGTGTTGCAGGCGGCATGATTGCAGGTATTAATCCTGTTGCCGGAGCAATTGCCGCTTGTTTGGGTGGTGCGCTTTGTGTTGAGGGAGTGCGTCGTCACTTTAAAGATCAGTCAGAGCTTGCAGTTGCTATTGTTATGGCAGCAGGCATTGGTCTAGCAGGTGTTTTGTCAGGTTTTGTTCCCAATTCATCAAGCTTCAACAGCTTTATGTTTGGCTCAATTTTGACCGTGAGCGAGCAAGAAGTTCAGATGATTGTGGCCATCAGTGTACTTGCTGTTGCTTTTTGTTTCTTCCTCAGAAAAGAACTTTTCTTGATGTCTTTTGACGAGCGTCATGCCCGTTGTGTAGGTGTGCCTGTAAGCCTTATTAACTTTGGCTTTGTTATCGCAGTAGCTTTGGTGGTTGCTGTAGCAGCAAGAACGGTTGGCTCACTTATTGTTTCATCCATGATGGTGGTTCCTGTTGCCTGCGCTCTGCAGATTTCCCGCAGTTGGAAGCAATGTTGTTTGTATGCAAGCACGGTGGGTATGCTGACCTCACTTGGTGGACTTGTTGTCTCCTATGAGCTTGGCCTTAAACCTGGAGGAACCATCGTTCTTCTCGCGGTTGTTACGCTTTTGTTTATCTTTCTGGTAAAAAGGGTTGTGCTGCTGCTCAAAACTCGCACAGTGTGATACTCTGAACAAAGTGCGTTGACGGAGAGGTTTGCCGGAGCACGTTGTGAACAGAGAGGGTGTTCGTGGTTGAGAAACACCTGCACAGCGCTGGTAGAGTTCACTCCCGAGCTACAACTTGAACGGCAGTCACTGCTCAGTAGGGAAGTCGTCCGCCTAACGAGACTAGGCTTTTAAGTGGATTGCACAGAGAGAAAACTGCGCAATCAACCGAGGTGGTACCGCGGAAATTTTCCGTCCTTGGGCATATGCTCAGGGACGGTTTTCTATTGAAAGGGTAATTACATGGGAATGTCTGAGGAACTCTCGGCAATTCGCGAGCAAGTACTTGAAGGAATTGCTAAGGCAACAAACCTTGAAGCGCTTGAGAAGGTACGCGTTGCATCAATGGGTAAAAAGGGCTCTCTTACGGCAATTATGCGTATGATGGGTCAGGTTCCCGCAGATCAGCGCCCTCAAATGGGTCAGCTGGCCAACACCGTTCGCGCTAACGTTGAGACTGCTATTCGCGATCGTCAGCTTGCCTTAAAGCGAGAAGCCCTTGAAGCCCAGCTTAATGCTGAGGCAACTGATATTACCCTTCCAGGTCGTCGTCTGAGCCCTGGTACTCAGCACCTCATTGAGCAGGTACGTGAGGAGATGGAAGACATCTTTATCAGCATGGGCTACACCATTGAGACAGGCCCTTATGTTGAGACCACCTACTACAACTTTACAGCGCTGAACGCTCCTGAAGATCACCCAAGCCGCTCTGGTAAGGATACGTTCTACGTAGTAGACAATGCGCCAGAAGGTAAAGAATCGCACGTACTGGGCGAGTCCGACGTGCTTCTTCGTACGCAGACTTCTGGCGTACAGGTACATACCATGGAGACAAAAGAGCCTCCTATTTACATGATTTGCCCTGGTACGGTATTCCGTCCTGACACAGCAGACGCTAACCACCTGCCTCAGTTTACGCAGATGGAAGGCCTTGTTGTTGATGAGGGAATCACCTTTGGTGACCTCAAGGGCACCCTTGACCACTTTACTCGTGAGATCTTTGGTAAGGACCGCGCTACCCGCTATCGTCCTCACTTCTTCCCATTCACCGAGCCAAGCTGCGAGGTAGACGTTTCTTGTGGTGTTTGCCACGGTGAGGGCTGCCGTTTCTGCAAGAACACGGGCTGGCTTGAGATTCTTGGTTGCGGCATGGTTGACCCTAATGTCTTCAAGTACTGCGGTATTGATTCCGAGAAGTACACAGGCTTTGCCTTTGGCATTGGTGTTGAGCGTGTTGCAGCGCTTCGTTATGACCTTCCTGACCTGCGCATGCTCATCTCTGGTGACCAGAGAGTTCTGCGTCAGTTCTAATCATCGGCGTCTTACTAGAAAGGCAATCACATGCGTGTATCTTATGAATGGCTGAAGACGCTCGTTGATCTTCCTCAGGATCCAAAAGACCTTGAGCGCGAGTTTGTGCGCACTGGTACTGAGGTTGAAGCGGTAGAGCGTGTTGGCGCTAACCTTGACTATGTTGTTACTGCTCAGGTTGTAAGCAAAGAGCCTCATCCTGATTCTGATCACATGTACGTCACCCTAGTTGACGTGGGCAACAACAATGTGGATAAGGACGGAAATCCTGTTCCTCTACAGATTGTTTGTGGCGCCCAGAACTTTAATCAGGGAGACCACATTGTTACCGCAATGATTGGTGCAGTACTTCCTGGAGACTTTAAGATTAAAAAGTCCAAGCTGCGTGGCGTTGAGTCTTGCGGCATGAACTGCTCTTCTCGCGAGCTGGGTCTTGGCGATGACCAGAGCGGCATTATGATTCTTCCTGAGGATGCTCCAATTGGTATGCCGCTTACGGATTACCTGGGCATGTCTGACGTTGTTCTTGATTGTGAGATTACCCCTAACCGTCCTGACTGCCTCTCTATGACAGGTATGGCTGTTGAGGTTTCCGCAATGTATGACATCGATACCCACATTGAGCTTCCAAGTGTTGCCTCTGAGTCTGGTGCAGATGCATCTGAGCAGGTAGATGTTACTATTGCTGACCCTGAGCTCTGCTCAAGGTACACCGCTCGCGTGGTTCGCAACGTCAAGATTGGCCCAAGCCCTGAGTGGCTGGCTCGCCGCGTTACGGCTTGTGGTGGTCGCTCTATTAACAACGTTGTTGATGTTACTAACTACGTTATGTACCTGACTGGCCAGCCTCTGCACGCTTTTGACCTTGGAAAACTCACCAAGGAAGATGGCAAGTACCACATTGTGGTTCGTGCTGCAGAAGACGGTGAGCACATTGTGACGCTTGACGGAGAAGACCGCGAGCTCACGTCCGATATGACGGTCATCACAGATAACGGTAAGACTCCAATTGCGCTTGCTGGTGTTATGGGCGGCCTGGATTCTGAAATTACCGAGAATACCGTTGATGTTCTTTTGGAGTCTGCGGTCTTTGATAACGGACACATCAGCCGTACCAGTAGAAACCTTGACCTTATGAGTGAGGCTTCTATTCGCTACGAGCGTCTTGTGGATCCAAACGGCTGCGCATCTGTTGCAGATATTGCAGCAGCTCTCTTTGAGGAGTGCTGTGGCGCTGAGGTTTGCCCAGGTATCGTTGATGTGTATCCAAAGGTAAAAGAGGCAGTAACTATTACGCTTCGTCCAGAGCGCGTTTGTGCACTTGCAGGTGCTCAGATTCCAGAAGAGTTTATGGTTTCTCGCCTTACGCGTCTTGGCTGCAAGGTTACGCCTGCAGACAACGGTGAGTTGAGCGTTGTTGCTCCTACAAATCGTCCAGACCTTACACGCGAGGTTGACCTGATTGAGGAGATTGTTCGCCTGTGGGGCGAAGGTGATATTGAGGCTACGCTTCCTGCTGCTAGAAACCATGCTGGCGGCCTGACTTCAGAGCAACGTCAGATTAGAAAGATCGGTCGCACGCTGCGCTCCCTTGGCCTCAACGAGACAAAGTCATATTTGTTTGCAAGTCCAGATGACCTCTCTAAGCTTGGTATGAGCGAAGAGGGAAGAGGCGTTCCGGTAAAGGTTATGAGCCCACTTGTTGCTGACCAGTCTGAGATGCGCCGCTCCATTGTTCCAGGTCTTCTGCGCTCTATTGCATACAACCTTGCTCACGGTGTCTTTAATATTGCCATGTATGAGCTGGGCCGTGTGCTCTTTGGACATAAGGATAAGAGCCAGCCAGATGAGCCAAGCTATGTCTGTGGTGTATTGGTTGGTCGTCCAGCAGATGACGCTTGGAATGCTAAGTATCCAGCCTACGATTTCTTTGATGCCAAGGGTATTGTTGAGGGTCTGCTTGAGGCACTTCGCATCCCTAAGGTTCGTTTCCGTGTAGCTGAGCCAGAGCAATACGGTTGGCTGCAGCCTGGTCGCGCTGCTGAGATTCTTGCAGGTAGCGAGACAATCGGTTGGGTTGGAAACATTCATCCTTTGTCGCTCCAGAACTTTGACATTGAGGTTCCAGTCATTGCCTTTGAGATTTCTGTGGCTTCACTTTTGCGTCTTTCTCAGAAAGACCTTCCTATTGTGGAGCCACCAACCTACCCAGGCATCTCAATTGACCTGGCAATTGTTGTTGACGAGAGTGTCACTGCAGAGCAGCTGATTCAGCGTTTGAAGTCTGCTGGTGGCAAGCTTCTCTGCGACATCAGGCTCTTTGACGTGTATCGCGACGCCCTGCGTGTTGGTGAAGGCAAGAAGTCCATGGCCTTCTCACTTACGTATCGCGCAGACGACAGAACGCTTACTTCAGAAGAGGTCGAGAAGACCCATACAAAGCTTGTGGAGAAGGTTCTTCGTTCTACCGGCGGAGAAATTCGCGGATAAGCAGGTAATTGTAGTGCCAAGTTGGAACGTACATATTGCTCATGCTGACCGGCTCCTTGAGAAAGGAGCCGGTTGCTTGGGTGTAGATATTCACTACCCTGATGCATTTCTGCTTGGAAACGTTGCTCCTGATGTGCACATTGGCTTTATGGTCCCAGACTATTCTCACAAGGTGAGATACGGTCGAAGTCATCAGTCATATCCAGGAAGTTTGCCTATTCCAAGTTACAGGCGATACCAGCGAAACTTTATGGGTGGCCTTAACCCAGCCGAGTATCTGCTACAGACTGACTTTATTCAGCCAAATGTGTCGTATTGTTCACCTGAGCAGCGCAGCTTAGTAGATCAGCGTCAGCTCAGAGAGCTTATCGTGGGTATTTGGTGTCACCTTGTTTGCGACCACGTGTATAACACACATACGCGAGCATTTTTGCGTGCTCATCATATTCCAACAGGGGAAGATGCGCGCATTCGTAAGCAAGCAGATTTTGATGTTTACGGGCGCTCGCTTGATATGAATCGTCTGCCAGAAGCATCTGATGAGCTCTTTGCAGTTGCCGCGGCTCATCCACAGTATGGGTTTACGCATTCAGATGTTGAGCAAACACTTCAGGTTATACAGCGTATTGCAGAGGAGAATCGCCAGAATAGTGTGAGCTGCCCGCAGTATCAAATGCTTGATACAGAGTTTTTCTCGTCAGCCTATAAAGAGGCAGAGGAAACGCTCGTTCAAGGATTTATGCTGCAAAAACATAACTAATTCAGTTAAAGTTATATTCTCGCTTTTCTGAGATAGGTTTTGGAGGACTCTATGGAAAAGATGGAATCTCGCGGAACATTTACGGAGTATCTGCCTTCATACACCATTGGTGTTGATGCTTATAAGTCGGTACTGCATATTGTTAAGCGCTTTGGCAAAAATGCCGTAGTCATTGGTGGACCAACTGCAATGGAGAAGGCACGCCCAAAGCTTGAGGCTGCACTTGCGGATTCTGAGGTTTCTATCTCTTCTTGGATTTCTTACGGCACTAACTCTACGCACGCAAATGCCAAGAGAATTGCAGCAATGCCTGAGGTTATTGCTGCTGATATGCTCTTCCTTGTTGGTGGCGGTCGCGCAATTGATGAGGGTAAAGAGATTGCAACCATCCTGGATAAGCCATACTTTACCTTCCCAACACTTGCTTCTAACTGCGCTCCTGTAACAAGAATTGCTGTTTTCTATAAAGAAGACGGTTCTGCAGATACGTACTTTATTCCTGCTGAGCTGCCCGTTCATACCTTTATTGATACGCAGATTATTGCCGAGAGCCCTGATGAGTACTTCTGGGCAGGAATTGGCGATGCCTTCTCTAAGGGTCCTGAGGTTGAACTTTCTTCCAGAGAAGTTGAGCTACTCCACAGCCCTCTTATGGGACGAGCTCTTGCCGCAGGTGCCTGCATTGAGCCTCTGTTTGATAATGCAGAGCAGGCACTGGCAGATAAGCGCGCCGGCGTTGTCTCTGAAGCATTTGAAAACGTTGTTCTTAACATCATCATTACCGCTGGTGTTGTGTCTAACATGACCACCAACATTGGTGCCGAGCGCGGCGCGTATTACTTCAATTCCTCAACCGCTCATGCCTTCTACAATGCCTTTACTGCTCTGGGCGAGCGTGGCGAGAAACACCTTCATGGTGAGGTCGTTTCCTTTGGTACCTGCGTTCTTTATGCCTTTGACGGCAACCTTAAGGCACTTGAGGAGCAGGTGGCGCTTAATAGAAAGCTTGGTCTCCCAACCACCTTGGCCAATCTGGACATTACTTCAGAATCTGTTGACGCTGACCTGGACATCATTGTTGAGCGAGCTCAGAAGACCAACGAGTGGGGTCGTGCTCCTTATGGATTTACAACTGATCGCTTCCGCCAGGCAATTCTTGATACCGATGCATATGGTAGGGCAGTTGCTTCTGGCGAGAAGGACCAAGAGGCAGTGGCTCTTGATGTAATTGCTGCACATGCTCCTTCAGCTGAGACGGCTGTACCACGCAAGATGTAGTTGCAAGTAACCTGAAGAATCACTTTAGGAAGAGGACTTGTAGGAGCCAGCTTTCTTAAGTCGCTTCACGGTTATATAAAAAGTTTATGTATCAAATGGCAGTTTATTTGGATAAGCTGCCATTTCTTTTAGTTACAATTTTTATTCACTATTATTAACAAAAATCGGTAAAAACAAAAAATAACGCGTACGGTCGTTTTTTATCGGTGAAAGTTATATTGACTGTTTGTCACCGTGTTTTACCTTGTAATGGTTTATCTTAGTTACTATCAACTACGAGCATTGATGGATAACAAATCTATAAAATGCGTAGATTTCATAGATTAGCGCGGGGGTGAGCATGGCAGAGTTAAATGCATCGTTAGCAGTGAGTGACCAGGATGCATACTTGTTTGCGCAAGGTAAATGGTTCCAGAGCCACAAGAAATTAGGTGCACACCCTGCGGTTCAAGAAGATGGAGTTGAAGGTTATCATTTTGCGGTTTGGGCCCCCAATGCAGCCTCTGTCTCTGTTGTTGGAGACTTTAATAATTGGGATGATACCGTCAACGTTCTTTCTCGCTCAAAACATGGCGGAATCTGGGAAGGTTTTATTCCAGGAATCACCTCGGAAGTATTGTATAAATTCCTGATTGTATCCGCTTCTGGACAGAAGATTTTTAAGGCTGACCCCTATGGTACCTATGCGGAGGTCAGACCACATACGGCATCTATTACGTTTGACCCAGACGTGTACGTTTGGGAAGACGAAGCATGGATGAAGAGACGTGCATCGCTTAAGTTCCTGCATAGTCCTCTTAACATCTTTGAAGTTCATCTTGGGAGCTGGAAGCAGCATACTGACCTGACTGCCCCAGAGGAAGATTCTGCTGATACAGAGAATGTAGAGCAGGCCGAAGAACCCAAGGACTATTTTGACACCAACGTAGATGCCTTCTACACCTATGATGACCTCTCAGAAGAGCTGGTAGCCTATGTTAAAGATATGGGCTACACCCACATTGAGCTTCTCCCTGTTATGGAGCATCCTTTTGATGGATCTTGGGGTTATCAGGTAACGGGTTATTTTGCTCCCACCTCAAGGTATGGCAATCCTGCCCAGTTCAAACACTTTATTGACTGCTGTCATCAGGCTGGTATTGGCGTCATTTTAGACTGGGTCCCAGGAGGTTTCTGTAAAGATGCTCATGGTCTTGCAGAGTTTGATGGTACCAAGCTCTTTGAAGAAAAAGAGCATCCTAACTGGGGAACTCTTAAGTTTGATCTTACTCGTGGTGAGGTTAGAAGCTTCCTTGTTTCTAACCTGCTCATGTGGCTGAATGACTATCACGCTGATGGCATTCGTGTTGACGGTGTCAGTAGCATGCTGTATTTGAATTTTGGTATCGACGATCCTTCTCAGAAGCGCTTTAACCATAAGGGCACAGAGGAAGATTTGGATGCAAGCGCTTTCTTGCGTCTCTGCAACGAGACTGCTCAAAAAGAACATCCCGATATTTTGATGATTGCAGAAGAGTCCACAGCATGGCCGCTGGTTACCTATCCTCCTGAGGTTGGGGGACTTGGCTTTAACCTTAAGTGGGACATGGGCTGGATGAATGATACGCTGCACTATTGTCAGACTGATTTCCCTTATAGACCAGGTAACCACCGTCTTCTGACCTTCTCCAGCATGTATCAGTTCAATGAGAACTTTGTACTGCCACTGAGCCATGACGAGGTTGTTCATGGTAAGTGCAGTCTTATTCAGCGCATGCCGGGAGATTGGTGGAGACAGTTTGCTGGCATGAGGGCTTTGGCACTTCATCAGATGACTCATCCGGGCGCTAAGCTCAACTTTATGGGCAACGAGATTGCGCAGTTTATTGAGTGGCGCTACTACGAGGGCATTGAGTATTACCTGACTGAGGAGTATCCAACTCACGCTCATCAGCAGGCATTTATTAAGGCTCTTAATCATTTCTATAAGAATCATCCAGGACTTTGGCAGTATGCCTACGACAACCGTGGATTTGATTGGATTGACGCAGATAATAATGAGCAATCAATCATCTCGTTTGTTCGTCACGGAAGAAAGCCTTCCGAGGACCTGGTTATTCTCATCAATTTTGACGTTGCAACCCATCAGAACTTCCGTTTGGGCATGCCTTCTGCAGGCGTGTGGAAAGAAGTATTCAATTCCGACGCAAAAGAGTTTGGCGGTTCGGGTATTGTGAATACTAAGAAACTTTCCACCAAGCCAGTGGCATGGAATGGAAGAGATTATTCGGTAGAACTGTCTGTTCCTCCGCTCGGTGGCATTGTTTTAGCGTTTGAGAAAGAACTTCCAAAGAGGGGGAAGCATGGCCGTAAATAACGGACAAAACATTTTTACCGATAAACAAGATTTTGAAGAGCAGTATCGCGATAAGTTCATCAAGATTCTTGGCAAATACTATGGAGAGTGCACTGATCAGGAGCGCTATAACGTTCTTGCTCACCTCATTGCAGAAAAGGCGCGAGAAATTCAGTCAACCTCCTATATTCATGCAAACAAGCAGGTCTATTACTTCTCCCTTGAGTTCCTTCTAGGACCACTGCTTGAAAATTACCTGCTCAATCTTGGTATTACCGACGTTGTTGCAGAGGGCCTTAAAGAGATGGGCACCTCTCTTCAGGAGCTTGCCGCTCAAGAGGTAGACCCTGGCCTTGGCAATGGTGGTCTGGGTAGGCTCGCCGCGTGCTTCCTGGACTCCATGGCACACGAGGGAATGGCTGGCTTTGGTAATGGCATGAGATACCGCTACGGCCTCTTCCGCCAGGAGATTAAGGATGGACGCCAGGTAGAGCGTACCGATAACTGGCTGGCAAATGGATATCCTTGGGAAGTCAGAAAAGACGATTCCAGCGTACTAGTGCGCTTTGGTGGCACCGTTGTAAGGCATGAGGACGAGAATGGCAACTTCTGGTTCTCGCAAGAGGGTGGCCAGGTAGTAAGGGCTGTTCCATACGATGTGCCTATTGTTGGTTATGGCGCAAAAACCGTAAATAAGCTGCGTCTTTGGTCTGCAGAACCAGCAGAGGAAGACTTTGATCTTGATGCTTTTAACGCCGGCGATTATGCACGTGCTAATAAGTTCCGCTCTGACGTTGAGGCAATTTCAACTATTTTGTATCCAAATGACTCTGGTGAGCACGGACGCATTCTTCGTTTGAAGCAGGAGTACCTGTTTGTTTCTGCTGGTCTTCAGACCATTCTTCGTGCTTACAAGGATAAGTACGGTGAGGATTGGGACCACTTTGCAGATCACGTCTGCATCCACACTAACGATACGCACCCAGCAATGTGCGGACCAGAGCTTATGCGTCTGCTTGTCGATGACCATGGCGTTGACTTTAACGAGGCATTTGATATCGCGAGAAACGCAATCTCTTATACCAACCACACCGTTATGCCTGAGGCTCTTGAGAAGTGGCCTATCAACACCTTCCGTGAGCTGCTTCCCCGTCTGTATATGTTTATTGATGAGGTTGATCGCCTCTATAAGGAGCAGCTGCTTGCTGACTCTAACGGCAACACCGATCTTCTCGCCTCAACAGCTGTGTTGTGGGATAACACCGTTCGTATGGCTAACCTCTCTATTCTGTTTAGCCACTCGGTTAATGGTGTCTCTGACCTGCACACAAACATTTTGAAGCAGAGTGTTTTGAAGGATTTCTACAAGCTTCGTCCAGAAATCTTTAATAACAAGACTAACGGCATCTGCCACCGTCGTTTCTTGGCACAGGCTAATACCGCTTACGCAAAGCTTATTACTGAGGCTATCGGTACCGGCTGGCTTGATGATGCCAATGAACTTCAGAAGCTTTCTGCTTTTGAGAACAATGCTGAGTTCTTGGACAAGATGAACGCTGCAAAGAGAGAAGAAAAAGAGCGTCTTGCTGCATACGTCAAGAAGACAACTGGTGTTGAGATGGATACCAATACCATCTTTGATACGCAGGTAAAACGCTTCCATGCATATAAGCGTCAGCTGCTTAACGTCTTCAAGATTTTGTATCTCTACAACCGCATGCTTGATGACCCAAGCTATAAACCAGCTCCAACCACCTTTATTTTCTCGGGTAAGGCTGCTCAGAGCTATACCTTTGCAAAGGAAGTCATTCGACTGATTCACTCCGTTGCGGACGTAGTTAACAACGATGAGCGCATTGAGGGCCGCCTTAAGGTTGTCTTTATTCCAAACTTTGCTGTTTCAAATGCACAGCTTATCTATGCTGCATCTGATATTTCAGAGCAGATTTCGGTTGCTGGCGCAGAGGCTTCTGGTACCTCAAACATGAAGCTTATGATGAATGCGGCTCTGACCCTTGGAACATATGACGGTTCAAATATTGAGATCTCTGAGCTTGCAGGACCAGAGAACATCAAGATTTTTGGTCTTCGTGCAGACGAGGTCCAAGAGGTATATGCTTCCGGCACCTACTTTGCACAAAACCTGCTTAACCAGAACCCAACGCTGGCTCGTATTGTAAATATGCTGACCGATGGCTCGTTGAGCCGACTCTCTGGCAACTTTGAGTCAATTCACGACTATCTGCTGATTAACAATGATCCTGACCTGGTGCTTATTGACTTTGACGCCTACGTGAAGGCATGGGAAGAACTTACTCAGTCCTATGCAGATCGTCGTAGCTGGAATGCTCGCGCACTTCACAATACTGCAAACTCTGGTTTCTTCTCGGCTGATAGAACTATCAGGGAGTACATGGAAGATATTTGGCACGTGTAAGGATCTGCATTTAGGTTCAATCGTCGTAAGACGTTGAGAATAAAGACCTCTGTTGGGGAGAGAGGAGATTTGGATATGAGCAAAAGGGAATGTCTTGCAATGCTACTTGCAGGAGGACAGGGAAGCCGCTTAGGTGCTCTGACCTCAAAAGTAGCTAAACCTGCTGTCTCGTTTGGTGGCAAGTTCCGCATTATTGACTTTGCATTATCCAACTGCGCAAATTCAGGAATTTCTACGGTAGGTGTTTTGACACAGTATCGTCCGTATTTGCTGCACTCTTACGTGGGATCAGGTAGTGCTTGGGACCTTGATGAGCGCGGTGGTGGAATTTCAATTCTGCCTCCCTTCGCAACACAGTCTGGTGGTGCATGGTATGCGGGAACCGCAGATGCCGTCACTCAGAATATTGGTTACATTGAGCAGAATAATCCTGATTACGTACTAATTCTCTCTGGCGATCAGCTTTACCGTATGGACTACGGCGAGATGCTCGCCTGCCATAAGAAGAACAACGCAGACCTCACCATTGCTGTTATGCCTGTTCCTTGGGAAGAGACTTCTCGCTTCGGCATCATGTCTATTGATGATGAGGATAGAATCACCAAGTTTTCCGAGAAACCCAAAGAGCCAGAATCCAACCTGGCGTCCATGGGAATCTATATCTTTAGCACAGACCTGCTTCTTGAGACCTTGCGTGAGGACGCAAAGAATCCTGAATCTTCTCATGACTTTGGCGGCGATATTATTCCGACGTTGCTTGATGATGGTAAACGTCTTTTTGCCTATCGCTTTGAGGGTTTCTGGCGCGATGTAGGCACCATTGCAAGTTATCACGAGACCAGCATGGATCTACTTGGCTCTGAGCCTAAGTTTGATATCTTCTCGGATAAGTTCCCTATTTTGTCCAATGCTTCCACCCGTCCACCAGCGTACATTGGCGCTTTTGGCGAGGTAGACGACTGTCTGGTAAGCAACGGATGCCAGATCTTTGGTTATTCTCGCCATTCAATTTTGTCTACCGATGCCGTTATTGGTGAGGGAGCTCGTGTTATTGACTCCGTACTTCTTCCTGGTGCAGAAGTTAAACCTGGTGCGGTGGTTATTCGTGCAATTCTTGGCGAGAACGCTGTGGTCGAGAAGAACGTCCATATTGGCAGCTCTGATTTGAACAAGGAGATTGCTGTTGTTGGAAATGATGTAGTAGTCGAAAGAGGTGAGCACTAATGAATAGAGTAATTGGCCTTATTACCTGCAATTATGCTTCGACTAATATGGAAATCGCCAATGATGTACGCCCAATTGCATCCATGCCTTTCTTGGGAAGATATCGCTTGGTAGATTTTCCTCTTTCAAATATGGTTAATTCGGACATTAGTACCGTTGGCGTAATCATGCCCTTTAACTATCGCTCGCTTATCGATCATCTTGGCTCTGGCAAAGACTGGAACTTGGACCGTAAGAGCGGTGGTTTATTTATTCTGCCTGGATCTGCTTTTGGTACCTCCCACGCAGGAGCTCGTTTCCTGCTCAGAGATCTGATTTCCAACAAGCCATATCTTGAGAGAACTGATGCAGAGTATGTTCTGTTGTCTACTTCAAATTTTGTTTTCAACTCTGATCTTACCGAGCTGCTTGACCAGCACCTTGAGTCCGATGCAGATATCACTATGATGACCTACACCACTCGTTATAACGATAGAGACGTTGTTGGTGTTGAGCTTGACGGTGACCGTGTAGTTAAAACGCACAATGGTGTTCAGCGCGGAGACGAGGCTTCTCTCGACTGCTTTATTATCAAGCGCGACCTGCTTATTGACATGCTTGATTGGTATAGAGCTACTGATTATCTTGATCTTTTTGAGGCACTCCACGCTGACTATAACCGTGTCAAGGTTCGCACCTTCCACTTTGAAGGTCATGTAGCATCTATCTTCTCAAAGAACTCTTATTATCGGGCTAACATGGAGCTTTTGAACCCCATGCCAGCAAATGAACTCTTTACTCCAGAGCGCTCCATCAAGACAAAGGCACACGATACTGCTCCTGCAAAGTTTGAGATTAGCTCAAAGGTAAGTAACTCTACCATTTCTGCAGGTTGTCGCATTCGTGGAACGGTTACTGGTTCCATCCTTGGCCGTAACGTCATTATTGAGCGCGGTGCAGTAGTACGCGATTCTATTGTGATGGAAGGTTGCATTGTTAAGGAAGGTTCTGTAGTAGAGCACGCTATTGTGGATCGCTCTAACGTTATTCCTGCGGGTACTGAGCTTCGTGGTACCAGCGAAGAAATTCTTATTCAGCGTAAAAATAATAAGAGGGTGGCGTAACAATGTCCCAAGTCTCCAAGCGTCGCAAACTTCGCGTTGTCTATGCAACTTCAGAGGTAGCGCCTTTTTCCAAGTCGGGTGGTCTTGGAGATGTTTCGGGCTCATTGCCACAAGCACTTAAAAAAGTAGGAGCAAGAGTGGCGGTTATCTCGCCACTCTACAGCTCCATTAAGCCCGAGTGGAAACAAAAGATGAAAAAGGTCTATGAGCTTCAGGCGCCTCTTTCGTGGCGCTTTGAGTATTGTGGGCTGTGGCATCTGGTTCATGAAGGCGTTGATTTTTACTTTGTAGATAACGAGTCTTACTTTGCTCGTGATGGCCTTTATGGCTACTTTGATGACGGAGAGCGCTATGCGTTCTTCTCCAAGGCTCTGTGTGAGCTGATTGCACACGTCCCAGAGCTCTCCTGCGACGTTCTGCACTGCAATGACTGGCAAACGGCACTGGCACCCGTATTTCTGCGTGAGCAGTATCAGGGCGTCCCTGAGGTCCACAACGTTAAGACGGTCTTCTCCATTCATAACGTCAAGTTCCAAGGCCAGTTTACTGACAAGATGCTCAGCGACGTACTTGGTCTTGCTGATATTCCTGCTGCAGTTGATCAACTGAGGTGTGACGCAAGCTCTATCAACTTTATGAAGGGCGCACTTTGCTACTCCGATTATCTGCTCACTGTTAGCCCAACGTATGCCCGTGAGCTGCAGACAGAGCACTTCGGAGAGGGAATGGATGATATCTTCCGTCGCCGTCAAAGTGTACTGCGCGGCATCCTGAATGGTATTGATATTGGTGCGTGGTCACCTGCAAGTGATTCTTATATTCCACAGAACTTCTCGGCACGTCATATGGAAGGTAAGGCTGAGTGTAAGCGTCAATTGCAAGAGGAGCTGGGCCTTGAGGTAGATCCCGACGCACCACTTGCGGTAATGGTCACGCGCCTAACTAACCAGAAAGGCTTGGGCCTGATTCGCTATGCGATGGACCGTCTTATTTGTGCAGGTATTGAGGTTGCTGTTCTAGGAACTGGTGACGCTGAACAAGAAGATGCTATGCGCTTCTTTGATGGGCACTATGGTAACCGCATGGCAGCACGTATTGAGTTTGATATTGCGCTTTCTCACCGCATGTATGCAGGTGCAGATATGTTCTTGATGCCTTCAGAGTTTGAGCCTTGCGGCCTTTCTCAGATGATTTCTATGCGTTATGGCACGCTTCCTGTAGTTCGCGAGACGGGCGGCCTGGCAGATTCTGTCAAACCGTACAACCAGTTTACGGGAGAAGGAACCGGCTTTAGTTTTGCCAATCAAAACGCAGATGAAATGGCAGATATTATTCTGTACGCCGCCGATGTTTATAGAAACGATAAACAAGCGTGGACAAATCTTGTAAAACAGGCGATGGCAGAGGACTTTAGTTGGCATAACGCTGCAAATGAATATCTTGACGTGTATCATTTACTACACCCTGAGATTATTAGGTATGTACGTCGTCGAGATTGGTAAGAATGCAGGCTTTTCACAACACCTCAAACATTGTTTGTAGAGATCCAAAAGGCGCGGTAGAACTAGGTACTTCAGCAACAATCAGAATATTTGCTTGGGACGATGATGTTCAATCAGTAACACTTCGTCTCTGGCAAGAGTATGGCCCTGAATCGTCTTCAGAGGCCCAAGTTCTGTCTGGCGAGAAACGCGTGGTGATGCAAAAGAGTGATTTTGCTGGCGCGCTTCCGACTGGTGTACCTGACTATGCGCAGTGCTTTGAGGCAATTGTTAAACCAGCTGCTACGGGCCTTATTTGGTATCGTTTTGAGCTTCAGGCTTCTGACGGAGCAGTTTGGTCATATGGTGTTCAAGAAAATAGATGCACCGGTGTTGGTAGCTTTGCCTATGGCGAGCCACCATCATTTCAGATTACTTGCTATAAGTCTCGTGGCAGCTTTGCAGGTGTAGAAGACCCTAGCTGGTACAAGGGTGGAGTTGTCTACCAGATTTTCCCTGACAGGTTTGCACGAGATGCAAACTGGCACGAACGTACCAAGCAGGCGCTGGCTGTTCCAAGAAATGGGGTTTCTCGCCAGCTGGTGGAAGACTGGGAGAAGACTCCTGAGTATCAGCGCGATGCCAACGGCCGCGTGACTGAGTGGGATTTCTACGGCGGTTCTTTGGCTGGTATTGAAGAGAAGCTTTCCTACTTGGAAAACCTTGGAATAACTGCGCTTTATTTGAATCCAATCTATGCTGCTTCCAGCAATCATCGCTACGATATTGCGGATTATTTGGAAGTAGATCCCGTTTTGGGCACTGTAGAAGATTTTGAGCGCCTCTGCGCAAAAGCTGCTGAGCACGGTATTTCCATTATTTTGGATGGCGTTTTCAACCACTGTGGCGCTGATTCAAAATACTTTAATAAATTTTCTAACTACTCTGAACCAGGAGCAGTTCAGCAGGCTGGATCAGCTTATGACGAGTGGTTTACCTTCCATGAGGATGGAACGTACGAGAGCTGGTGGGGTGTCGATG
This sequence comes from Atopobium sp., assembly GCA_015258785.1. Classification (GTDB taxonomy): domain Bacteria; phylum Actinomycetota; class Coriobacteriia; order Coriobacteriales; family Atopobiaceae; genus Lancefieldella. Next base: position 40,448 of record JABZHP010000004.1, read on the forward strand.
CTCTTCCGACGATTGTCTCTGATAACCCTGATTATCAGGAGTTTATTTGTGGCGAGAATGGCGTTATTAGAACGTGGCTGCGCCGAGGTGCTCGCGGTTGGCGCTTAGACGTTGCAGATGAAATTTCCGATTCATTTATTCAGAAGATTCGTGCTGCTGCACTTGCAGAGCGTAGTGATGCGGTCATTATTGGAGAGGTCTGGGAGGACGCAAGCAATAAGCGAGCGTATGGAAAACTCAGACAGTATCTTGAGGGCTCCGAGCTTGACGGTCCTATGAATTACCCTCTGCGCAAATCTATTCTTTCATTTTTGATGAATGAAACTGGCGCTGAGTCGACTGCTTTAGCTCTTGAGGAGCTTTGGGAAAACTATCCTCACGAAGCGTTTTATTCTTGCTTGAATGTGTTTGGAACACATGATAAAGAGCGACTGATTAACGTAGTTGCTGGAGCTCCTGCTCCTGATGCTCTTTCTGCTCAAGAGCAGGTAATGTATAGACTTTCTGCTGATCAGCGAGGTCTTTCTAAGGCTCGTATGTGGCAGACAGCTGTGCTTCAGATGACGCTTCCGGGTGTTCCGTCTATCTATTACGGCGATGAAGTGGGTGTTGAGGGATTTGTTGATCCGACAAATCGCGCAACTATGCCATGGCCAGGAAGCAGTCCTCGTGCAGACTTGGATTACTTGCATATGTATCGCAATGCCATCGCGCTCAGAAAAACGCTGCCACTACTGGTAGATGGTTCGTTTGAGCCATTTGTCCCAGAATGTGGATCTGATGATGTTCTGGCATTTTGGCGCAGACCTCTGCAGGGAGATGGTCAGGCACAACTTCTGGATGAAAATTCTTCTGGTATCTGCGTTCTAGTAAATAAGAGTCGCTCAGATGCTAAAACCGTATATGTTTCTGTACCTCAGAACATGCAGGTTATTGACGTTATTAGCGGCCAAGCAGTCCCCGTTAAGGACGGCAAAGCAGAGGTCTTTTTGTGGCAGCTTGGCTGTACCGTTTTAAACGTTCAGCCAGCTTATAGGTTACAAAAGCCTCTTGAGCCTGGTATGGGAGTGCTTGCTCACATTACCTCTCTGCCTGCCGATGAGAACTCCGCAATTACGCCAGGTCAGAAGCTTGGTGTTATTGGTCGCGAGACTTCCGAGTTCATCGATTTTCTCGCTAAATCGAGCCAGAAGTATTGGCAGATTTTACCTGTCAGCCCAACCGATGAATACGGCTCTCCTTACGCGGGAATTTCCGCTTTTGCAGGAAACATTAATCTGCTTGACCAAACTGTAATGGAGAGAGTCATCTCTGAGTGCGATGATCCTCAGAGCAGGCGAGCCGCTGAATACCAGGAATTCTGCGCGAGAAACTCATATTGGCTTGATTCGTATGCAGCATTTCGAGCTATTAAAGACCTGCTGGGAGAGGAAGTATGGCAGGATTGGCCTAAGCAGTATCACAGCTGGTCGCAAGAGCTTCTTGAGCGTCCTGAGCTTGCTCAGGCAATCGAACTTCACCGAAAGCAGCAATTTGCTTTTGACGTAATTTGGAGTCAGACATTAGCGGAGGCTCGTGCTAAAGGCATTCAGATTATTGGCGATATGCCTATGTTTGTTTCAGAGGATTCCGCTGATGTTTGGGCACATCCAGAGCTTTTTGCTCTAGATGATACGGGCCATACAGAGCTTCAAGCTGGAGCTCCTGCTGATGCGTTTTCTCAAGATGGCCAGCTGTGGGGTAATCCAACGTATAACTGGCAGGCTCATAAAGACGAAGGATATCGCTGGTGGATTGAACGTTTCCGCAGGTCTTTCTATCTGTATGACTATACAAGGCTAGACCATTTTATTGGCTTTACATCTTACTATGCTATTGAGCAGGGAAAGACTGCTGCCGAGGGTTCATTCAAGTTTGGTCCCGGCCTGGAGCTGTTTGATGTTGCTTATAAGCAGCTTGGCCCACTTCCTTTTATTGCAGAGGATTTAGGAGCGGTTACTCCTGCGGTCCGAGCGCTGCTTTCTCAGACGGGATTTCCGGGCATGAGCGTCATTCAATTTGCTGATGGAGACTGTAGATATTCCTTTACACCAGCTCAGGAGTCTATTGTGTACAGCGGTACCCATGATACGCAAACGCTTATGGGTTTTGTAGAAGCTCGTTTTACAGGTGGCCAGGCAACTGATGAATCACACCAGATTTTCGACCACCTTATGGAGCAAGTAGTTAGCACTTCTAATGCTGTAGTTATTTTGCCGCTTCAGGATGTTTTGGGCCTTTCTGACGATGCTCGTATGAACATTCCTGGTAAGGCTGAAGGCAATTGGTCTTGGCAGGTTAAGAAGGACGTGCTCACACCACAGGTTGTTCAAAAGCTGCAGAGGCTTGCTGAACTGCACCAGAGTAAGCTCGACGCTTAGAAGATAGCCTTCTTTCATACTTGAGTTACAACAAAAGGTCCTTCTCGACTGGCGAGAAGGACCTTTTACGTGTGGATGTGTATTTTTGCTAATCCATGCGCGGCAAGACGATGGTAAAGCGTGTACCTACACCCTCACGAGAGAGTACCTCAATAGAGCCGTCATGATTATCGACAATCCATTTTGCGATAGATAAGCCAAGTCCAGAACCTTCGTTACTTTCAATTCGTGCGTTATCAGCTCTCCAGAACCTTTCAAAAATATGAGCAGCTGCTGCCTCGGACATACCCATGCCTTCATCTTCGATTGAAACTTGAACTGTTTTCTCGTCATACACGACGTTAAAGGAAATGGTGGTTTGAGCAGCGGAATAACGAGCGGCATTTTGTACGATGATACGGATAGACTGCTTAATCATTGCGGTGTCAGCAAGCACCTGATAGCAATCGTCTGTTGGTGTATTCTGATCAAATTTCAGCGCATAGTGGTGAGTAGGATCAATCATTTCCGACTCTTCACAGACCTCAGAAGTTATCTGTGCAAGATTGAGCTTAGTCTTTGTGAGGGTATTTCTTCCTGCATCCCCACGCGCTAGGAAGAGGAGCTGTTCAACAAGATCATGCATGTGTTCGCTCTCGGATTTGAGTGCAGCGATAGACTCGTCAAGTACCGCTTCGTCCGTCTTACCCCAGCGATCCAGCATGTCAGTATAACCTCGGATAACAGCTATAGGCGTGCGAAGCTCGTGGCTGGCATCATTAACAAAGCGCATCTGTTGTAATTTTGCTTCTTGCATGCGTTGAAGCAGTTTATTCAAGGCAATCTCAATACTTGCCAGGTCTTGGTCACCCGTTTGAATCTTTGGAGCGTTAATATTGGCTTCTTCAATTGCCTGTTCAAGACTTCTAATTTTCTCACTTTTGACCAGGACGTCATTTGTTGTAGCTTCGGTAGAAAGAACATCACTATTTACCAGTTGATCGGCTTTAAGTGCAAGTGTATTGAGGGGCTGAAGAGCTCTTCTGACACGGCGCATATCACCGAAGAATGACAATAGATCAATGATTTCCCAGATAAGAATTGCAATATACATGGGCCAGAAGTGTGCTAAATCTACACCCAAATCAAATATTTTGGCGCCAAAAGTAGGGCCATGAACAATGTATTTTAGGCTTGAGAGTCCGTGTAAGAAAGTGAATCCAGTAAGAGAAATAGAGTGAGACTCAGTAGGGAAAAATCCTAGGTAAAAAGTACCTTGTGGAACATGCTGGTTATACGTATAAATAAAAACTAGCGCTATATTTACCAATAGAAAGAGATTAAAGCCAACGTAATTCATCAGCTTACGCCACCAAAATCCCCAGGTAATTACTCCAGCTGTCGACGAATCAGAGGGAGTAAAGAAAGGCTTTTTATGCTCTTGTATGGTGGAACGATTATGCTTCTCTGATGACATATCCGACTCCACGAACAGTAGTAATTAGCTTGATGTTATAGCGGTCGTCAATTTTTGCACGTAGATGGGCAATGTGTACATCCACGTTATTAGTTTCTCCGGCAAACTCATAACCCAAGGCTTCAGAAGCAATACGCTCACGGCTCATGACAACGCCAGCGTGCCCCATAAGCATACGCAGGACTTCAAATTCTTTAGTGGTGAGTTCAATCGTATCGTTCTTGACACAGACTTCTCTTCGATCAACATCAAGCGAGACACCCTTAATTGTAAAGGTGCTTGTAGCAGCTGTTTGAGGAATTGCCGGGGAGTTTAAACTGTCTGCTTCATGATGCTTAAGGGCCACTCGAATGCGGGCGAGAAGTTCCTCTATCGCAAAAGGTTTGGTGAGGTAGTCATCTGCACCCGCATCGAGACCAGCTACTTTATCCATAACAGAATCACGAGCAGTGAGCATGATAGTTGGCGTGTTTTTCTCGCGACGAATCCTTCTAAGAACTTCTAGACCATTAAGCTGGGGGAGAAGTACATCAAGCAAGATAAGGTCGTAGTCATTTGACAGTGCTTTTTCAGCACCGGTTCTTCCGTCAAGAGCTTTGTCTACTTCATAGCCCTCATGTTTAAGCTCGAGTTCTACAAAGCGTGCAATTTTTTCTTCATCTTCAACGATAAGAACCTTAATCATTTTCTCGCCTAAATATCGAAGTCTTCTACTTTAGGTTTGGGATCAGTCGCAATTTACTTTTTGTCGATGACGTCTTTTTTGATGGAGCCCGCTGCATCTGCAGCCTTATCCATAGCTTCGTTTACATCAACAACAATAGGATAAGCTCCCTGAATGTGATAGCGCATCTCAAAGAAAAGACCAATGATGAGCAGCCAGAATGTAGCACCCCAGAGGAATAGACCAACAATTGGAATAATCACTGGCATGGCCATAAACTGTTCGCCGCGACGAGTAACAATAAATTTTGACTCAACGCTTTTTCTAAACAGCTCTTTGCACTTCTCCCAGAGAGAAGACATATTCTCTGAGAAATCAGACTTCTTGCTTGATTCTTGGTAGGCAATTTGAGCGGCTTCCATTTCTGGAGAAACGTCTGACTGTGCAGCTGACTCAGTAGTATAGTTTGCAGTCTGCTTAGTGGACTTGCCCTGCTTCTCGAGCCAAATAATTGCATCAAGAACATTATCATCACAAGCGTCAAGTGCTGCCTTTGCGTCCTCGTAGCTTACGCCGCACTTCTCGCGAATTACCTCAACCTTTTCTAGCTTTTCCATGATCAGCTTCCTTTCGAGATGTTAAAGACGCCTCTCGTCTTCGTGATACATGGTCTCTTATAAAGATTAACCAATTATTGAGACTAGATTAAGCTTTCATAAGTATTTTAATGGGATTATTTTCACGTCTCAATTACATGCAGCGTGCTTACCACTTACCGATTACTTATAAAACTAGCTTGTTTTAGCTATTCAGCAGTTTAAACTAGTAAATAGTTATATATAGCTAACTTATGGCAGTTGAAGCCTTGCTTTCTCTGTCAAAGCCAGCCTGAATAACAGACACTACATTGTGAGTTTGTGGCAGGAGGCGGTGTGGGTATGGCAAATCGTCAAAACCAAAGTGTTCAAGCTACTGAGCCCAATCAAAATACAAAACAGGATCCTCAGCAATCTGAAGTAAATCCTGTTGCAGTATTGCTCGAGTGGTCAGACAGAAAAAGTATGTACGCGCTCTCTGTCATCCTTGCTATTATTGGCGTTTTGGGAGGAATGGTTCCCTACGTTGCCGCAGGCAACATGGTGGTTGGTATCTTTAATGGAATTCAAGAATGGTCGTTTTACCTGTATTGGGGACTTATAGCGGGTCTTAGCTATTTAGTAAAAATAGTTTTTCACCATCTTTCAACTATCGTTTCTCATAAGGCAACGTTTGCGACAATTGCAAACATGCGCACCCGAGTGGCAAAGAAGTTGACAACTATCCCCATGGGATATGTGCTTGATACGCCATCCGGCTCTCTCAAACGCCTTTTGGTCGAGAAGATCGATAGTATTGAAACCACACTTGCTCATGCAGTTCCTGAATTAACTTCAAACCTTACAGCTGCTTTTGCGGTTTTTGTGTACCTCATTGTTTTAGACTGGCGACTTGCTCTTGCTGCTCTTCTCACTATTATCGTGGGACTTGCCTGTTTATCAGGCATGATGAAAGATTATGAGTATTGGTATAAAAATACTATCGTAACCGGTAAAGAGATGAATAATGCTTCAGTTGAGTATGTGTCAGGAATTGAGGTAATTAAGGCTTTTGGACAGTCGGCAAGTTCTTACGAGAAGTTCTCAAAAGCTGTTTATGCCTCTGCCCATGCTTTTATTGATTGGATGAAGCATTGCCAAATCTGGCAGGATGCCATGTTGTCCATTGCTCCTGCAACGTTAGTAACGGTATTGCCCCTTGGATGCTTGTTTGTGCTTCAGGGAACTCTTTCTCCTTCTACGTTTGTTATGTGTGCCGTGCTTTCTCTAGGTATTTTTCAGCCGCTCTTTGAAGCGATGAGCTTTATGGATTCTCTTGCGCAGGTAGGTTCTGTTGTCAAAGAAATTTCTGAGGTTTTGAATTACCCAGATCAGATGAGAGCCACGGCTCCCTGCCCACTTGAAGGGACTGAAATTAAGTTAAGCGATGTTCGTTTCTCGTATGGAAGTAATGAGGTAATTCACGGAATTAATCTAGATATTGAGCCAGGACAAGTTACGGCACTTGTTGGTCCAAGTGGATCAGGTAAGTCTACTGTTGCACGGCTTATCGCTGGTTTCTGGGATCCAAATGAAGGGTCTGTTTCTATTGGAGGACAAGATATTCGCTCCTGCACTCCAACTCAACTCGCAGACCTTGTAGCTTACGTTGATCAAGATAGTTACCTTTTTGATGAGACCATTATGGAAAACATCAGGATGGGCAAAAAAGATGCCACCGATGAAGAGGTAATTGCTTGCGCAAAAGCTTCTGGATGCCACAACTTTATCCAATCGCTTCCTCATGGTTATCAAACGGTTGTAGGAGGCTCGGGAGGTCACCTTTCTGGTGGCGAGCGTCAGCGCGTAGCAATTGCTCGAGCTATGCTCAAAAATGCACCTATTATCATGCTCGACGAAGCAACGGCTTACGCGGATCCAGAATCAGAAGCAGAGGTTGAATCTGCAGTTGCAAAGCTGGTGGCTGGTAAAACGCTGGTGGTTATCGCGCACCGCCTTTCTACTGTACAAAATGCCGACAAAATTGTTGTTGTTAATGATGGATCCATTGAAGCTGAGGGTACGCACGAGCAGCTTATGGAGGCATGTCCGCTCTATGCAACCATGTATCGCGCTCATATCGGCGCACTTGATGAGGCTTAAGGAGGGGAGTAGCAATGTTATCTGTCCTAAAAATGTATTTTCAGTTTGGAAGTTCTTATCGCCAGAAACTCTATAAGGGCCTTTTCTTTACCATTCTTGGCTGCCTCTTTGAAGGCGTACAAATAACGGCGCTTTGGATTGTTTTTACTGCTCTTACTACGGATACACTCTCAACTCAGACGATATTTTCTGCGCTGGGAGTTATGCTTCTGAGCATTATAGGAGCGTTCATTTGCGCTCATTTTAAGAGTGAGAATTTCTGTGATGCTAATTTTAGTATGGCTGGTACCAAGCGCGCGGAAATTGGAGATACACTGCGCCGCCTTCCTATGGGTTATTTTAACGAGAATAGCCTGGGTGAAGTAACAGCTGTTATGACCAATCAGCTAGATGTAATGCAAAGTCTGGGTGGCCTACTTTATATGATGGTTGTTGGAGGATTAGCTTTAACTGCAATTATTGTTGTGTTCTTGTTTGTGTTTTGTTGGCAACTAGGCCTTATAACTGCAGCTACGTTTGTTCTTTTCTGCATTACTATGGAGCTGCTCCAGGTCTACGTGCGCAATGTATCAGATAAGTATGTAGCTGCTAATACCACCTTAATCAGTGCTGTTCTTGAATATGTCCGCGGAATCAGTGTAGTAAGGGCGTTTTCTCTTATTGATGATGCTGAAGGAAAATATGCCAAAGCAGTTGACGATTGTCGCGTTCAAGCGCTTAATCTTGAGCTCAAGGCGCTTCGTTTCTCAGTTTTGCAAATGGTCATCTCCAAGGCCACCAGCATTATCATGTGCCTGGTATCAGTTGGACTATGGCTATCTGGAATACTTGATACAGCTGCTTGTTTAACAGTAGTAGTTATGTCATTTATGTTGTTTAGTCGCCTGGAATCTGCTGGTCGTTTCTCAACTATTCTGCGTAATCTTGAAATTGCAATGGAACAAACAAATGCCATTCTCGCCACTCCCGCAATGGACGAGGGAGAAGGTTTGAAGAAAGCGGATTCTTACGACATTGAACTTTCTCATGTTTCCTTTGGCTACGATGACAGGCAAATTCTTGAAGATGTCAGCCTTTCTATTCCTGCAGGCACCTCTTGTGCCATCGTGGGGCCAAGTGGATCTGGCAAAACAACTCTTGTCCGTCTTATTGAGCGTTTTTGGGATGTAAATGCAGGTCAAGTGACTCTTGGCAGACGCGATGTGCGCGACTATAAAGTTGACGCTCTGCTCCAAAACTTCTCTACTGTTTTCCAGGGAGTCTTCCTGTTTGATGACACCATTGAGAACAACATCAAGTTTGGCAATCCAGACGCAACTCATGAGCAAGTAGTTGACGCAGCTAAGCGTGCTTGCTGTGAAGAGTTTATCCAGGCACTACCTGACGGATATGAAACACGCTTAGGAGAAGGTGGCTCAATGCTTTCTGGCGGCGAGCGCCAGCGTCTTTCTATTGCGCGCGCTATCTTAAAAGATGCGCCAATCGTAGTACTTGATGAGGCAACGGCTAATGTTGATCCAGAAAACGAGCTTGAACTTCAGCGTGCAATCGCAGAACTCACCAAGTCTAAGACCGTTATTATGATTGCCCATCGCCTAAAGACGGTGCGTAAAGCAAATCAGATACTTGTCCTGGATAAGGGCCGTATTGTGCAAAGAGGCACTCACGAATCACTGATGGCAGAAGGCGGCATCTACGCTGATTTTGTTAACATGCGCGAGAAAACCGTCGGCTGGAAAATTGCGTAACTACTGGCAAGCCACTAAGAAATATCACACGTAAAAAAATATGCACCCAAGCAAGCGCTTGGGTGCATATAACGTTAAAGCTGAAATGCGGTTTACTGAACCTGGCAAATCATAGCAACATTGGTTGAAGTGGTGTAGTCACCAAGACGTGGGCTGGTATGAGGATCGCCAGCAGTCAGAACAACAATATCGCCAGTCTCTACAACGCCAACCTCTTTTGCAACGTTCAGAGCGTTGTACATGGTGTTAGAAAGTGTACCCTGCTCAGAGGTCTTGAATGCATAGACGCCCCAATAGAAGCAAGTGCGACGAACTGCCTCATCGGATGGAGACATTGCATACAGAGGACGCTTTGGACGGAAGTTAGAAACAAGGCGAGCGGTACGGCCAGAGTGTGTTGGGCAGATGATGCACTTTGCGTCAACACGGATTGCCATATCAACTGCAGCAAAGCCAGTAGCGCCGTTGACGTTCTTAAGGCCCTCACGCTGGTGATAGACATCCTTGACTGGCAGGTACTTCTCGGTCTCTTTGCAGATGGAAGCCATAGTCTTTACTGCCTCAACAGGGTACTTACCAGCTGCGGACTCACCAGAAAGCATGACGCAGTCAGTGCCGTCGTAGATTGCGTTAGCAACGTCGGTAACCTCTGCACGGGTTGGGCGAGGGTTACGAATCATAGAATCAAGCATCTGAGTTGCGGTAATAACAGGCTTGTAGGCATCGTTGCACTTCTTGATGACAGTCTTCTGGATGTGAGGAACCTCAGCTGCAGGAACCTCAACACCAAGGTCACCACGGGCAACCATGATGCCGTTAGAAGCTGCAAGAATCTCGTCAAAGTTCTTTACGCCAAGAGCAGACTCAATCTTAGGGAAGATCTGTACGTTAGGAGTGCCCATCTCACGGCAGATGTTACGAATCTCCTCAACTGCAGCGCCATCACGGATGAAGGAAGCAGCAATTGCGTCAATACCAAGCTCGCAACCAAACATGATGTCTGCGCGGTCCTGCTCAGTAACGGAAGGAAGGCCAATGTTGACGTTAGGAACGTTTACGCCCTTCTTCTCGCCAAGCTCACCGCCGTTGATGATCTTGCAGTGCATGTCGGTGCCCTCAACGTGATCAACCTCAAGACCAATGAGGCCGTCATCAATAAGGATGATAGAGCCCTTCTTGACCTCTTTTGGAAGATTCTTGTAGTCAAGCGAGAAGCGCTGAGCGTTGCCGATGACGTCATCATCGGTGGTTACAATGACGGACTCACCAGTAGTAAGGGTGACCTTCTTGCCATCCTCGAGAAGACCGGTGCGAACTTCAGGACCCTTTGTATCAAGCATGATAGCAATAGGAATACCAAGCTCATCAGAGATAGAACGAACGCGACCAATCATAGTGCGGTGATACTCATGGCTACCGTGCGAGAAGTTAAAACGTGCGACGTTCATGCCAGCAAGAATGAGCTCACGAAGGACCTCATCACTTTCTGTAGCAGGACCCATAGTACAAACAATCTTGGTCTTTTTGCGAGCCATATCTCTCCTTTTCATAGGAATTGAAATCACATTCGGTTATCAATAGTAACCGTTTTCAGAGTGTTTGTTTCTCTGGTACTTAGCAAACCACACTTTTATCAATGTAATCAGTACCCTCAGCAAAAGCAGTTGCGTTATCTAGCGTAACCTGAGCAATCTGAGAAAGTGCCTCATGAGTAAAGAACGCCTGGTGACTTGTCATGACAACGTTAGGGAAAGAGCAAAGCGTAGAGGTAACTGAATCAAAGACCTCAGCGCCGCGGTCCTTATAGACGTTTGGATTTTCTTCTTCATAAACGTCAAGACCACAAGCACCAATTTTGCCAGAAAGAATGCCGCGAATAAGAGCATTGGTATCAATAAGTCCACCGCGACCAGTATTAACGAGGATAACGCCATCTTTCATCTTTCCGATGGTCTTATCGTTAATCATGTGATAGCTCTCATCATTCAAGAAAGCGTGGAGTGAAATAAAGTCCGAACGCTCCCAAAGCTCATCGTAGCTGACATACTCATCAACAACATGCTCGTCATTGACAAGGCTCATATTTGGATAGAGGTCTGCGCCAAGGACGTGCATGCCAAAACCTTTACAAATGCGGCAGAGTGCAGCGCCAATACGACCAGTTCCAACAATGCCGGCAGTTTTGCCGTGAAGGGTATCGCCAACAAGGCCAACAAGCGAGAAGTTATTCTCGCGAATTCTGATGTAGCCACGGTGAATACGACGGTTAGCGGCAAGCGCAAGACCCATAGCGTGCTCTGCGATTGCCTCAGGGGAGTAAGCAGGTACGCGCGTAACCGTAATGCCAAGGTCTTTAGCAGCGTTAACATCAACAGCGTCAAAGCCAGCGCAGCGCATGAGCAGCAGCTTAACGTCAAAACCGGCAAGAATCTCAAGAGTCAGAATTGAAGCATCTGCATTAACAAAAGCGCAGACAGCGTCATAACCCTTAGCAAAGCCTGCGGTCATAGGCGTAAGGTTTGACTCAATGTAGTCGATTGAAACATCTGGATACTTTGGAAGCTCAAGGTTGAAAGAATCCTTGTCATAACTTTGAGCACCATAAAACAGGATTTTCATAACTGCCTCCTTGCCAAAACTAACGTTTGGCTTATGTTGTTATGTTCTGCGCTTATTGTACCCCTTGGATAACAATTATTTGCCACATAACAGGAGTTTTAAGAAATATTTATGAGGTTTGAAAAAAGAAAGAATACGGTAAAATGATAGGGCATTGTAAGGTCCTATGATAGGACGTTGTAAGGTCCTGACACGGCAACCTTGGTGAGCCCTTGCCCCTCTCCTGGGGAATTATGATCGGGCATCAATCTGTCAGGTAGAAACCCAGGAGGAACTTTGAAAGAGTATCTTTCAAGTGCGGCTGATGTAATCAGTGCGCAAAAAACTGATGCTGAAGTTGGTCTGTCTGATGCAGAAGCAGCTTCGCGTCTTGAGGCTCATGGTCTTAATAAGCTTAAAGAGGCTCCAAAAGAATCAATTATTAAAAGATTCTTTGCGCAGATGGCAGATCCTATGGTCATCATGCTTCTTGTTGCCGCTGCTATTTCTGCTGCTGAAGGTATTTATACCGGAGAAGGCGGAGTTGCAGACGTCGTAATTATTCTGTTTGTTGTTGTTATCAATTCTGTTCTTGGTGTTGTCCAGGAGGGCAAAGCCGAGGAAGCCCTTGCTGCTCTGCAAGAGATGAGCGCAGCTCAGAGCAAGGTTATCAGGGACGGCCGTCTTGAGACGGTTGCCTCAACCGAGCTTGTTGTGGGCGATATCATCTTGCTTGAGGCAGGTGACTCTGTCCCAGCTGACTGCCGCATTCTTGAAAGCGCTTCCATGAAGGTAGAGGAGTCTGCGCTTACAGGTGAATCAGTTCCTGTCGAGAAACACGCGGAGACCCTCAGTCTTACTGAAGGCACAGATGATATTCCTTTGGGTGACCGAAAGAATATGTGCTACTCCGGATCTATTGTGGTCTATGGACGCGGTCGTGCAGTTGTTGTTGCAACAGGCATGGACACTGAGATGGGCAAGATTGCAGACGCAATCTCTCAGGCAGAAGAAGGACAGACTCCACTTCAGATTGCCCTCGATAAGCTTTCCCACACACTTACTATTCTTGTTGTTGTCATCTCACTGCTTGTTTTTGCAACAGGATTTATCAAGCACGGCGCCGAGATGCTTGGCAACTTTGACCTTATCCTCAGTACGTTTATGGTTGCAGTTTCTCTTGCAGTAGCTGCAATTCCAGAGGGTCTTGTTGCTGTTGTTACCATCGTTCTTTCTATGGGCGTTACCAGAATGAGCGAGCGTCACGCTATTGTTCGTCGACTTACTGCAGTTGAAACTCTTGGTTGTACTCAGGTAATTTGCTCCGATAAGACCGGTACTCTGACCCAAAACAAGATGACTGTTGTTCGTCATGAGACAGAAAATCTTGATGCACATGTACGTACCATGGCGCTGTGCTCAGACGCTACCTGGGACGATGCGGAGCAGGTGGCAAAGGGTGAGCCAACTGAGGCTGCTCTTGTTGCAGACGCTGCAAAACTTGGATACACCACAAGTGACCTTGCTTCTTCTCGCCCTCGTATTGGTGAGGCGCCCTTTGACTCTTCTCGTAAGATGATGTCTGTTGTGGTGCGTACTCGCTCTGGCAAAGTTGTACAGCACACCAAAGGTGCGCCTGATGAGGTGCTTGCTCGCTGCACCAAGATTATGACAAGCGATGGCATTATTGACCTCACCGATGAGGCTCGCTCTGAGATTTTGGCTCAGAACAAGTCTATGGCTGACCAGGCTCTTCGTGTTATGGCATCTGCTCGTCGCGATTGGGGAACAGAAGCTCCTTTGAGCTATGACCCAGCTAACCTTGAGCACGACATGGTCTTTGTGGGACTCTCTGGCATGATTGACCCAGTTCGTCCTGAGGTTAAGGGTGCTGTTGCAGAGGCTCATGAAGCTGGTATGCGCACCGTTATGATTACAGGTGACCACATTGATACGGCCGTTGCTATTGCGGTTGAACTGGGCATTATTGCCGATCGCTCTCAAGCAATTACCGGTGCACAGCTTGATAAGATTTCTAATGAAGAATTTGATCAGCGCATTGAGACAATTGGCGTTTATGCACGTGTTCAGCCTGAGCACAAGGTTCGCATTGTTGATACCTGGCGCAAAAAGGGCATGGTTACGGCCATGACGGGCGACGGCGTTAACGATGCTCCTTCCATCAAACGCGCTGATATTGGTATTGGTATGGGTATTACTGGTACCGATGTTACTAAGGGCGTTGCAGATATGGTTCTGGCTGACGATAACTTTGCCACCATCATTAGCGCGTGCGAAGAGGGAAGACGCATCTACGACAATATTCGTAAGTGTATCCAGTTCCTCTTGAGCTCCAACCTTGCTGAGGTCATTTCCGTCTTTATTGCATCCTTAGTTGGCTTTACCATTCTTCAGCCTACCCACCTTCTGTGGATTAACCTGATCACCGACTCTCTGCCTGCGCTTGCTATGGCTACCGAGAAGGCTGAACCAGGCATTATGAAGCGTAAGCCACGTAATCCTAAGGATGGAATCTTTGCAGGTGGCGTTGGCTTTGACTGCCTTGTTCAGGGCTCTATCATTGCTCTTCTCACTCTTGCTAGCTATTTTATTGGTCACTACTTTGAGTATGGAACCTTTGACATCTCACAGGTTATTACTAACCCAGAGGCTGGCGTTGAGGGTATGACCATGGCGTTCTTGACGCTTTCTATGGTTGAGATGTTCCACTCCTTCAACATGCGTTCTCTGCGTGGTTCCATCTTCAAGCTGACCAGCCAAAACATTTGGCTATGGGGTTCCTTTGTTATGTCTTTGATTCTTACCTTTGTGGTAATTGAGACACCACTTTCTCAGGCATTTGGCTTTGCTGAGATTGGTTTTGAAGAGTACGCCATGGCAATGCTTTTAGCTGCATCTATTATTCCTCTGATGGAGCTGTACAAGGCTGTTATGCGTTCTGTGCAAAAGAACAAAGCATAAGGTAGGGAGCACTCTTGTCCGCTAAGCGTACGAAAAGTTCCAAGAAACTAGGAGCCGGCAGGACTCAAGGGTCTCTGCCGGCCCTTTCATCATTACTGGATGTTCCAGCGTTTGAACAGTTGACTCCATCGTCGGCTCAGACACAGGCTTATGCAGACGTTGTATCAGAGCTTGAAGCTCAAGGGGTTTCTCGCCAGACGATGACTATGGCCTGCGTGGTCCGCTTGGATAGGGGATTTCCTGCGGTTGTTTCGGAGCAGGGAGTGTTTCGCGCCGAGTTTTCCGCGCGCGTGACTAAGGGCCAGAACTCTACGGTGGCCGTGGGAGACTGGGTATGCGCGCGCATTCCGGACTCGCACGATATGGGCATCATCGAGGCGATTCTGCCGCGAGAGACCGATATTGCTCGCTGGAAAGGCGGTGCTCGTGGCCAAAAGCAGACTTTGGCCGCAAATGTTGACCTTGTGCTTGTGGTACAGGCCTTGGACGGCGAGGCTGTCTCGGTAGATCGTATTGTGCGCTCAGCAGTTATTTCTAAAGACTGTGGCGCCGCCTGTGCCGTGGTGCTCACTAAATCAGATGTAGCGGGACCAGAGCTTTTGGCTCAAGAGATTTCTTCTATCACCGCAGCTCTTGGTTCTACGGTAAAAATTGTTGCAACGGCTTCAAAGCTTGAGGGCGAGAAACCCGAGGTACTTGCAGATCTTGCTCAAACGGCTCAAAAGCTTGGAGCTGCGTGGGGAATTGATGCAGTTCGTAGTCTTGTTCCTTACGGCTCCGTGGCCATCGTGCTTGGTGAATCAGGTGCTGGTAAATCTACGCTTCTTAACGCACTTCTGGGACACGAAGCGCTTGAAACGGGAGAAGTTCGTGAGTCCGATAAGGCTGGTCGTCATACAACGGTTGCTCGCCGCATGGTAGCGCTTCCTGACGCTGGCGTTATTGTGGACGAACCTGGACTTAGAAGCTTGCCTATTGTGGGTCATGAGAGGGGATTGCAGAAGATATTCCCTCACATCTCTGAAGCTGCGCAAACATGTAAGTTTAGGGATTGCACCCATACTCACGAGCCAGGATGTAGCGTTCAAGACGCCCTGCATGAGGGCAAGATTACAGAACCCCAGTTAAAAGCTTATTTGTCTTTGGCAAAAGAAATGCGAGAAAGCCAGCAATCGCTTGACCCCGATGTTGTGCTTTAAGTTTTGACAGCGTAAATCTTTTAAGCACCCTGGCTTGTCTAGGGTGTTTTTCGCTAAACTAGCAGGAAATATGCTATATTGAGACCAATGAGGGTTGGTCCCGCCCAGCTAATTGGGGAGGGTCAACCCTTGTTCATGAGTCAGGTAAATCACTCAGAAAATCAATCATTACAATTTCTGAAAAATGTAGCAGCTATGATTTTCTAAAAATTTTTATATATCAAATTAGATAAAAATTTAAATTACCCATTTTTCATTGCGTCGCTGCAGCCTGTGGATACATTACTTTGTGTCAGATTTGCGTCAGCTATCTAACATATTTGTGCAGGTAAATCTTTTGTTTTTGTCTTCCTTCTCTCAACCCGAGCGCACAATCGGTATATCGCAAATGGAGGGAGGACAAAAAGTGACTAAGAAAACAAGAATTTTGATTTCTGTGTTGAGTGCACTTCTAGCTAGTTTTTGTTTCTTTGCATATGTACAAAGTGTTCGTGCAGATGCAGAGAAATCACGAGCAGAAGCAATACAAAAATACGGCGGAGAACTTACTTCAATTTTGGTGGCCACAAAACAAATAGAGCCCGGAGAAACTCTCTCATCTTCTAATACACAGGTAAAAAGCTGGATTTCTGATCTAATTCCCGAGGGTGCAATTACTAATCCAGAAAGTGTTATGGGTCGAACGGTTTCATCTGTTATTGGAGTTGGCATGCCTGTTGTTTCTCTTCATCTGCGATCAGTCGCATCTCAGATTTCTATTCCAGAAAATCTTGTTGGTCTCACTATTTCTCATGGCGAGAAGTACGGATTAGCTGAGAGGCTCAGTGCTGGCACAAAGCTTGCAGCGTATGAGGTTACTGATTCTCTTATTACCTGTATTGCTTCGGATATTGCGGTGTTGTCAGATGACACCGAAGGCACTCTTTACACTTCCTCCTCCGTAACGCTTGGATTGACTCCTGAACAGGTTCCTGCCGTGCTTTCTGCATACGCTCGAGGAACACTTCGATTTACTCTTCCTGGGTCAAAGATTAACGCTCAGGACTTAGTAAAGAACAACTCCTTCGTTGAACAAGAAGACTCAAAGGATCTTTCTGACAAGACAGATCAAGCAAGCTCATCTGATGTAAGTGAAGATGTGCATCCAGAGAACCCTACTTCTTCAACAACCAACCAAAACAGCGACAGTGCGTCACAAGTAGACTCGTCTACTAATCCAGGAGGTGAAGCGTGATGTTAGAAAAGTGGATCTCATACGTAGGTCTTGACGCACGCGTTGAAATTGGAGCCATTCTTACGTACTTGGGAATTAGCAATAGGTGTGAATTTGCCGATTCAGCAGCATCTCTTAGATCAATTGTAGCCTCTTCAACTCCTCAAGATTATTCAGTCTTAATTGGTAATACCGGCTCCGATGTTTCGGATATAAATCTAGCGGCTGCAATTGTTAAAGATGGAAATGCTCGCTGTGTAGTGCTTGTAAGATCTGGCGCTTCTGGATCACTTCGTTCTAGAGCAGCTAAAGCAGGAGTTGATTTAGTTATTGACCCTATGGAATTGGGGGATCTGGTAAAGGTTGGAAGAGGATATCAATCATATGGGGCTGACAGGCTTTCTCAGCCTTTACCAGAAGCTTCAGATTATGTTGCCAGTATCCAAGAGCTAAATACCTATCTACAATCTCTTATTCCTCTTGATAAGACTTTAAAAGCTCCGATTCTGACGTTCACTTCAGGAAGAGGAGGAGTGGGAAAGACCACACTTGTTTCTTCAATGGCACTGCTTGCTTCTTCTTGGGGCTTGAAGGTTGCGTTGGTTGATTTTGATCTGTCTTATGGAAATGCTTTTGAGAAGCTTGGAATTAGGCAGCCAAAAGACTTCTCTGATCTTGTCGCTGATGTACCTTCAGAAAAAGAGAGCCTTCTTGAAAAGGCAACTTGTGTCCATAGAAATTTGTATCTTTTTGGCCCTTGTGTAAAACCTGAAATGGCAGAGCTTCTATTTCCTTGCGTGAGTCATTTTCTTCAAGCTGTTTCTGGTTTGGTTGATTTGGTGCTCGTAGACACTACGACAGCATCAACGGATTGCTATGCTCAGGCAGCACAATGTGCAGATAGGCTGGTTATTGTTTCAGAGAACCCTCTTACGTGTATTAACTCTTTAGCAAAAGTAAGTGGACTTGCAGTGCGCCTTGGAGTGGCAAGGACTCGCATTATCCGACTTGAGAACAAAGCAAATCCAAGGGTTAAACAGGACTTCTCTGTTGGAAAAGCAGAGGTTGGTCTTGAAGCTGCAAAGATGTTTAGGATTTTTGAAGGCGGACCAGGGTTTCAAGAGCTTATTCAGCAAGGAAAGCTTTCTGTGCTGTTACAAGAGGAAACTTCATTTGCACAGTCGGTCTCTTTTGTACTTGCGCATTTTCTTAACGAGTTAGGCATTCTTCCACAACTGCGCGAGGCTCAAATTGCCCTGCAAGCAACTCCTGAGAAAAAGCCATTTAGCTTATTCAATAGGAGGAAGGAGGTGGGTTAATGCTTGTCTTTGAACGCGTTGCTAAGCAAATTGAGGCTCAAGATGAGAATGACTCACTACTCCAAAAAGAAGTATTTCAGAAGGCTAGAAAAAAGTTAAAAGAAAAACTTGTTTCTCGATTAGGACTTTCTACAGTTTCTTCTCTCATTACAGGCAGTGATATCGATCGCGTAAGAGACGAACTAAGAGTTACCTGTGAGGCAATTGTTAATGAAGAGAAGGACGAGCTCTTTAGTTCAGTTGACTATGAGGAAACAATCGAACAGGTAATAAATGAAGTATGTGGTCTTGGTCCAATTCAGCCGCTACTGAATGATAAAGATGTTACTGAAATCATGATTAACGGTTGCAACAATTTGTTTTACGAGAAAAACGGCGAGCTATTTGAATCAAAAGCAGTCTTTGACTCTGAAGAGCAGATTTTGATTGTTATGGATCGTATCTTATCTCCATTAGGAAGAAGGCTGGATAGGGTAAGTCCTATTGTTGACGCTCGACTTGAGAATGGGGACCGTGTCAATGCAGTTGCAAGCCCTGTTGCAGTGAATGGTACTTCAGTAACTATTCGAAGATTCACCGGAAAAATTACTTCTTTGGACCGGCTAGTGGAAATGAAATCATTGCCTCAATGGCTTGCAAAATTTTTATCTTGGGCTGTGAAGTGCAGACAGGGAATCGCGGTTGTTGGAGGAACAGGATCTGGAAAGACTACGCTTTTAAATGCACTTTCATGTGAAATTTCAAAGTCAGAAAGAATTGTCACTATTGAGGATTCAGCGGAGCTTAAGTTTGATTCACATCCAAATGTTGTCAGGCTAGAGGCTCGTCCTGCTTCGATAGAAGGAACAGGAGAAATAACCATTAGATCATTGGTGAGAAATGCGCTTCGAATGAGGCCAGACCGCATTGTAGTAGGAGAGGTAAGAGGTGAAGAGTGCATTGATATGTTGCAGGCTATGAATACAGGTCACGATGGTTCACTGACCACGCTGCATGCTGGAACTGCTCAAGAGGCAATATTACGCCTGGTGTTAATGGCTCGTTTCGGCATGGACTTACCTGCAGAAATTATAGAACAGCAGATAGCAACTGCACTTGATTTGATAGTTATGTCTCAAAGATTTCCCGATGGAAAGCGATATGTAACCAGCGTTTCAGAAATTTCTTTGTCTTCGTCAGGATCAATCGAAGTACAAGAGGTGGTGTCGTTTGACGTACAGAAAAGAAGTTGGCTATTTGTAAAAATCCCTTCTTTTATCAATCGAGCCATAAAAGATGGATTACTCAATAAAAAGGAGGTTACTTCATGGATGTCATTACTTCCACGATCACAGGAGGTGCTTTTGGAGTAATTATTTATTTTTTTATATGTAACGGTGAAGAAAAAACTGCCTCTCAAATAAGTATACGAATAACAGGTTATGTGATTCAGCTTTTTCATTTTGCGCGCAATAGTGTTTTTGTGCAGCACCTGCTCAAATGGGAGCCTTTTTCTTATGTATCAATACAGCTACGTAGTCGCTTTCTTTACAAATATGGAATCACCTTAGTCAGTGATGCCTTCGTACTGTTTTTTATTAGTGATATAGCTGCATCAATTCTGTTTGGCATTTTATTTGAGTCTGTAATTGGTCTGTTTTGCGGTCTTCTCTTGTTATTTCTAGGTCCTTATTTTCTCTATGAACACGCTAAGCATCAGACTGCTTTAGAAATTGCCCATATGATGCCTTCAATTTTTAGAACTATTGCTGTTGCTCTTGGGTCAGGTCTCACACTTTCACAATCTATTGAATATGTCAGTAAACATACAGAAGGTGTTGTATCAGAAAATTTTTGTATTGCAGACATGCAGATTAAGTGCGGTTTTCCTATTGAAGAAGCTATTGAAGACTTGGCAGAGAGACTGGATGCTCCGGGTGTTAATTTGCTGGCTAGCGCTTTAGTAATTTCACACAGAACGGGCTCTCCACTTAAGAGTCTGTTACAAAAAACTGCCGAGTTAGTTGAATTACAAGAGAAGAATCAAAGACTTATAGCAACAAAGACTACTCAAGTTAGATTATCTGCTCGAATTGTATGTCTTCTCCCCGTTGTTCTGTTGATTGTTTTGTCGCTTTTATCACCAGACTTTCAAAAGGGTTTATTTACGCCATCAGGCGTTATATGCACAGTGATTGCAATGGTCATGGACTGTATTGCTCTTTTGATTATTCGAAGCATTATGAAAGGAGTAATGAAGTGATAGATCTAACTTGCTCTTTAGTGTTTGCGTTATGCATAGCCATTCTCGTCTTGGTTATGCCCGTAAATTTGAATCATTTTGATATTCAGCATTATTGCCAGCAAATTATTAGAGTGGTAAAAAGCCACAGGAGAGTGAGTCGTCGATCAAAGTTAGAGTTTACAAGAAAATCATGTCTACGCGAGATGCCAGAAATGATTGATATTTTGATTCTTGGACTGTCGTCAGGGCTATCTTTTGATTCGGCACTAGATTTGTATTGTTTACGAGAATCCGGCGAGCTATCAAAAGAGCTTTCAAATGCTCATATGACTTGGAAGCTTGGTGCTACTACTCGCGAAGAAGCACTAAATCAGATGGCGGCAAAAGTAGGAGTTCCATCGCTTAAAAGCTTTGCAACTGTTGTGAATGAAGCACTTACTTTTGGAACTCCTCTTGCAGAAATATTAGATAGACAAGCTTCAGTTCTTCGCGATGAGCAGCGATCGCTGTTAGAAACGGAAATCGAAAAAATTCCAATTAAAATGCTCATCCCTCTGGGAACGCTAATTGTTCCAGCAATGTTACTTGCAATTTTAGGTCCCTTGCTTGGACCTGCGTTTTCTTCTTAAGAGAAAGGAAAGCCGATGATGTTCTTATATCAATTTTTTAGGTATCTGCAATGCTTAAAAGAGGATGAATCCGGACAGGGAACTACAGAGTATGCAATTTTAGTTGGCGTACTTGTAGTTATTGCGATTGTCGCAATCATTGCTTTTAAAGGTAAAGTTTCTGAGCTTTGGGAAGCAATTACATCGGGAATTAATTCTCTATGAGCAGAAAGAGTACTGCTGCTTATTCTGTGTTCATTATTGTCACTGTATGTTTGCTATTTGCTGCACTTCTCGTATTACCAAGAAAACAGGACCATTCATCAAATACGAGCTCGGACTATGTGCAGACTCATGAAAATAGAGACGACAAAAACGTCAATGAACAGCCAGTCTCATATGAAGCTGCAAAAGATTTGTTTGAGCAGAATTCCGTACAAAGAGATAGTAAAGAAACCATTCAAGACGAAGCACAAAGTGTTTTAGAGAGCTATCAACAAAGAGCTGATTGTGTACTTGTTTATTCCGGATATATAGATCTAGCTGGCAATGTATGGAGCTGTTTGGTTAATGGTGGAAATTGGTCGGAGCTTGTGACTGTTTCTGATCAAGGAGAGATAAGGAGGGTCTCAACATGTCATATATCTACTCAAGATGTAAAGAATCTATTAGAAGAATCAAACTAGGGGTTAAGAATACACAAGGACAAGCAACGCTTGAATATGCCTTAGTTTTATTATCGTGCTTGATTGTCATTACGTCTCTTGGTGTGATATATCACTTTGTGCAAAATGGAGCAGTTGTTCAACTGGCTACTCAAGCTGCTTCACATACTATGCATGACTCTCTTTTAGATTTAGCAAAAGATGTTCTATCGTTTTAAACAGAATGCTGGTCAAGCGTCAGTAGAAGCAGCACTTTTATTTCCAGTTATTCTGATGATTATTGCATTGCTTGTGGAGCCTATCTGCATTCTCTATACAAAGACAGTTATGGATGGAGCCTGTGCAGAAGGGTTAAGAGTTGCAACAACGTCTTCTGATACTGAGTTAATAGAGTCCTATATCAAACGCAGACTTAAGGCTATACCGGAGATACCTCTATTCCATAAGGGTGGAGATGAGGACTGGAATATCTCTATTGATAAAAAAGAAAAAGATGTCCTGATTGAAATTACGGGTCATGTGGCAGCAATGCCGCCAATAGGCTGGTGTTTATTCCTTGCAGGGCAGACGGATGATCAAGGAATTGTTTTGAGATCTAGTTTATCTGCTAGCACGTATCCAGATTGGATTGAGGGTTCTTATGCAGATTGGATTGCCTTTTGGAAAGGACAAACATAAGAAAATAAGGCTTGGACTTTCCATGTTTATAGACGATACAGGCGGTATTACGTCAATCGCTTTTGCAAGCGCTCTTCTGGTATGTCTAGCTCTTGTATTTGCACTGGTATCGGTTGCTTGGGTCTCATCAAGGGCATATAGAACTCAGACAATAGCAGATGCTGCTTCTATGGCAGGAGAAAATGTCGTAGCTAAATACACAACTATTGCGCAGGTAATTGATGCAAGCATCTTGAGCCTTGGATTGTCGGGTTTGTTGTGTGTTGGTGCTGGACTGGTGGCTTCGTGTGTTCCAGGTTTAGCTTCAGCGGGCTCCAAATTGTGTGATGCGGGTTTTAAGACACTTGAAGCTCGTAAGAAATTTGCTACCTCAGCCTGTGAGGGTTTAGAGACAACCGAAAAAATGCTTCCAGTTTTTGCAGCAATGGCAGCGAGCTCTTATATACAAAAGAACTCTACTGATACTGGAAACTTTATAGGATCAGCACTTTTATTTCCCGCTCAATCGCAATCTGAT
>JABZHP010000050.1 GCA_015258785.1 Atopobium sp.
CCTAAGAACTCCCCTTCTCACTGAGATAATGGAGGGGTTCTCTGGACTTGCAAGTCCTGTCACCGTTATTGTCATGCTTATTGTGGTTGCCGCGTTTGCACCAGGGCCAAGTGTCGGCAGGCTTGCCTTTATTAATCTGGGTGGCGTTGTTGTTGTAGACCTTATCTTTAAGGCAATTGTCCAACGTCCACGCCCAGATGGCTTTAGACTGGTTGTTGAAACTGGCTACAGCTTCCCGTCGGGCCACTCGATGTTCTCGATGGCTTTTTATGGCCTACTCATTTGGCTTGTCTGGCATTACGAGAAAGACAAGCTACAGCGTTGGATTTGGTGTGGCCTGTTCTCAGGTGTCATCATTATGATTGGCGTCAGTAGAATTTATCTGGGTGTGCACTACGCTACCGACGTCATTGGTGGTTTCTCGCTTGCCCTTGTATGGCTAGTGCTTTTTACCAAGCTGATGATTCCATCGCTTATTTACAAGAAGAAAGCACCTCAAGCGAAGACAGACTAATAATCTCTGCGCTGACTACCTGGGCTGTTTCATCATCAACAATAATACGTCCCATTGTTGCGCCCTCGCGACCGCGCGGGTAGGTAGGGCTTCCTGGATTCATTACAAGTGTATTGGTCCACTCGTCACGCTGTACAAAAGGCTTATGCGTGTGACCACAGATAGCAATGTTGCATTTAACCAGGTCAAGCCTCTCGCGATAATGGCATACCTGCCACTTTAAGCCGGCCGCAAAGAAAATAATCTTTTTCTTTACCATGGGGCCATAGTTGTAGCAAAAGTCATTATTGCCCAGGCAGAGCTTTATCGGAGCAATCTTCTGGAGTGTCTGATAATCAGCGTTTGAAGTGATATCTCCCGCATGCACAATGTAGTTGGCGCCCTGCAGAGCTTCAAGCAACTCAGATGACAAATACCCATGCGTATCTGAAATTACATCAAACCTTACCAGTGCCATACCAAACTCCTACGTGCGCTTTTAAGCCTCTGGCGAGAAACCCTTTGAGCTTCTACAGTCCCAGTGCTCGCTTGAGTGCGACCACACGACGGCGAGAAACCGAAATGTGACGCTCCTCAAATCCCTGAATAGTCAACTGTAGGATACCAGCAGAGATAACCTCAACATCGTCAACATACTCAAGATTCACGATAAAGCTACGATGAATGCGGAAGAATCCGTGTGGAGCAAGGCGCTCTTCAAGTTTTTGCAGAGAAATAGTAGACAAGAAACGATCGTCTTCTGTGTA
Organism: Atopobium sp.; assembly: GCA_015258785.1. Lineage (GTDB taxonomy): Bacteria > Actinomycetota > Coriobacteriia > Coriobacteriales > Atopobiaceae > Lancefieldella. Next base: position 1,261 of record JABZHP010000050.1, read on the forward strand.
GATGCAAGAATAATCGTCTTTTGCCTCAATAAAGCGAATCTGATCAATGGGAACAAGAACCTTGCTTCCGCTCTTAATGACAGGAATTCGCTCAATGGTTGCCATAGGAGACTGAGGGCGCAGGCGCTCTTCAACCTTATCAAGAGCCTGCTCAAGGCGCTCGGTCTCAACGGGCTTCATCAGGTAATCAACGGCATTAACGCCAAAGGCGTCTAGTGCGTACTCGCTATATGCAGTGACAAACACAATCTGAGGAGGGTTCTTCAACTTGTGAAGAGCCTCTGCAAGCTGCATTCCATTTGTCTTAGGCATGGAGATATCGAGGAACAAGACCTCAACGCGAGACTCCATGAGTTTCTCGACAGCATCCCTTGCACTTGTGGCCTCAATGATTTCCTCGAGACGTCCGGTCTCCTCAAGCAAGAACTTGAGCTCAGAACGGGCTGGAGCCTCGTCATCAACAATCATGGCACGCATGTCATTCATCTCCCAACGACCTAACGCAGCGTTAAGCAAAACCGATACTACTATGCTGTTGCCTGCAGAGCCGCACCTGCAAGCTTGAGTGTCACGCACGTACCCTGACCTGGCTTAGACATGATTTCCATGCCAGATCCAGCGGCGTAAAAGCGCTCAACTCGCTCAGCTACGTTCTTAATGGCAATGCCCGTGCCCCCATTTCTCCCCGAAGAATCCTGCGGGGTAGGACCTTGGCCATTAAGCAAGCGAGAAACAGTCTCTTCATCCATTCCAAGACCATCATCAGCAACAGATATAAGAATATCATCTTCGTCGCGTGCGACGTGGATGTCAATATGAAGCGCGCCTTCATCTTTCATGGCGTGCCTTACGGCGTTCTCAACAATAGGCTGAATCAAAAAAGACGGTACCTGAATATCTTCACATCCCTCATCGACATGCTCAGACTCTTGAATACGTTCTTCTCCAAAACGCGCCTTCTCAATTGTCAAATACCTGCGCGTTTGTGTCAATTCCTGAGAAAGCGGAATGAGCGCGCCTTGAGAGCTCTCAAGCGTACGGCGATAAAACACAGAGAACTCGCGAAGCAGATCTCGCGCCTTATTGGGGTTTGTACGCGTAAGAGATGCAATGGTGTTGAGCGTGTTGAACAAGAAATGCGGATTAATCTGTGCCTGCAAGGCTTTGACCTCAGCTCGAGCGGTTAACTCTGCTTGGCGATCAAGCTCATATGAGGAAAGCTGCGTGGAGAGAAGCTCGCCCAGTCCCTCAGCAATTGCCAACTGCGTACGATCAATTTCAATGCCACGACGATAGTAGAGCTTGATAGTGCCCACTGTGCGATCCTGAACAATCAACGGAACAATGATGCCGAAGGAACTGCCGCCATTGCCAAAGCCGCCACGCCTTTGTAGTACCTGCTGACGGCTATCTACCGAGACAAACGTCTCCATGCGGCCACTTTCCAGAACCTCAGTTGCAGGGCCAACCACTTTTGAACCAGGCATATGCGAGGTTGCAATGTCTCCCTCAAAGCCCAGCACGTACTCTGTATCCGTGATGGAAATAGCGGCTGCAGAAGTTTCTGGAAGCAATAGCGTGCAGATAGTTGGCGCTGTTTCTTGCGACAAGCCTCCGCGTAAAGTCTTGAGCGTCTTAGAGGCAACCTCAAGTGTTCGCTCTGTTGCTTGAGACCTGGCGTGCTCATTACCAGGCTGGGTAGTGCCACCAAGAACAATGACCGTGGCAAGTCCTCCGCCTGCAACAAGAGCGGCAAACAGGTTGTCTGCCATGACGCTCCAAGAAAGCAAGCCCAGCAATACACAGGCAAGAATAATCAGGACTATCCTGGTTGATCTATGTATGTACTGAGCAAGTCTTTGCATGACTGTCTAGTTCTCGACTGATTCTGCAGCAGAATCCTCAGAAGCAAGCTGCTGCGGCAAAGGCGAATGCTTAAGCGCACGAGCCAAAGGAGCTCCTAGTACATAGAGAACAACAGCCTCTCCGAGTCCTGTGGTGATAAAACCAAACAAGAACATAAGAGGATATGATCCATCAAGTTCAATGGTGGTAAATGGAATTGTGTAGAATCCCAATCCTTGAAGCAAAATGGGAAGATATGCAGACACAATAACGGCATTTGCAAGCACTGGCCCCAGAAGCGCAAGTGGTACGTTCTTCCTGTTCTTCCAGGTAAACCATGCACCAAGAGCAGTTGCCAGAGAACCAAAGACTACGTCTAACAATCCCAGGGCACCTGTGCCAGAAATGACCATATTTGCAAGGTTGGCAATAACGCAGCCAAGCGTCAGTCCTGGGATTGCGTCAGCGGTAAAGAGTGCAATAACCACAACCGCCTCAGAAATGCGGAACTGCACAGGACCCCAAGCAAGACCGCCCAAGAAAAGAAGAGCTGCAAGCGTAAGTGCTGCATAAAGGGCAGCAATAATACCAATACGTGCAAGGCGCTGAGCGCGCTGTTTTGTTGCATAAGCTGAAGAAACCTGTGGCAAAACAATCCCCTTGTTAACTCTAAAAAATTTAATTCATGATACGACGAAACGCATATATGAGCAAATGAGCAGTGCAGACATACAATTAGTAATGCAGGTGCATTCCTGGATAGACCATCTCACGAGCATGCTTTTGATACGCTGCGACTGCCTCTTCTTCAAAAGCAAGAGGGGTGTCTTCCTCGCCCGCCATATCCAAAATCCAACGTGTGAGATAAGGATTCAAAGGAAGCAGTGGGCCAATAAGCCAGGTGGCAATAGCATTCTTACGACGGAAGCCTTCCAACTTGCTTTCTTTATTGATGCCAAAACCTACCTTATTTTTAAGGAAGTAGCAGTTAGAGTTATCTCCCTCGGTGAGTGTGAACTGCATCTTAAAGCCAACGACAACAAAAGGCTCTTTGCCATTGCCAGGATCAAACTCTCCCACCTGGACATCGTGGAAGCGCTGGGGCATATAGCGAGTGGTCGTAAACTTGAAGAGGCCCAGAGCCTCAATTTCAGAGCCGTCAGGATTAACGATTTTCTCGCCAAAGAGCTCTGAAGCGTTGCCCGCAAACAGCATAGGAACGCCCTGATCAGCCAGCTCTGCAAGCCTGTCCTTGTAAGGCATAAGGCGAGAAATAATAAGCTCTTGCTGGGCTTCTGTCATGCCACCCATGATGATTGCTGATGGCGTGTTTTCAACAAAGTAAGGCGTTGCGGCGTGAGAGGTGTATACAAAGTTCTCTTTTGGAAGGCAGGCCTCCAGGTAGAGAGCATTTCCGTTGTCTCCACCCTGGTTACCGTACTCTGGGTAAAGAATCTCAATCTTAGTTGCTGGATTACTCATGGGAGGCCTCCATCTGTTTCAAGCGCTCAATGATACGGTTTCTGCTGATGTCAGCAATGCCACCGTTATAGAGGCCGTGTGCATAGAAAACGTGCTGGCAAGCGTTAAGGTCAACCAGGTCAGCGGTCTCTTCAGGAGAGCTTGCCACAAAGGTTTTAGCTGGATCAATACCGGCAAGTCTGAGCCTAAGCTGCAGGTCAAGCGACGTGTCGCCATAAATAATGACCTGCTTGACGCTTGGATCTTGTAAGAACTCAAAGTCTGTCTGGTAGTACCAGCCAATATACTCTGTCTGGTCTTTTGCTTTTGCCATGTACGCATCAGCAATCATGATGATAATTGCTTTGTCACCTGGCTGTTTGCGAAGGATATCGATGGTGACTGAGGTTGCCGTGTCATTCTCGCCCTTAGAAGCCATGCTAATAAGACGACGACCGTTGTAGTCAATCTCGTTATACCTGGAGGAAGCAATGTTAACGCGTTGCAAAGACGCAGCGATAGTTGCAGGCGCAAGACCCATCTCACGCGCGGTTACGATGGCCACAAACAAGTTGTAGAGGTTGACGATAGAGTAGCTGTTGAGCTTGTACTCATATGTTGGTGCACCTTCGTGGCAGTGCTCCTTGACCACAAACTTGCCAGTCCCTGGCTCTACTGAGATAACCTCGTAATCAGGAGTTGGGTTGGTATAGCCGCACTCCTCGCAAGTTGCGTGGCCAAGATGCCTAAGGTGTGCATAATCCCACTTGAGCTTTCCACCGCATTTGGGGCAGGCGGTAAGATCTGAAACAATGCCCACTGGCTCTGCGGTGTCTTCTGCCAGCCTTGCAATGGAATAATACGTACGATGTGTGCACTGAGGAGCAAGTCTGCAGCTAATCATGTCATCTGCGTTCAAAATCAGATGAGTTGAAGCAGGAATGCCCTTATCCATAACGTCAAACACGTAGTCTGGCGTTGCACTACGAGAGAACGTATCGCGGAACAAATTGGTAACAGACAAAATATCAGGCTGCAGATACGGGAAAATGCGAGGTCCCGAGAGCTCGTCAAACTCCATAACTGCAAGCTTAGTCTTTGACGTACCCTTCCACGTGGCGTTCTTTGCAAACGAGCTTGCAAAGCCGCTGGAAATATTGCCGCCAACGCGGTTGGTAACGGTCTGGTAGCCATTATCGGCGAGAAGATCGTTGAGCAAGTTATTGGTGGTTGTCTTGCCGTTTGTGCCGGTGATAAAGACAATCTGCTCTGGCTTAGCAATGTCTCCCAAAAATGCAGGATCAATGCCTTCAGCAATAAAGCCTGGCAGCGTTCCGCCCTCATGGTTGGTCAATTTAAGTGCTGCAAGTGTTGCTTTAGCAGCGAGAAAAGCTACAGGAAATAGTCTGCTCTTTTTTTGTGCCACAGTAACTCCCATCGTGAGCAAAGTCTCTCTAGTTTATCACCTCGCGAGAAGGGCTTGAAGAACACAGAGCTTCTCGCCAAAAATGTCGCATAAAAAAGCCGAGCCAGGATGTCCTGGCTCGGCTGAAGCTACGTGAAAGTAAGTTTACCTTACTCCTCAGGCTGCTCCTTCTTCTCTGCAGCGTAAAGCTCGGAGAGGCGGACAAGGTGATCGTAGCGAGCCATTGCGGCTTCCTCGTTCTCCTTGAAGAGCTTCTCTGCGTGCTCTGGGAACTCGCGGGTGAGTCGGCTGTAACGAGCCTCGTTCATCAGGAACTCCTGGTAGCCACCCTTAGGTGCCTTGGAGTCAAGCGTGAACTTCTTACCTGCTGGTGCAGATGGGTTGAAGCGATAGAGGTTCCAGTAGCCGGTCTCGACTGCCTTCTTCATCTCCTCCTGTGCGTGAGCCATGCCGCCCTTGATGGAGTGCATCTCGCATGGGGAGTAACCGATGATGAGGGATGGTCCTGGATAAGCCTCTGCCTCAGCAATTGCCTTGAGAGTCTGCTGGAGGTTTGCGCCCATGGAGACCTGAGCAACATAGACGTAACCATAGGTCATTGCAATCTCGGCAAGGTTCTTCTGCTTGATGTCCTTACCAGCTGCAGCGAACTGTGCAACCTGGCCAAGACGGGAAGCCTTAGAAGACTGACCACCGGTGTTGGAGTAAACCTCAGTATCGAAGACAAAGACGTTGATATCCTCACCGGAAGCAAGGACGTGGTCAAGGCCACCGAAGCCGATGTCGTATGCCCAACCGTCGCCACCGAAGATCCAGAAGGACTTCTTGGTGAGGAAGCTCTTGTTAGCAAGGATTTCCTTAGCTGCTGCAAGATCAGACTTCTCAAGCTCAACTACGAAAGTCTTAGAAGCTTCCTTGGAGAGAGCTGCGTCGTTGACGGACTCAATCCATGCCTTAGCAGCATCCTTGAGGTCCTGAGATGCGCCATCCTCGTCGACAAGCTGCTGAGCAAGCTCCAGGAGACGCTTCTGCTGTGCCTGGTGACCAAGCATCAGACCCATACCGTGCTCTGCGTTGTCCTCGAAGAGGGAGTTGTTCCATGCTGGACCGTGACCATTTGCATCGGTAGTAAATGGTGAGCAGGAAGCTGGGTTACCCCAAATTGAGGAGCAACCAGTTGCGTTGGAGATGAACATACGATCGCCAAAGAGCTGAGTGACCAGGCGGCCGTAGCTGGTCTCAGCGCAGCCTGCGCAGGAACCGGAGAACTCAAGAAGAGGCTTCTTGAACTGAGATGCCTTGACGTTGTTAGCGACAAGCTCGGTCTTCTCGGAGACGTGGTTGACTGCGTAGTCAAAGATCTCCTGCTTGGACTCCTGCTCCTCGATTGGCTTCATGGTCAGAGCATCTGCAGGGCAGATGTAGACGCAGTTGGAGCAACCGGTGCAGTCGAGCTGAGAAACTGCAATCTCAAACTTGTAGCCCTTAGCCTTAGGACCAACGGCATCCTTGAACTGAGACTGTGCTGGTGCAGCAGCAACCTCTTCGTCGGTAAGGACGAATGGACGGATGACTGCGTGTGGGCAGACATAAGCGCACTGGTTACACTGGATGCACTTCTCGACGTTCCACTCAGGAACAACAACAGCAATGCCGCGCTTCTCGTAAGCAGCAGCACCAAGCTCAAACTGGCCATCAACGTGGTTCTTAAATGCAGAAACAGGAAGTGCGTCACCCTCCATACGAGAGACTGGAGTCATGATGTCGCGGACCTGCTTGAGCAGAGCCTCACGGCCCTCAAGAGTGATTGTGCTTGGAGCATCCTCTGCGGTAGCCCAATCAGCAGGAATCTCAATCTTAGTAAATGCAGTAGCGCCAGCGTCGATTGCCTTGTGGTTCATATCGACGACGTTCTGGCCCTTCTTCAGGTAAGAATGAGTTGCAGCGTCCTTCATGTACTGAAGTGCGTCTGCCTCTGGGAGAACCTTTGCAAGAGCAAAGAATGCAGACTGAAGAATGGTGTTGGTGCGCTTGCCCATACCAATTTCCTTGGCAAGGTCAATTGCATTGATCAGATAAACGTTGATGTTGTTCTTAGCAATGTAGCGCTTTGCCTCTGCTGGCAGGTGGTGTGCAAACTCCTCTGCATCCCACTGGCAGTTGACCAGGAAGGTACCGCCAGGCTTGACGTCGCGGACCATCTTGTAGCCCTTGATGATGTATGCAGGAACGTGGCATGCAACAAAGTCTGCCTTAGTGACATAGTAAGGAGAACGGATCTTGTGATCACCGAAGCGCAGGTGGCTGATGGTGATACCGCCGGTCTTCTTGGAGTCATACTGGAAGTATGCCTGAACATATTTATCGGTGTGGTCACCAATAATCTTAATGGAGTTCTTGTTAGCACCAACGGTACCGTCGCCGCCAATACCCCAGAACTTGCACTCAATGGTGCCCTCAGCTGCAGTGTTAGGAGCCTCAGGATCCTCTGGGAGAGACAGATTAGTAACGTCATCGACAATACCAACGGTGAACTCACGCTGAGGAGCATCCTTCTTGAGCTCCTCAAAGATTGCAAATGCAGATGATGGTGGGGTGTCCTT
>JABZHP010000051.1 GCA_015258785.1 Atopobium sp.
GGAGGCTGCTCGTAAGGCTGCTGCTGAGGCTAAGGCTGCTGAGAAGGCAAAGCGTGCTGCTGAGTTCGCAAAGAACGCACCAGCCGCAGAGCCAGAAGCTGAGGTCGAGGCACCTGCAACCGAAGAGGCTGCAGAGTAGCAGGTATTTGCTCGCGCAAAACCGCAGAGTACAGAATCGGGGTGGCTTCGGCTGCCCCGTTTTTGTTTGGCGAGAAACCCTCTTAGCTCAGAGGGTATACTTGAAAGTGAAAAATCTGCCGTCGGAGGACGAATGGAATCACTGTATACAAAGTATCGCCCGCAAACGTTTGAGCAGGTAGTTGGCCAGAAGCATGTGGTCGGCACCCTTGAGCGAGCGGTCTTGGAGCAAAAGCTCAGCCACGCATATCTGTTCTGCGGACCTCGCGGCACAGGTAAGACCACCATGGCTCGCCTGCTGGCAAAAGCTATCCTTTGTCACGAGGCGCCTGGTCATCTGCCCGACGGCACTTGCGAGGACTGCCAGTTGATTGCTGCAGGTCAGCATCCAGATGTCTTTGAGATTGACGCCGCCTCTAACACCGGCGTTGATAACGTGCGAGAAGAGATTATTTCTCGCGCAAGTTACGCTCCCGTGCGTGGCAAGGGCAAGGTCTACATCATCGACGAGGTGCACATGCTTACCTCGGCGGCGTTTAACGCACTGCTCAAGACGTTGGAGGAGCCTCCTTCGCACGTGACGTTTATCATGTGCACCACCGACCCTCAGAAAATTCTTGCAACTATTCTGTCCCGCGTGCAGCGCTTTGACTTCCGTTCCATTGCTGCTGACGAGATGGCGGAGCACCTGGTCAACGTCTGCAAAAACGAGGGCTTTACCTACGAAGACGCAGCTATTGACCTTATTGTTCGCCATGCGCGCGGCGGCATGCGTGACGCTCTGTCTTCTCTTGAGCAGCTCTCCGTTTACGGCGGCGGCGTCATTTCTGAACAGACGGTTCGCGACGTTTTGGGTCAGTCTTCCGGCTCTCTTATTAACAATGCCGCAATGGCTCTGGCCCAGCGAGACATTTCTTCGCTCTTTACCACGGTAAACACGCTGTTTGAAGGCGGCAAAGATTTGCTGCAGTTTACGCGCGAGCTTGCTGTTCACGTAAGGGATCTCTACATTGCCGCAGCTGTGGGCGTTGATTCTCCTGCGCTGGCAAATTCCACTGCTTCGACCGAGCAGCTTACAAAAGAAGCCCAGGCATTTGGCTCGGTTGACCGACTTTCCAGAGTTCTGACCGTTCTGGGCGACGCTGCAAATCAGATGCGCACCGCCGTGAACCAGCGACTTGTCCTGGAGGTTGCATTCACTAAGCTGGCACGACCTAACACAGAGCTTTCATTGGAAGCGCTGGCAGATAGGGTGGCAGTTCTTGAGCAGCAGCTTGTAAACGGTGTTGTTGCAGCTCCATCTGTCGAGAAACCCGCAGCTCCCGAGCCAGCATCGGTATCGCAGCCAGCTCCGGTTGCTACGCCAGCTCCTGCGCCAGTGCCAGCGGCTCCGGCTCCCGCTTCCGCATCGGCTCCAACGGCTCCACAGCCAGTTTCAGTTGCTGCGCCCGCACCGGTTCCGGTTCCCGCACCTGTACCAACGCCGCAGCCTGCGCCAGCTCCTGTACCTGCAGCTCCAGCACCAGCAGCAGTGGCACCTGCGCCAAAAGAAGTCGATCAGTCCGACGCTCTTCTCGTCAGACAGTGGAAAGAAGTTGGCAAGGTCTGCGCCTCCAAGAATGCTGCTCATGCAGCACTGCTGGTCAGCTCAACGCTTGAGTCCGACGACGGTTCTGAGCTGGTAGTTACGCTGCCCAAGGGCTCCTCGTTTGCCATGAGGATGCTCAGCGCGCCGGCAGTTTCCGAGTTTGTAAAAGAGTGCGTTGCCCAGGTCATGGGTCCGCGCCGCATCAAATATGTTGAGTCAAGCCTTGCCGCAACGGCAATCTCTCGAGAAAAACGTGCAGCTCAGGCGCCGGCTCCAGCTCCTGCACCTGCGCCTGCAATTCCAGTGGCTCCTGCTGCGCCCGTCGCACCAGCTCCTGAGCCAGTTGCGCAGCCCGCTCCTGCCTCTGTTCCCACTCAGGTACCTGCGCCTGCTCCAGCACCTGCAGCTCCCGTTGCACCTGCGGCTCCAGCTCCTTCTACTGAGTCGTCGTATCCGATGCCTTGGGATGAGCTTGCGTCTGACAGTGCGCCTACTGAGACTCTCGACTACGATCAGGTACCTTACAGCGATGACGATGTAGCTGCAGTTTTGGACAGCTCTGTTGAAGACGCTGTTCCAGCTCCAGTTGCACCTGCGGCTCCAGTTGCGTCCGCACCTGCGGCTCCTGCTGCGCCTGCGCCCGCACCTGCACCAACGCCTGCGCCCGCAGCTCCAGCGCCTGAACCCGAGTCAGTGCCGGCTCAAAAGCCAGCTCCAGCCCCAGCTTCACCAGAGGACATCGCGGCTCGCTCAGCGCTTCCTCCAGAGCTCAACAACGTGGCGGACATGCTCGAGAAGGTGTTTGGACCAGCGGTTTCTTTGTCGGTGGAGAAGAAGTCGGATGCAGGTGCTCCTTCGGACGCCGGAGCTTCCGCTCCCGTAGACCCTGCAAACAACTAGAACTTCTCGCGATATTCTCGCGATATGACGCTTTGGTGCATGGCTCCTTATGGGCCAGCGCAAAAAGCGCAACTTGTCTAAAATAGATATGACGATAGGAGAACATATGGCACGTGGTGGATTTAACATGGGCGGCATGAACCGCAATCAGATGATGGCTCAGGCTCGCAAAATGCAGGAGCAACTGCTGGAAGCCCAGCAGAAGGCTTCCCTTATGCAGGCAACTGCAAGTGCTGGCGGCGGAGCTGTTAAGGTAACCGCATCCGGTGACCTGCGCCTGACCAACATCACCATTGATCCTGAGGCAATTGATCCTGAGGACATTGAGATGCTCCAGGACATGATTCTGGCAGCTGTAAACGATGCTCTTGAGTCCGCAGAGTCTCAGGCATCTGCCCAGATGAGCGCAGTAACCGGCGGACTGAATATCCCAGGACTGTTCTAATCCATGGCGTTTGATACCACAAACGATGGTCGTGCGCTGCAGCGCTTGCTTGACGAGCTAGGTCGTCTACCAGGTATTGGTCCTAAGTCGGCTCAGCGCATTGCTTACCATCTTCTAGAGGTTGATTCCGAGGAGGCTCGCCGTTTGGCGCAGGCTATCTTGGAGCTTAAGCAGCAGGTGCATTTTTGCCCCATCTGCTTCAACTACGCAACGCGCGACGAATGTGACATCTGCCTGGACTCTTCCAGAGATCGCAGCAAAATCTGCGTGGTCTCCGAGCCTAAAGATGTCTCGGCAATTGAGCGCACCGGCGCATTCCACGGCCTCTACCACGTTCTGGGCGGCGTTATCTCGCCCATGGACAAGATTGGCCCCGAGCAGCTTCACGTGCGTGAGCTGCTGTCCCGCCTGGCCGACGGCACCGTAACCGAGGTTGTCCTGGCAACTAATCCGGACGTTGAGGGAGAGACAACCGCAACGTACCTCTCCAGAACTATTAACCCGCTTGGTGTGACGGTTACCCGACTGGCAAGTGGACTTCCTGTGGGCGGAGATCTTGAGTACGCAGATGAGGTAACATTGGGACGTGCAATTGAAGCGCGTCGGGAGGTTTAAGCATGGCAAACCATATGAGAACAAGTTCATCTGGCGAGAAGACCCCTGAGGCTTCATCGGTTGATCTGAAGAATATTTCGACACTTCGTGCAGGTCAGGGTGCACAAATTCCTCAGAGCCCTCGACAGGCCGACAACACGCCAGAACCTCCAAATAGAAAATCGGTCATCATTTTGGTGCTCGCGGCTATTGTTGCGCTCACTGCTCTGTTCTTTATTGTTCGCTGTGCTACAAGCACTAAGAGCGAATCCGCAAGTCAGCAGCCAAAGCAGACCCAGTCCGCCTACGCTGACGAGAAGCAGCAGGACGAGCAGGCGGTTGACGGCTCGGTTACCTTCCATGGCATAAAGTATTCTCTGGAGAAGCAGAGCGACGGTAAAACCGCTGTTGTTCGCACTAGCGATTCAGGAACAAAGAGCGTTCTGTTTGAGGTAGAGGGAACTCCTACCAGCCTGATTCTTTTCAACGACACCATTTTGGTTCCAGAGAATCGCGAGTCTGGCTGGGATGTTGTTGCATGTGCTCTGGTAGACGGTTCACTTCCAACACTTATTGCCGATAAAGACGGCAAGGCTGTTGGTGGAAACGGAACTATCACTGCAGCTACGCTTGATGGAACTACGCTCAAGGTAACTGATTCCACGGGAAACACCACTAGCGTTGCCCTTCAGTAGAATTTCTCGTTAGGAAGTTGTGGATTTCTAGTGAGCGTTCACGCTTCTGAACTGCGGTTATTCTCGCCAAGTGGTTATTTTCAAGAAAATTTTCAAATTCGTTGAAAATAACGCTAGACAAGAATAAAAGTTCCCTGTATTATTTCAATTCGCAACAAGGCGTCCGGGGTATTAGCTCAGCTGGTTAGAGCGCCGGCCTGTCACGTCGGAGGTCGCGGGTTCGAGCCCCGCATATCCCGCCATTGCATGTTCAAGCCCTCTTCGGAGGGCTTTTTCATTAGTAAAAAAGTCCAGCATAAAAGATTTAAATTACATCTTTAATTTGTTGAAACCAAGTCAGAAAATAAAGCATTGTGTGCTATCTTTACATCAGAATGTATCTAAGTGCTTCTGCTGAAGAAACATTTAAATGCAGAGGTAAAGTGAGGTGGATTGTGCGGGATCAGAATACTTTGGATGCGCTGTCGCAACGCGATAGTGCAAATTCCATATCCGCAGAATCTGCTAACACAGAACACACTTCAGATTCGATCAAGAAAATTGCTGTTTTTGATTTTGACGGAACCGTCATTTCTGGACAGTCAGGACTCTTGTTCTCTGCGTATTTGCTCCGCCGTCACTTATCTTCAATTTCTCGTACGTTGAAGCTTTTGTGGTGGGGAACCCGCTACAAGCTGCACCTTCCTCAAAGGCAGGAAGAGGCTCGCGAGCTGGTTGTTGGTGCGCTTACGCAGTATAGCGTTGAGTTTGCAAATGCCGTCATGCACGATTTTCATCGCGAGGTAATTGAGGCGATGTATCGTCCTCAAGCGCTGGAAGAGGTGCGTCGTCGGCAGGCAGAGGGTTGCTGCGTGCTGTTGGTTTCTGCAACGTTTGAACCTATCGCGGAATTGGCCGCCCAGAAGCTGGGAGTGGACGCGTTTCTCGCCACAAAGATGCAGGTGGGAGCCGACGGGCACTATACCAGCAAGGTTGACGGTCCCGTGATCGAGGGCGCTCAGAAGTTGGTCTCGGCAACTGAGTGGTGCAACCAGCGCTTTGGCGAGGGCAACTGGGAGATTGCGTACGCGTACGGCGATCACTACTCGGACGCAACGCTTTTGTCGGCAGCACAAACGCCGTGCGCCGTTTGCCCTGGTCCAACGCTTGCCAGACTTGCAAACAAGCGCGGCTGGAAAATTTTGAACTGGTAGCAGTGATAGACCTGGTCACAAGCCAGATAAGTGAGAAAAGCAGTCCCTCAAGCGGACGCACGAGGGGTACTTGGAGAACCAATGGAAATTTCGCGCAAAACTGACTATGCAATCCGCATGCTTTCTTCGCTGGTGAGAAGCCCAAAGAAGCTTCTTTCTGTTCGCGATGCCGCAGAAGAAAACGATATTCCATACTCCTTTGCTCGCTCAATCCAGCACGACCTGGTCCTCGCTGGAGTAATTGTCAGCACGCGTGGCGCTCACGGTGGCATGATGCTGGCTATTGATCCTTCTGAGGTGAGCGTTCTTGACATTGTTGAGGCAGTTCAGGGGCCTGTTTTCATCTCTAGCTGCGAGTGGGCTGGTCCTAATAACGAGCCATGCCCTCGTCGCAATTCTTGCTATTTTGGTCCTCTTTGGTGCAGCGCCGAGAAGACCTTGCGCAATTTCTTTGCGTCCGTGACTCTGCATCAAGTTGTTGTAGAGGGTCTTATGCCAGAGATGGTGGGCGAGTTCCAGCTGGTAAAGAATGAGAATGCCCAGCGTAATGAGCAGATTATCCAGAATGCCACTGCCGCTATTGAGGCTGAGATTACTGCCGGCACCTTTGATAACCTGCTTGATGGCGAGGTTATTTCTGCTGAGAAAAAGCCTTACGAGTTCAATATTGGTCGATAAGAAAATCTCACATACAAAAATGAGTGGCGAAGTGGAACCCGCATCAGAACTCACGCCGGAGCTGCATGCATTTGTCGAGTTCGTAGCCAAGAAAGGTCGCGAGTTGTACCGCGATTTGCCTTGGCGTCGCACGTATGACCCGTATGCAATCTGGATTTCTGAGGTTATGCTTCAGCAGACGCAGGTCAGCCGCGTAGATGGTCGCTGGCAGAGGTGGCTGGAGCGATTTCCAACGGTTGATGCGCTGGCTGCCGCCGCGCCTTCCGACGTGCTTGAGGAGTGGCAAGGCCTGGGCTACAACCGCCGTGCTTTGTCCGTACATCGAGCTGCTCAGGCAATTTCTGAGGCTGGCGGCGTCTTTCCACAAGATCCAAAGGAGTTGGTAAAGCTTCCAGGTATTGGTCCCGCAACTGCGGCAGGTATTCGTGCGTTTGCGTTCAACCTGCATGGTGTTTACCTGGAGACTAACGTGCGCACAGTCTTTCTGCACGAGTTATATCCGCAGGCAGAGGGCGTGCCAGACTCCGAACTTGTCCCGCTGGTAGAGCTAACGTGCCCTGCGAGTGTTGCAGACGTCGCGAACGCCGACGGCGCAGCGGGCGCTGACGCCGCTGTGAACACCGCAACGGAGACCGACGAGACGGAGCTCACGCCACGTAGCTGGTACTACGCCCTTCTCGACTATGGCGCGTACCTGAAGAAAACCATTCCCAACCCTTCGCGAAGGTCCAAAAGCCACGTCAAGCAGTCGCGCTTTGAGGGATCTCATCGACAGAAGCGAGCCGAGCTCTTGCGCGTCCTTCTCGCCCATAAAGACGAAGGCGGAGCGGAGTTTGAAACGCTTCATCAGGAGCTTTGTCAGATTGAGGTCAGCGCCGGGCGAGAAACCCTTGATGAGCAGGTTACCCTAGGCTTACTTGAAGAACTTGCGAAGGAAGGCTTTTGTCAGAAAAATAATGAATATTGGTTGCCCTAAATGGTTATAATTCATAGTGCTGACGAAGGGGTCAGTATATGAACATAAGTGCTAATGATTATCATTTGCATTTGTTCACCACAGGTAACACGGCGCTACCCAGGCGCTTAACATGCGTTGACGTGCCACTCGTTAACGCGGGAGAGGAGAAAAAATGGCAGTAGATTTTGAGAATTCTCAGACAAAGAAGAACCTCGAGGCAGCTTTTGCTGGTGAGTCCCAGGCTACCAACAAGTACAGCTACTATGCTTCCCAGGCTGCAAAAGATGGTTATCAGCAGATTTCCAACATTTTCACCGAGACTTCTGGCAACGAGAAAGTTCACGCTAAGCTTTGGTTCAAGTATCTCCACGGTGGCAAGATTCCAGAGACTGCAGAGAACCTCAAGGACGCAGCTGCTGGTGAGAACTACGAGTGGACTACCATGTACGCTGACTTCGCTAAGGTAGCTGAGGAGGAGGGCTTCGCAGAGATCGCTGCTAAGTTCCGTCTTGTCGGTAACATCGAGAAGACTCACGAGGAGCGCTATCAGAAGCTTCTTGAGCGCGTTGAGTCCGGCGAGGTCTTTGAGCGCGAGGGTGTCAAGGTTTGGAAGTGCCTCAAGTGCGGTCACCTGCACGTTGGCGCATCTGCACCAAAGATCTGCCCAGTCTGCGGTCACCCACAGGCATACTTCGAGGAGCAGTCCCTCAACTACTAAGTTGTAACTTCAACTTTTAGTGCGTTAAAAATGTACCCACCAGCAGGTCATCGGCTTGCTGGTGGGTATTTTTGTGCGCAGATGTTGCGGGGAGATTGGGCTTCTCGCTATATGCTCGTTGCGCGCCTGATTTCTTAAAAGAA
>JABZHP010000052.1 GCA_015258785.1 Atopobium sp.
TTCAGAAAGGAAATAACCGCAATGCAAACTCTACACGAAACTGAGCTCTCCTACACCCAAGATCACAAATTAGATCTTAATGGTATGGCACGAACACTACTTGAAGACTTAGTGAATAAATAATTATTAGCTCCTACTTCTACATTTATTTTATTAATCCGAGACCCTCAAAGTAGTCATAAAGTTCAGCTTTATACTTTTTAACAATTTCGTTCGCTCTCTTATTCCATGAATCATAAATTATCGTGCGATTCAAACGGGACATAATGATACAAATGGGCTATTGACTGAGTTTCTGTGTGTCTATCCTTTATAAGTTAGATAGAGCTAACCGAAAGGAGACGCATTATGTCTGAAACACCCTCAGTCAAGAAAAAAGGCCTGCAACCGAAGGACCTTATAAACATCGGTATCTTCACCGCTCTCTACTTCATAATCATCATGGCTGTGGCAATGCTGGGCTACGTTCCCATATTCATTCCATTGCTCTCCGTCATCTGTCCGCTTATCGGAGGCATTCCGTACATGCCCTATATCAC
This sequence comes from Atopobium sp., assembly GCA_015258785.1. GTDB lineage: Bacteria > Actinomycetota > Coriobacteriia > Coriobacteriales > Atopobiaceae > Lancefieldella. Next base: position 540 of record JABZHP010000052.1, read on the forward strand.
AAAAGTAAGGCATTTCGGAATGGTTTTTATCATGGGAACCATCCTCGGTCTCCTTATGGGTCTCGGCGGCATGGGCGTATATGCCTTTATTACGGGGCCAGTATGTGGTCTTCTCGCCGACCTTGTCCTCAGAAGCGGTAACTATAACAGCGCAGGACGCGCCATAATTTCACACGGAGTCCTGAGCGTATGGTTGATAGGCAACTATATTCCCATCGTCATGAATCGCGCGAGCTACTTCGCAGGTATCGCCTCTGGCTACGGACAGGAATATGCCAACGCCCTCTCCAGCTACATTCCTGACTGGAGCCTTCTACCTCTTGCTCTTGCTGCATTTGTCGCAGGGTGTATCGGAGCCGTCATCGGCAAGAAACTCCTCCACAAGCACTTTGAGCGAGCCGGCATCGCATAATGAAAAAGGGGCTGTTCCTCTCAACTGCCAATAACCGAGGGCTCGTGCTTGATCCCCGCACTAAAGTGCTTGCCACACTTGTCGTCTCAACAATTATGCTTGGGTCTTATAACGTGGGGCCTCTTCTTGTGGTTAAGCCGCTGCTTATTGCAACGCCTTTCATCATGCTAGCCCTCTCTCACCATTTCCGCTCAGCAATCACATACCTCACGCTATACGGGGCTGCAAGCGCTGTGGCAGCAATCGCGGAATCATGCCTCACTGGAGTTGCTCTCTTTGCCACGCTCGGCATCTCGGGAATCGTAAGGCAGTTTGCCCCTGGTATTGCCATGGGAACCTGGCTAGTCACAACCACGTCAGTGAGTGAGTTCATGGCAGCATGCGACCGTATGCACATGCCTCAGGCAGTAGAAATTCCCTTTGTCGTAATGCTTCGATACTTCCCAGCGATAGCCGACGACTACCGACAGATAGCTGCTGCTATACGCATGCGCAGCAGCAAGACGTTCAGAAACCCTATCTCCGCTATCGAGAATTGCCTGGTGCCGCTGCTTGTCTCGGCAGTGCGAGGCGGTGAAGACCTCTCTGCTTCGGCGCTTGTGCGAGGGCTCGGTGGACCAACGGCTCGCACAAACATAAACGAAGCGCGCATGCGTGTACGAGACTGGATAGTAATCGCCTTTCTCGCCATAGCCACTATCTGCGCGGTGATTACGCCATTGCTCTACTACTAGGATTGAAATGATCGAGATAAAAAATGCATGCTACTGCTATCAGGCAAGCGAGAAAAACAGCCTCTCCGAGGTCAACCTTAACGTAGCCCCTGGTGAAGTAGTCTGCCTGACGGGTGCCTCAGGATCTGGAAAGACAACCCTAACAAGGCTCGTCAATGGCCTCATCCCTCATTATTATGAGGGGAAGCTCTCGGGGAAGATTGAGGTCTGTGGTCTTACACCTTCCAACCACGAGCTTTGGGAACTAGCGCCAAAGGTCGGATCAGTCTTCCAGAATCCTAAGACCCAATTCTTCTGTTTAGATACAACTGGTGAACTTGCATTTGCATGTGAGAACCAAGGAATAACGCCTGACAAGATACGCGCACGCTTAAAGGACGTCGCCAACGCGCTTGAGCTCACAGATCTTATCGACCGCAGCTGCCTCTCACTTTCTGGTGGAGAAAAACAACGCGTTGCCTGTGGCTCGGCCACTATGCTTGACCCAGATGTTCTCGTCCTTGACGAACCATCCTCCAACCTTGACTTCGCTTCCATAGGACTTCTCCGAAAGATTGTTGCAAAATGGAAAGCTGAGGGCCGCACTGTGCTCATCTCCGAGCATCGACTCCATTGGTTGGAGGGCATCGCCGATCGCATTATTGTGATGCGCTCAGGCAGCGTGGAACGCGAGATTGACTCCAAGCAATTCTATGCATCCACTGCTGCCGAGGCGCGAGCGCTTGGTCTGCGTGCACCAACCTTTGCAGCCATTGCAGCTGAACAGTGCTGCGCACGATGCGAGAAGAACGAGTTTGTTGAAATACGGGATATGAACTATCACTACCCGCAGTCGAGCCGTGGCATCAACGTTTCTCGCATCGCCTTCAGGCGAGGAGGTGTCACTGCCATCATCGGAAGCAATGGTGCTGGAAAGTCTACCTTCGCACGCTGTATCTGCGGTCTTGTGAGCGGTTGCAAAGGGACCATAGATGTTGGAGAAGGTCCTAGCCCATTCTCAAGCAAACCAAGGAACGGCTACTTGGTTATGCAGGACGTGAGCCATCAGCTCTTCCGAGAGAGCGTATTTGATGAGGTACTCGACTCCACGAGACGTGCTGACAAGCACCTTACCCGTACTATACTTGCATCGTTGGACTTAACTGAACTGGCACAACGCCATCCGCTGTCGCTTTCAGGAGGCCAAATGCAACGCGTTGCCCTCGCTACGGCACTTGCATCAGGTCGTGACCTACTCGTGCTTGACGAACCTACCAGTGGACTTGACCTTGCCCATATGGAACAGGTTGCTGCAAGCGTTACCGCAGCAGCGGCGGAAGGACGAGCTGTTGTGGTTGTAACACACGATCCTGAGTTCATCAGAGCATGTTGCACCGACTTTGCCCGCATGGAAGACGGATCGTTTGTGGACCAAGGCGCGCTCGACGATGCGGGCTGGTCAAAGGTACTGTCATTTTTTGAGAACACTCTTCAGAGAAACGAAGAGGATTGGAGACACGATGGACATTGCTAACTATGCTGACATGGGTGGCAACGTCCGTCGCGTGACGCACGATACAAATCATTCTGTATGGAGGGCGGAGGGTACTGACGGACAGGGCATCATGACAATGCACGACGTCATGCCTGGAATTACCCTCATGTTCAATGACTTCACAAGCGTATGGAACCTTGAGTCGGGCTTTAAGCTTACCCCAGGATCACGCATGCTCTGCCTGAACTATTGTCGAGAAGGAAGAATTGAGTGGGAGTCCGGGACTAACTCATGCCTGTACCTTGACGTAGGTGATCTTGGCATTGACGATCACGCAAGACATGAAAGTCTCTTTCGATTTCCGTTTGGACACTACCGTGGTGTCACCGTCTGTCTTGATCCCGACATAGCAGATAAATCGCTGCAATCAATGTTTCCCGAGGGCTTTCCTGTAAGTGTTAAGCAGCTCTACGAGAGGTTCTGTTCAGGCGATGAACCAAGTGTGCTCCGTAGCGGACCGTCGGTCGAGCATATTTTCTGCGAGATATATAACGCTCATGACCGCTTTAGAGATGCTTACCTAAAACTCAAGATTATGGAGCTTCTCTTATTTCTCGGCAGTAATATTCCTGAAGGCGGACGCATTGGACAGTACGGTCTCACACGCGCACAGGTTGATAAGGTAAAGGAAATAGAGCAAGCTATAACCTCTGATCTTTCTTCCCATAAGACACTCAAAGAGCTCTCACAAGAGTTCGAGTTTCCCTACGCCAGCATGCAGCGGTGGTTCAAGGAGGTTTATGGCACCAGTGTGCACGTATACCTCACACGCTATCGCATGGCACAAGCTGCGACACTCCTTCGGACAACCTCCAAGCCAATTGGTGAGGTGGCATTTGAAGTCGGATATACCAATGCCTCAAAATTTGCTTCCACATTCCGCAATGTCGTTGGCATGGCACCTGGCGATTACCGTGAAAGCGCTGGACAAGAAAGATAATCCACCCGCATAGATACACTTGGAGCTAGCCGCGACAATCGGGCTTTTCTCATGCAACGAGCTATGAATACAATTTGCTCATACTCGTCGTTTGGGAGGACCCATGGACCCTAGCAAAAAGAAAAAGAGCAGTTGGATACGGCAGCTTGCTTTATTTACACGCGGACAGCGTCTTAAACTTGGAGCCTCGCTGTTATGTGCTGTGGTAGGTGTTGTTGGAGGCATTATTCCCTTTTTTGCCGCCTATAAGTTGATTGCACTTTCAATATCAGGCACCCTTGCCATCAGTGAAGTTGGACACTGGGCACTCATTGCCCTTCTCGGAGTGGCAGTTCAGACAATAGGCTATCTAGCCTCAACATCGACATCACACAGCGTTGCCTACCATACGCTTGAAAACTTGCGAAACGCCGCTTGCAAACATCTTGCTGCATGCTCCCTCGGCGATGTTCAATCAGCGCCCTCTGGAGCACTTAAGAAAATAATCATTGACGATATTGAGCAAATGGAGCTGCCCATTGCCCACGTTATCCCGGAATTTACCAGCAATGTGCTTCTTCTCATCTTGTGTTTTGCAATCGTGTGCTCAATTGATATCCGGCTCGCTCTCTCTATGCTCATCGCACCAGCCTTGTCAATTGTGCCCCTTTCGCTCCTTTTTAAAAACTTTGAACGAGACTATGCAGCGTACTGGACAGCAAGTGAGCGCGTTAACTCAACACTCGTCGAATACATCGATGGAATCGAAGTCATCAAGACTTTCAACCAAGCTGACTCCTCGTATGCTCGCTTTCGTAACGACATCTCTGAATTTGAGAAACTAACGCTTGCCTGGTATAGGTCTGCTCGTATCCCCATGAACGCCATGTTTGCAATACTGCCAACGCTTCTTCTGGGTGTTGTACCAGTTGGATGCATTCTTGTAGCTTCGGGCAATATCGACGTAGCTCAGATGGCTCTTGCATGTATGTTGTCAATCGGCGTCATTGGTCCTCTCACTAAAATTACGCAGTACACCAATATGTTTAAGGAAATCGAGAAGGTAATGGACAGCGTTAGTAAGCTGTTAGAGATGAAACCCTTGCCCGAAGTCTCCTCTCCCGCAATCATCACGTCCCACGATATCTCATTCAAGAACGTCAGATTCTCATATTCCAACGAAGAAGTACTCCACGGAATCTCTCTTGAAGTGCCCGAAGGCACCTCATGTGCTCTGGTGGGACCAAGTGGTTCTGGAAAGTCAACAATGGCCAAGCTCATTGCTCGATTCTGGGACGCAGGATCAGGAGCAATCCGCATCGGGGAAACTGACGTGCGCGATATACCACTTGATCAGCTCGCTGGTCTTGTAAGCTTTGTAACTCAAGACAATTTCCTCTTTGATCGAACAATCTTTGAGAACGTAAGGCTCGGACGCGAGGGCGCAACTGACGCCGAGGTAGAGCGCGCGCTTGCCGCTGCGCACTGTGAAGAGTTGGCAGATAAGCTCGCAAATGGATTTGAGACCCTTTCCGGAGAAGCCGGAGGAGCTCTTTCGGGTGGAGAACGCCAGCGTATCTCTATCGCACGCGCCTATCTGAAAGATGCACCGATTCTTGTGCTCGATGAGGCAACTGCGTTCATAGACCCAGAGAGTGAGGAGCTCATCCAGCAGGCGCTTTCAGAACTTGCACGTGGAAAGACGCTGATTGTAATCGCACACAGAATCTCAACGGTACGTAATTTTGACAAGATCGTAGTCATGGATTCCGGAAACATCGTCGCTGAGGGAACACATACGGACCTCCTTGGTTCAAGTGATCTCTATCACCGCATGTGGGAAGCACATATCTCCAATGGAACTCATGAAGTGAGAAAGGGGTAGCGTAATGTTTAGTGCGCTTATAAAAGTGGTGCGTTGGACGGGCAACAAGAAAACGCGAATTCTCTTTGGCTTTGCATACTCTTTTCTTATCTCACTTGTTTCTGCAGCACCCATTGCTATTGCCGCCTGGGCCATGTGCGGGTTTCTCGGCTTATCAAATGGCGAGAAACCCGATCTTAAAATTGCACTTACGGCTGGACTGGCCATTATTGCTTCGATTGCGCTACGCGCAGCACTTATGTGGTTGAGAGCACGAGCCGAGGAAACCGTAGCTGCAGAACGTTCCAACGAGGTGCGTTTACGTATCGGAGAAGCGCTGAAACGCGTCCCTCTTGGTTACTTTGACAATCACCCATCAGGAGAAATTCTCTCGGCACTCACAACCGAGCTGTCATTCGTGGAAATCCACGGTATGCGCATGGTAGACATGCTTGGCAACGGATACATAACCGCAGCTGCAATGGTGGCGTTTCTCGCCTTCATGGATCTGCGGGCCTGCATCCTTGCATTGGCTGCGATTGCGGCAGCAACGGTGGTACTGGAGCTGATGTTCAAAAATTCCGCGCGTTTGTCGCCCGCGCAAAATGACGCACGCGAGGATATGGCTCAAGCAACGTTGGAATACATCCACGGTATGCCCGTTGTTAAGAGTTACCGGCAGGTAGATGCTGCTGTTTCAGCAGTACGCTCCGCATACGCACGTTCTAGAAATGTAAATCTCAAAACCGAGCTTGCTTTCCAACCCTTCAACGCCTTGCTTCTATTTGTGACACGCAGTGCTTCGATTGGCGTCATTGTTATCGTATGTATCTCTTTCCTGAACGGCACGATATCTCTTCTTAACTTCTGCACGCTGGTGATGTTCTCCTTTATGCTGTTCCAATCAATCGAGGCTTGTGGCGATGCTGCCTACGTAATTGGACACATCGGAGAAGTTATCGACCGTCTTGACGCTATCGAATCCGCACCTGCAATCGATGACAATTGCAAAGCTGTGAAACTTGAGCATCACAACCTTGAGATGCATGACGTCTCATTCGCTTACGGAGATGGACCTCTTGTGCTCAACGGAATCTCTTTGACTATTCCCGAGGGAACAACTGCAGCTCTTGTTGGAGGAAGTGGTTCAGGTAAGACAACAGTTGCCAAGTTGTTTGCACGTTTCTACGATGCAACAGGCGGCTCCGTACGCATAGGAGGCCACGATGTACGCGAGCTTTCTTGCGACAGTATTCTTGCGGACTTCTCCATGGTTTTCCAAGACGTCTATCTTATGGATGACACGATTGAGCGTAATATTGCCCTAAGCAGGCCAGATGCACAGTTTGAAGAGATTGTAGAAGCGGCAAAGGCCGCACGCTGCGATGAGTTCATAGAAGCTCTGCCTGAGGGCTATAAGACAAAAGTTGGAGAAGGTGGAGCGCGACTATCTGGAGGCGAGAGACAACGCATCTCAATTGCTCGCGCAATTTTGAAAGATGCGCCTATTGTTGTTCTTGATGAGGCAACGGCAAGTGTTGACCCAGAAAACGAAGCAGAGATTCAAGCAGCCCTTGCCCAACTCTGTAAGGGAAAAACGGTGCTTGAAATTGCGCATCGACTCTCAACAATTGAGGAAGCTGACCGGATTTTCTTCCTTAGAGATGGACGTGTTGCAGAACAGGGCACCCATGAGGACCTTATCTCGCACAGTGGCCCCTACCATGACTTTGTTGAAGCTCGCTCGCGTATTGAAGGCTGGCAGATTTCTAAAAAGAGCAGTTAAACCTACTTATCACTGTACGCGATTCGGAAGTAATCCAGTGTGGCTTTGAATCTATCTTGAGCTGTAAGGCACGTATCAAGAAGATAGTCGTTCTCCTTATCCC
>JABZHP010000053.1 GCA_015258785.1 Atopobium sp.
AAGCACAATCATGCCTTCATCGGCGATTCTGCTGTGTCGATAACCCAGGTCAAGCTCGGAAGCATCCAGCGTAGCAAAGGTGCCGTCGGCGAGAAGGACGCGGACGGATTTGAGCACGTCAGCGATGCAGCCGTCGTAAGCGCCTGCATTCATGAAGCATGCGCCGCCCACAGAACCTGGGATGCCGCACGCAAACTCGAGTCCAGAAAGGTCCAGCTCACAGGCCATCTCGGACGCCTCTTTAAGGCCGACGCCAGCCTGGCAGGTCATCTCAGTGTCGTCGATGCTTACGCCGGTGAGTCCATCGGCAATAGCAATGATGACGCCACGATATCCTGCATCAGAAACAAGCAGGTCAGAGCCGTAGCCAAGAATAAAATAAGGAGCTTCTGCATCTTTAACTGCAAGGAGAATCTCTTTAACCTCATCGGGATCATCAGGGATGACATAGAGATCCGCAGGTCCACCCACTTTAAAAGTGGTGTGCTCGCTCATTGGCTCGTCTGCCAGGACGTTCTCTTCTCCAACAATCGAGCAAAGCTTTCCGGCCAGGCTTTGTAAGTCATAGCCACTTTCAGACATGTAACACGCTCCTTAGTAAGTTACTTTTTATAGTTTATCGCAAGCGAGAAAAACGTGGAGTCGAGGAAGATAAACGCCTAATGTTACAAAATGTTTTTAGATTTCTATCGGGTTATTTTGGGCTTATCTCTCATCTCTATCGAATAAATGTTCATTCTGTTTTACGTGTTATCAGCTGTTAACTCTGCTATAGTACGTATCGATATGTTTCAGAAATGGTTGCAATTACCTACTGGTGGTAAGGTGGCCCAGCTTCAGGGTTTGTAACAACCCAGCTCTATAAGCCATCAAGTCCGCGACCCGCAAAATGCGGTTAACCTGGTTAAAGTCCAGGACCAACGGTACAGTCCGGATGTCAGAAACGGAGACTTTTATGGCTTCATCCCACTCAACCCACGCAACAACCGCATCTTCTAACGGCTGGTCCACCAAGAGAATTGCTATTCTCGCCATGCTTTGTGCAGCTGCTGCAATCAGCACCATGGTGCTTCAGTTCCCCCTGATTCCAGGCGTGACGTTTTTGAAGTACGATCCATCGGGCGTCTTTGCCCTGCTCGCAGGCGTAGCTTTTGGCCCTGCCGCGGGCGCGATTGTCTCGGTGCTTCCCTACCTTCTGCACCTCACCACGGAGTCCGGAATTTACGGCACTATCATGGCAATTCTGGCAACGCTTAGCTACGTTTTGCCTGTCTCACTGATTGTGTATAACCGTTCCGAGAAGATCAAGCAGCTGGTAATTGCCCTCATTGTGGGCAGCGTTATCAGTGTTGTTGCCTGCATTCTTGGCAACCTTGTAGTTACGCCAATCTACACCGGCATGAGTGTAGAAGCAGTAAGCGGACTAATTGTCCCCGCGCTTCTCCCCTTCAACGTGGTAAAGGTTGCCATTAACAGCATCATCTTTGTTGTTATCATGCGCTCGGCTACCTCACTCTTTGAGAGCATCAAAGACGGTGAGTAACCTGGGCAACAATTCCCCTGATTTATACACGTCTGAAAGCACCGCACAAACTCAGGACCTGCCTGTAGCTGCGACGCTTTCGGACGTGACCTTTGTGCACGCAAAAGGAGTGGTTGCCTTAGACCACGTCTCGTTCTCTATTCCCGCAGGTAAACGTACCTGTATTGTTGGCGCAAACGGTTCGGGCAAGTCTACCGTTGCCTCAATTCTCTCTGGCCTTACCGCCCCTGACGAGGGAACCGTTACCTTTCTGGGAACCACCGTTGTCAATGACGGCCAGGTTGACTTTGAGGCATACAAGACCGTTCGCCCGCAGCTCGGCCTGGTTTTCCAAAATCCTGAGGACCAGATTATTTGCAGCGTTGTCGCAGACGATATTGCCTTTGGTCTAGAGAACCTTCAGGTGCCTAGCGATCAGATAACTCCGCTGGTAGAAGAGCAGATTACCCTTGGAACTCTCACCGAGTTTGCGTCCGAAAATCCGCAGATGCTCTCGGGCGGTCAGCAGCAACGCGTGGCCATCTCGGGCGCGCTGGTCATGAAGCCGCAAATCCTCATTCTTGACGAACCTTCCGCAGCTCTTGACGTTGTTCATAGAAATAACGTTATGGGACTTGTCGAGAAACTCCGTGCAGCTGGAAAAACTATCGTTCATGTGACGCATTTCATGGACGAAGTGGTTTCTGCTGACCACGTTATTGCCTTAGACGACGGCCGCGTTGCGTTTGAGGGAACACCTGAAGCCCTCTTTGAGCAGCATGAACTGGTTGAATGCCTGCATCTTGAGGAGCCGTTTGCCTATCAGGTTGCCCACGCGCTCAACAACCGAGGAGTTGTCGTGTGCAAATCACCTTCGGCTGAGCGCGTGCTCAGCGAGCTGACGGGGCTTCTCGCCACGGGGTTGCAGGGCGCGAGGAGTGCGGACGCGGCTAGGAGCTGCGACGACGCGACGGCGGGTTGCGACGCGACGACTGCGGGTTACGGCGACGCGACGACTGCGAGTTGCGGCGACGCGACCGGCGATGCGTCCGAGTCAGCAGCGGTTTCCGTGTGCGATGTGACGTTCTCGTACCAGAAGCCTGTGCTCAAAAACATCTCGGTTGACGTGCAAAAAGGCTCACATGTTGCCGTTATTGGCTCCACTGGTTCCGGCAAATCTACCCTTGCGCGCTTGATTTGCGCACTTGATACGCCTGATTCCGGAAGCCTCTGCGTAGCTGGACTGGATACTCGACAGAAGCAAAACCGCAGAAAACTTCACGGCATTGTTGGCTACGTCATGCAGCGACCAGAGCGCCAGCTTTTTGCACAAACGGTTGCCGAAGACGTGGCATTTGGCCCCACTAACCTGGGCCTTTCAGCCTGCGATGTAACAAGCGCTGTAAATACCGCCCTAGAGCTTGTGGGTCTTTCCCACAAAGCAGACGTATCTCCTTTTGAGCTTTCTGGTGGTCAGCAGAGACTTTGCGCACTTGCGGGCGTTATTGCTATGCGGCCAAAGGTGCTTGTGCTCGATGAGCCTACCAGCGGACTTGATCCCTACTATTGCTCTGAGCTCAAAAAAATTATCAACGCTGTTCTTAAGGATGGCTGCACCGTCATTGAGCTCACACACTCGATGGAGGATGCGGCAGAAACTGACCAGATTATCGTGCTCCATGAGGGTGACCTGGTGTTCTCTGGCACGCCTTATCAGACATTTACTCATTTCTCGGAGGCAGAGTTCCAGGAGCTTGGACTGGGTATTCCTCATGCACTTGCCTGGGCTCAGCGCCTGTCACGCGCTACGGGAATCAACCTAAGAGAACCTCTAACTCTGTCTGAGCTGGTAGACGCACTGGTAGATGCGGTGACGACCACCCCTAGCGCCGCACAGCCCAACGACCTCACACAAGGAGGTCGTTATGGCGCTTAAGATTTCTGTCGGTCAGTACTACCACACAGATTCGCCCATCCACAGGCTTAATCCCAACGTTAAGTGTCTGGCGGCGCTTCTTTTGATGCTCACAACGTTTTTTATCCGCACGGCACCACAGCTTGCGCTGCTGGTAGTAGGTGCACTTTGCCTACTAGCTCTGGCAAAAATTCCCGTCAAACAAGTGCTTGTGTCAATCATCCCGCTTGCCTGGCTGCTCATCTTCCTCTCGCTCTTCAATTTGTTGCTTACGCGAGAAGGAACGGTGCTTGTTTCCTGGTCAATCTTTACTATCACCGATGTGGGAGCATGGAGCGCTTTTCTCTACCCTGTGCGCATTTTAGCTGCAATTTTGATGGGTGCGCTGCTTCTACTTACCACCACTCAGACTGATCTGGGCAATGCCTTTGAAGCAGCTTGCGCGCCGCTCTCAAAAATTGGTCTTCCCGGTAAAGAAATTGCCATGATTTTCTCGCTTATGCTGCGCTTTATTCCAACACTTGCAGGCGACGCCGTGTCTATTTCCGAGGCTCAAACCGCTCGTACAGGAGACGTAGCTTCAGGATCACTTTCTAAAAGACTTCGCGCAACTTTCTCCATTGTGGTGGCGCTTTTAGCAAGCTCGCTCAGACACGCCAACAACCTTTCCAAGGCACTTGATGCTCGCCACTATGTAGCAGGGGCTTCTCGCACACGTTGGCATCAACCAACCTTTGGCGCTCGCGAAGTAATTGCCTTAGGCATAACCGCCTGTTTTATCGCCCTTGTCTTTGTGCTGGCGTAAAGCGCTCAGGTGTAAAACTTGCTGGCGTAAAACGTTCCGACACGCACTTGCCGGCATGAACTTGCGGGCACACTTGCCGGCGCAAATCATGCTGGCGTAAAAACTTTTAACTAAATAATCTGTATTTTTAACGCTCTGTTACAACCCATTTTTCTTTTCTCGACAACCGCCAATTTGGTCACCTAAGTAACGTACAATAAAGCCAGTAAAAGCGTAAAAGGCTTGCATTGAAAGGTGGCCCCATGGTCCTGCGCGTCTACGTCCAAAGAAAATCTGGTTTCGAGGGCGAGGCAAAAGCCCTGCTCAAAGAAGTGAAAGACCTTCTTGGTATTACCGAGTTACAACGCATTGACCTGCTTAACCGCTATGATGTTGAGGGAATTTCAGAGGAACTCTTTGAGTCCTGTATCCCCACCGTTTTTTCAGAGCCACAATCCGATCTTGCCAGTCGTACCATGCCAGAGTTTTCTTCTGAAGGTGCGGCTGTTCATACGTTTGCTGTTGAGTTTTTGCCTGGCCAGTTTGACCAGCGCGCAGACTCTGCAGCTGAGTGTGTGCAGCTCATCAGCCAGGGAGAGCGTCCACTGGTGCGCTCTGCTCGCCTTTACGTGCTAACCGGAAACCTCACAGAAGCAGACGTTGCCGCCATCAAGAATTACCTCATCAACCCCGTTGAGGCTCGCGAGGCTTCTCTTGAGCTGCCCGAGACTCTCAAGATTTCCATTCCAGAGCCTGCAGACGTAGAGGTTCTTGAGGGCTTTAACGCCCTTGACCAGGACGGCCTCAAGGAGTTCATTGCTTCTCACGGCCTTGCTATGGACCTGGCTGACCTCACCTTCTGCCAGCAGTACTTCACCGATGAGCAGCGCGATCCTACCATCACTGAGATTCGCGTCATTGACACCTACTGGTCAGACCACTGCCGCCATACTACCTTCAACACTGGAATTACCGGTGTGCAGATTGATGATGACCTGGTAAAGGCCGCGTTTGAGAAGTACCTCTCCATGCGCAAAGAGCTTGGGCGAGAAAATCGTGCGGTTTCTCTTTGGGATATGGCAACTATTGGTGCAAAGTACCTTCGCGAGAAGGGCGTCCTCACCAATCTTGATGAGTCAGAAGAGATTAATGCCTGTACCGTAAAGGTAAAGGTAGACGTTGACGGTAAAGATGAAGACTGGCTCTTCCTCTTCAAGAACGAGACTCACAACCATCCAACCGAGATTGAGCCTTTTGGTGGCGCAGCTACCTGTATCGGTGGCGCAATCCGCGACCCCCTTTCTGGCCGCAGCTACGTCTACCAGGCAATGCGTGTCACTGGCGCTGCAGACCCAACCGTTCCGGTTTCTCAGACCCTTCCAGGAAAGCTTCCTCAGCGCACCATTGTTCGCACGGCAGCTGCAGGTTATTCCAGCTACGGTAATCAGATTGGCCTTGCTACCGGCCAGGTTTCTGAGCTCTATCACCCAGGCTACGTTGCAAAGCGCATGGAGATTGGTGCTGTTGTAGGCGCAACTCCTCAAAGTCACGTTCGTCGTGAGCGTCCAGAAGATGGCGATATCATCGTTCTTCTCGGCGGTCGCACGGGACGTGACGGTATTGGCGGCGCAACCGGCTCTTCAAAGGCACACGATGCTGGCTCCATTGAGCGCGACGGTGCCGAGGTCCAGAAGGGCAACGCCCCTGTTGAGCGCAAGCTTCAGCGCCTCTTCCGCCGTGAAGACGCTTGCAAGCTCATTAAGCGCTGCAACGACTTTGGCGCCGGCGGCGTTTCTGTTGCTATCGGCGAGCTTGCCGACGGCCTTGACGTCAACCTGGACGCTGTCCCTAAGAAGTACGACGGCCTTGATGGCACTGAGCTGGCAATCTCCGAGTCTCAGGAGCGCATGGCCGTTGCGCTTGAGGCAAAAGACGTCGATCAGTTCTGCGCATACGCCCGCGAAGAAAACCTCGAGGCAACCATTGTGGCAACGGTCACCGAGGACCCTCGCCTGGTCATGCGTTGGCGCGGTCAGAAGATTGTCAACATTAGCCGCGCATTCCTCGCCTCAAACGGCGCACCTAAATCAATTACCGTGCGCCTGGCCAAGCCTCTTGCCTACCAGCGCACCTGGGCAGGCACAACTCTTGGCGAGAAACTCCACTCGCTGGTACACGATCTAAACGTTGCATCCAACAAGGGCCTCTCCGAGCGCTTTGACTCTACCATTGGCGCAGGTACCGTCCTTATGCCATTCGGTGGCGCTCGCCAGCTGACCCCTGCCCTTTCTATGGTGGCTAAGCTTCCTGTTATGGGCCAGACCAATACGGTCTCGGGCATGGCCTGGGGCTTTAACCCCTACCTCATGGAAGCCGACCAATTCCGCGGCGCCTACCTCTCTGTTGTTGAGTCCGTTTCCAAGCTGGTTGCTACCGGCTTTAAGTACCAGGACCTCTACCTCACCTTCCAGGAGTACTTCGAGAAGCTCGGTCAGAATCCAAACCGTTGGGGCAAGCCAGCAGCGGCCCTTCTTGGCGCACTGATGGCACAGGTCAACCTTGGTCTTGCAGCTGTCGGCGGCAAGGACTCCATGTCCGGCACCTTTGAGGACCTGGACGTTCCACCAACGCTGGTTTCGTTTGCTACCGGCCTTACCAAGGTAGACAAGATTGTCTCCAACGAGTTCAAGGGTGCAGGTCACAGGCTTATCTCCATTGTCCCGTCCTACGACGAGAGCGGCCTTCTCCCCGATAACGAGTCCCTGCTCACCGCATACAAGCTGGTCAGCACCCTGGTCCAGTCCAAGAGTGCGCTTGCCATCACCACACCAGGTTACGGCGGCGTGGCCGAGGCTCTCTTCAAGAGTTGCCTGGGCAACAAGCTGGGCGTTGAGCTGGTCCCAGAGATTTCTGCCGACGCACTCTTCTCGCCAACCTACGGTGCCTTCATCGTTGAGCTGGCAGACGGCGTATCCGTTGACGACGTCGACGGCGTATGCGTGGCTCCTCTGGGCGTCACCACGTCCGAGTACGTCTTTAGCGCGTGTGGCGAGAAGATCGACCTCTCCGAGCTCCAGGAAGCATGGGAGCGCCCACTTGAGGAGGTCTTCCCCTACCGCGGAGGCTCCGACGAGGCTGTGGAGAAAATCAGCTTCGACGGTGCATCCACACGACACTCCTATGCTGGTCCAGCCCTTATCGCACCTGCTCGCCCACGCGTCATCATCCCCGTATTCCCTGGCAACAACTGCGAGTACGACGTTGCGCGCGCCTTTGAGCGTGCGGGCACCGATCCAACCACGCTGGTCATCAACAACCTGACACCTCAGGACATTGTTGAGTCCGCAAATGCGCTGGCAGAGTCCATCAAGAAGAGTCAAATTGTCATGATTCCAGGCGGCTTCTCTGGCGGAGACGAGCCAGACGGATCAGCTAAGTTCATCTGCGCCCTCTTCCGCGCTCCTCAGGTAACCGAGGCTGTTCGCGAGCTCTGCAGCAGCGCGATGGCCTTATGCTGGGCATCTGCAACGGCTTCCAGGCACTCATCAAACTGGGTCTTGTTCCTTACGGCGATATCCGACCCATGGACGACACCTGCCCAACACTGACGTTCAACACCAT
>JABZHP010000054.1 GCA_015258785.1 Atopobium sp.
TTGCTAAGGAGTGCTACCTCACCCTTCGCGATTACGGTTCACAGGCAATTAAGGCTTGCGAGAACAACGTTGTAACCCCAGCTCTTGAGGCTATCTGCGAGGCTACCGTCTACATGAGTGGTGTCGGCGCTGACAACGTTAACTGCGCAGCAGCTCACTCCTTCTACAACGGCCTCACCTCTCTTGGTGGCCACAGCGCACCTCACGGCAACTGCGTTGCTTTTGGTACCCTGGTCCAGCTTGTTCTTGAGGGCGTTCCTCAGGAGGAGTTTGACGAGGTCCAGGACTTCTGCCTTGAGGTTGGTCTTCCAACTACCCTCGAGGAGGTTGGCATCACCACTGACGAGCAGATCAAGAAGATCGCTGAGGCTGCTTGCGTTCCTGGCGAGACCATCCACAACCTCGCTGGCGACGTCACTCCTGACGAGCTCTATGCAGCTATCGTTCAGGCTGACGCAATGGGCCGTGCTCTTAAGGCTTAAGGTTTTAGCTGCACGTCGCGCTGCGACGGCGCATCGCAAGGTATATCCGAGCGGCAGGTCGCAATAGCGCACCGCAACAGCACATTCGCTTGAAACAGAAGAGGGACCGCAGATGCGGCCCCTCTTTTTTGTTGCAGTTTTGATGTGATGGCGAGAAGTGCGGACGATGCCGCAACGACAAAGCCGCAGCGCGGGCGCGGCTCGCGCCGAGACAGCAGCGACGCACCACCTACAGGCCCAGTACCTGCTTGACGTCTGCGGCAATAAGCTCAGACTCCAGATGACTCTCTCGCATAAGATCTGCGATGTTGACGCGGTCGTAGAAAGCCTTCTTGACGCCGTAGTTCAGTACGCGTGCGGAAGAAGTTCCCAGGTAACTGGCTATATTCTGTCCCCAGCCGCCCTCGATAATGCCGTCCTCAATGGTCACGATGACGTCGTGGTTTTTTACCAGGTTGTCGAGCAGATTCTGATCAACACCAGAGGCAAAGTATGGCTTGACCAGCGTGGCTTCAATTCCCAGAGTAGAACTAAGGGCCTCAACGGTTTTCTCGCCAAGGTCGTAGAAATCGCCCAGGGCAAGAACGGCCACCTTGGAGCCCTTGCGCGTGACCCCGTAGGTGTTGAGGGCGTCGAAGTTTGTGCGGACGGAGCCCTCGGCGTGGACCACGGGACCGGAAGGGATTGCGATATAGACAGGGTGTTTATCCTGGTCAAGTGCCCAGTCGAGCATGGCGATGTACTCCTCGGCGTTGGATGGCGCGAGGTAGACCATGTTAGGAATGTTTGCGATCATGGAAATGCTGCTGAGGCCCTGGTGGGTGGCGGCCATCAAGCCCCTAATGGAGCCGGAGCCCACGATAACCGCAGGGTTCTGGTTGAGCGCCAGGTCCTGGGTCAGCTGGTCGTAGGTGCGCTGGATGAAGGTTGCGCTTGAGCCCCAAACCACGTGCGCGCCGGCGTGAGCTGCGCCGGAAGCCATTGCAACTACGGTTTCCTCGGCAATGCCCACGTCAAGGTAGTGCTTTCCCAACTTTTCTCGGCGTTCCTGCGTAAGGCCGAGAAGACCAGGAACAGCCGACATGAGCACCAGGAACTTCGGGTCAGTCTTTGCGCGCTTGAGGGCATACTCTGCAAAAATGCTGGCATACGACTCGGAAGAACCGGATGCAGGGCTCTGACCAGTCTGGATGTCAAACGGCATGTGCCAGTGCCACTTCTCCTTGTTTGCCTCTGCGGGAGCGTAACCCTTGCCTTTGAGCGTATTGATGTGGACCACGACCGGATGAGTCGAGTCTTTTACCTGCTCAAATGCGGCGATAAGAGCCTCGATGTCGTTGCCGTCATTGACATACAGGTAGTCCAGGCCCATCGATTTAAAGAGGTTATTCTCGGCAGCTCCGTTGGTGCGGCGCAGCTCAGCAAACTGCTCGTACATGCCGCCGTGGTTCTCGGCGATGGACATCTGGTTGTCGTTGAAGACAATGATAAAGTTGCTGTTCAGCTCACCGGCAACGTTCAAGCCCTCAAGCGCCTCGCCGCCGGACATGGATCCGTCACCGATAACTGCGATGATGTTCTCCTTGCCGCCCATGATGTCGCGAGCCTTTGCAAGACCAAGCACCAAGCTGATAGACGTGGAAGTGTGGCCGATTTTGAAGAGATCGTGCGGGGTCTCGGCGGGATCAGTGTAAGGAGACACCGAGTCGTAAAGCGCGGGATCCATGTATGCCTGCTTGCGGCCGGTGAGCATCTTGTGAGGATACGTCTGGTGCGAGACGTCGTAAACGATATGGTCAACGGGCGAGTTGAACACGGTATGAAGCGCGATAGTTGCCTCGACGATGCCAAAGTTTGGACCAAAGTGGCCGCCATGCTTTGACTCCATGACCAGCAGATTGTCGCGAATCTCCTGCGCAAGCGCCGCACGAGCCTCCGCGTCCAGCTTCTTTACGTCTTCCGGTCCATTGATATGCTCTAGGTACATGTGCGGCCTTTCTTTAAACGAGCTGAAATGAGCAGATTGCTTGCTTGCTGCGCGACGCGCGGGACGCAGCGCGCGTGGGGTGCGGGCGCAGGGCTTCGGTCAACCACATCGTGCGAGCGACGCGTTAGATGTGCAGGTCAAATGTACAGGTCAAACACGTGGCAATCTAAACATAGCTTTGATGCGCGAAGTTATGTTTTTGGTTTACCCAGAACATGTCCAAGAATTTCTCGTAATTTGGTTTTAGCGGAATTACTTAGTTGATTGCTCTGTTTTGTTGATGGCTGAACACACCTATGACAGATAATCTGTCAAAAAGACGTATACATGACGTCGAAAATAGCTAAAACGTGCAGATTATCTTCATTTGATGTGTAATATGCCTGCAATTGTGCAGAATATCTGTCATAGGTGTGTTCCTTAGAAGCGGAATTTACCCATAGTTAAATTCTTTATATTTCTCTATTCATTATTCAGCATATAAAATAGAGTTTATGCATATAAATGTATACCGGTTAGTGAGACCACCTAGCCGTCAGGCAAGACGCTCTAGTTTCCTGGTTATTTTGACTAAAAGCTATACGATTCCCCAGTAAGACCTACTAAAACGGCACTATTTTGTGCGCCAAGCCTAAAAGTCGTCGCTCAACACGCTGCAGAAACGCAAAAGAACCCTCGCACCTGAAAGATGCGAGAGTTCTTGCTTGAAACGTTACATCTACCTGCAGCTTAGCGCTCGCCGGCGGCGCGACGCTCGGCGTACTCGGCAGCAAGACGAGCCTGGATGTCGTGTGGCACCTGCTCGTATCCTGCCAGCTCAACGGTATACTCGCCCGTTCCGCGCGAGAGGGACCTCAGCCTTGTAGCGTAATCGGTAACCTCAGCGTATGGAATCGTCGCTTTAATGGTGGTCTCACCAGCGGAAACACCGGTACCGGAAGACATTCCCTCAACGCGACCGCGGGAAGCGGAGACGTCACCCATGACGGAACCTGCATAGCTGTCTGGAACGGTGATCTCCAGGTGAGCCATAGGCTCCAGGAGAACGGGTTCTGCCTGGTCAACAGCCTTCTGGAAACCAATGCGAGCAGCGGTCTTGAATGCCATCTCGTTGGAGTCGACTGGGTGGTAAGAGCCCTCGTAAACAGCAACTTTAACATCAATCATAGGATATCCAGCCAAAACGCCTTCACGCATGGTCTCCTGGACACCCTTATCAATAGCGGGGATGAAGCCGCGTGGAATGTGGCCACCTACAATCTCGTCCACAAACTCGTAACCTGCGTCTGGGTTTGGCTCGATGCGCAGCCAGCAGTCGCCGTACTGGCCAGAGCCGCCGGTCTGCTTCTTGTGCCTGCCCTGAGCACTTGCAACTCGACGGATTGTCTCGCGATATGGAATGCGAAGCGCAACCTTATGTGCGGAAACGCCGGCTCGCTGCTCAAGACGCTCGAGAAGAACGGCTACTTGTGCCTCTCCAATTGCAGAAACAATGGTCTGGCCGGTGTCCTCGTCACGCTCAACCTTAAGAGTTGGATCGGCGTCGGCGGCCTTCTCCAGGAACGCAAAGAGCTTGCCCTCGGTACCGCGCTCATCAGGCTCAATAGCCGTGCGATACAGGGAGTTGGGGAACCTAAACGCGGCAGCCTCAACCTTACCGGTAACGGAGAGCGTGTCGCCCGTCATGGCCTCGAGCTTTGGAACTACTACGATGTCGCCGGCTGCGGCGGTGCTCACATCAGCCGTTTCTTTACCGCACATGCGATACAGGTGAGAAAGGCGCTCGGGCTTGCGGGTGCGAGCGTTGATAAGCTCGGAACCTGCAGAAACAGTACCTGCAAGCACCTTTACAAAGGTAAGCTTACCGTTCTGTGGATCCTGCAGCGACTTGAAGGCAAACGCAACAGGGCGCTCGTCATCAGGTGAAATATCAAGCTGCTCGCCGTTGACCAGCGGAATGCGGCCAAAGTCGGACATAGTTGGGAACCAGCCGTCAACAGCATCAAGCAGAGAGATAACGCCCTCTTCACGGACGCAAGAACCGGAGAAGACAGGAACAAAAATGCGCTCCATAAGAGCTTTGCCCAGCAGACCCTCAAGCTCTTCCTGCGTAATCTCTCCGCCCTCAAGGTAGCGCATCATCAGCTCATCGTCGGCCTCAACAACCAGCTCGGTCAGGGCAGCGCGAGCAGCCTCTGCCTCTGCTTGGAACTCGGCAGGAATATCGGTGACCTCAGGCTTGCCGTCTACCAGCTTGCGCGCCTTCTGATGGACAACGTCAATGATGCCGGAGAATGCCTCGCCGGAGCCCATTGGAATGGTCACTGCACCAAGCGAGGAGCCAAAACGATCCTGGAGCATAGCCATCGCGGTCTCGTAGTCTGCATCAGGGCGATCTAGGCGGTTGATAAACAGTGCGCGGCAGAGAGACAGGTCCTCGGCAGCAAACCAAAGCCTGGTGGTAATAGTGCCAGGTCCACTAGCTGCATCAACGACAAACAGCGCGGTCTCGACAGCGCTCATTGCCGAATAGGCGTCACCCACAAAGTCAGGATAGCACGGTGCATCAAGCACGTTAATGCGTGTATTTTCCCAGGTAATTGGTGCGATAGTAGTAGAGATAGAGAATCCGCGCTCTGACTCTTGTGAATCGTAATCAAGCGTGGGCTTTGTGCCTGCGTGGCCGCCTAAACGAGTGGTTGCACCCGTCAGATGCAGCATTGCCTCGGCAAGCATGGTTTTGCCCACGCCGCCTTGGCCCACCAGGACCACATTCTTTACCTTAGAAACATTTTTTTCGGCCATGATGCCTCCTCTGACTGCGGCAAGCAGCCGAGAAGGTCAGCCGATAGTTCGCGCCCGAGTCTAGCGCGATATGCTTCGGCCCTTCCTGCTACTTACCGAACAAGAAAACCTCTAGCCACCCTACCGTACCGCAAAGCACAAAAAGAGACACCCACCATTCGATAAACGACATATGGTGGGTGTCTCAAAGTTTCTTCTCGGCAGAAGAATTTGTGCTATTACCGCAGGTAGACGATGCGAAATCGCAGAACGTCACCCGTGTGCATCACTAAAGTTAGATTCTAACTCCTCGGTGAACGGTGTTGTTGAAAATCAGGTAACCGATAATTGCGTTCACCAGCGACAGCGTGACAAAGATAATGTTTGGCAGCGTCTCGTTAATCACGCCCGTTGACGAGCTGAATGATTCGATAACCGGAACAATCATCATCATGAACGTTCCGCCGATAACAAACATGGAGCCCAGCGTGCCCGCAAGAGAAGATACGGTGACCGAAAGGCTTCTCTTGGTGATATCGATGACAGAAGTCCAGTCAAAGTTTGGTCGGCGGATATCAATGGCCAGGCCCACGTTAGACACCAGGAACACAATGCAGAGTGGCAGAATGACGTTTCTCAGGGCCGTTTCAATGGTGATGTGACCAGGAATCAGGAAGAAAATCTGGGTCACAACACTAAAGATGAGCACGTAGATCATGTTAACGGCAATCTTTGCGCCAAAAATCTGCTTTGAAGATACGGGCATAGTTGCCATCAGCCAGTTTGAGCGGCCTTCCAGCGAGTACGAAATGGCAGCAGAGTTGGCAGCGCAGAACATCGAGGTGCCAAACCAGGTGGTTACCATGCCAAAGATGGTTCTTGCCAAAGGGAGATAGCGCGGGACCTCGGACGCAGGAACAAAGTAGGCCACGATAGACGACGTGCTAAAGAACAGAGAAATAAAGGCGAGAATAACCATCAGCAAGCAGCCAAAAAGCATGTTTATAAAGACTGCTGGGTAACCCGTGATGGTCTGAATCTCTTTTCTGATCAGAGCAACAAAAGGCGTCGCGGACTTGGTGGAAATCTGTTTGGTGGTGAACTTCTTCTGAACCTTGTCCTCGCTTACCAGCGCATTAATGCGGTCGTTGAAGCGAGAAATGATTGCCACAATTGCTGCAGGAGCACCAACAGAAACCAGGACAAACAGTAAGAAGCTAACAAGGGAGCCAGAATTAAAGAAATCCGCAATCCACAGTGATGGAAGATAAACTACGCCAACTGAACTTGCAACGCTAAAGACGGTGTCGCGGAAATTACCCACCACACCTGGGGTAAACTTGTCTGCATTGAAAGATACCGTAAAGATAAAGAACAGATAGGCAACCATAAAGAAAAGGCCAAAAACGCCACCGATGACCATTCCCAAGTTCTTAAAGTGCAGCTTTGCAGCAAGGGCTGCAACCGCAAAAGCCAAGAGAATAGCTACGGAAACCGCAAGGTTCGGTCCAAGAACAAGTGCAAACAAAGCGCCAATCAAACGTGGAAGCGTGACTGCCTCAAAGCTAAAGTAAGCCAAAAAGACTGGCAGCATAATGGTGATAGACCAGATACCCTCTGCAGCATAAAGAGCAGCTACGCGAGAATAGATAATGGTGCTCTTTTTGATTGGCAACGACATGATAAAGTCGTAATCCTTGTACGCAAAAAGCACGCCATTGGCCTTTACAAATGTCAAAATAACACCAGGTAGAGCACCAGCTAGAATTCCTGCGAGAGGCAGCAGCCTTGTGAAGCCGGCAATGGCTAACGTTGTTGAAACGCCGTAGATGTAGACCATCATAAAGAGTGCGCCAACAACTGCAAAAACGCCACCGACAATAGGCAGAGCATTTGCGCCAACTTTTCTCTCAAAATTCTTTCGAGCACCTATAACCTGCGTAGTCCAAATCATGGTGATCTGAACCTTAAGCAGCATCCAGAACACTTTGAGGTCAGAAGGCAATTTGAGCTCAGAGCGATCAAGAACAGGAACCTGACCAGCGCTTACTTGAGCTGGAATAAAGACATCTCCTGAAAGTTGCAGGTTCTGCTCAGGCACATCAGGGCGCTGAGGAGCCTGTGGAACGTTATTTGCCATGACTAGTTCTCCTTAGGGAAGGAAGGAGGAACTGGAGCGCCTGGAGGCACTAGTGCGCCAGGCACGGTTGGTGCCGCGGGTGCTGCTGGGGCTGCTGGAGCGGCGGGCGCAGCTGGAGCGGCGGGTGCTGCAGGCGCTGCAGGCGCTGCTGGAGCTGCAGGTGCTGCAGGTGCTGTGGCTACAGGCGTGCCAGGAATGACTGGCTGAACAGCTGCGCCGTCCTTTGTGGTGGCCATATCCTGAGCAATATCAGCAGAAACGCCAGGGGCACCCGCCTCAAGACCAAGGAAGACTTCCTCAAGCGAAGCGTTACCACGAATCTCGTCCGTTTTACCTGCGGCAAGA
>JABZHP010000055.1 GCA_015258785.1 Atopobium sp.
ATATAAGATCCAACTGCCTCTGCGTCACTATCATCATCTGTTGAGGCAGCAGGAGCGGTCGACTCAGTTGTGATAGCAGACTCTGTTGTTGAAGTAACTTCAGTTGTAGTTGCGGCCTCAGTTGTAGTGGTGGCCTCAGTTGTGGCGCTTGCCTCAGCTACCTCAGTACCCTCAGCAAGAGCTATCGCAGAAAGTACTGGCGAGAAAACCAACACGCTTGCCATAATGCCTGCAATTGCGAGCAGTTTTACGTTGTTGCGCAAATACTTTGACATTTCATATTCCTTAACTCGTGTATTTCAAGAAAAACTATTGTTTTTCTTTTTTTTGAACATGTTTTAACGGATTAGTAAGTATATATGAAAAGAAATCGCAGGTGTACTGCCAAAATATCCAGTTATAGATATTCTTAAAATATCTATAACTGGATGACAAAAACGTTATTTATTCAGTAATTACAGCGACTGAATGATTTCTTCTCCACGAGCATTCTGTGGGATAAAGCGAATCTCACGGCGCGGCTCAGCGTCGTCTGATTCCAGCTCTTCCTCAGACAATCTGGAAACATACACATCAAGGGTTCTCTCGCCAATTTGCTCCGCAAATTGCTCTCCCCACTCGATGATAGTTGGGCCATCAGACTCAAGCGCATCGTACAGGCCCGTATCTTCAAGCTGATCAGGGTCGTTTAGGCGATACAGGTCAAAGTGGTAGAGCGGCATAAGCGTACCCTCATAAACCATCTCGATGGTAAACGTTGGGCTGGTCACGTCGTCCGTGACGCCCATGCCAGCAGCAATGCCCTTAGTGAGCTGCGTTTTTCCAGCGCCCAGATCTCCCGTAAGTACCAGAACATCTCCCGCCTGCAGGAGTTTGCCCAGAATCTGACCAAGAGCAATAGTTTGCTCGGTGGTGGTAGAAACATACGTACCGGCCGCAGCTTTTTCTGGCAGGTTGCTTGCGCCGTCATTTGCGCTGGTATTTGCGCTGGTAGAAAGATTAGTCACAAGAGCCTCCTCGAGGGTGTTCCTCAAGCCAATCAGCAAGAAGTCGCAGGTCATCTTTGAGGAACTGCGCCCACTCCTTACGGTAAATAGTTGATGCGGGATGCATGGTGGGTAGCACGCTAAAAGCGCCTATCTGGTAAAACTTGCCGCGCAACTCCGTCACGCCCTTATCGGTATGCATGACAAACTGTGTTGCAAAATTACCCAAGCAAACAATAACGTCTGGCTTAATAGCACGAATCTGATTACGAAGATACGGAGAGCACTCCTCTACCTCAGCTACCTTGGGATTTCTGTTTGAAGGTGGTCGGCATTTGACCACGTTAGAGATAAAAACATCCTGGCGAGAAAGGCCAACTTCTTCTAACAACGCATCAAGCTTTTTGCCCGATACGCCTACGAAAGGCTGACCGCTTAGATCCTCGTTTTTACCAGGAGCTTCTCCCACAATCATGACACGAGCCGCGGGATTTGGGCCACCAAACACAATGTTGGTGCGTGTTTCCCACAGCGGACACTTCTTGCAATCAGCAATCTGCTTGCGAATCTCGTCAAGCGTGACTGCCATTAGATGTACACCTTATCGAGGCGCGCACCAAAGTTGCAAACTACCTCGTAATTGATGGTCTCGCGAAGGTCAGCCATCTCATCCGCGGTGATTTCTTGGTCGCCGTCTTTGCCAATGAGGGTAACCACGTCACCATGGCGAATCTCGTGTGCAGGCTTATTAGCGTGTGTACCTGCGGTATCAACGGCAATCATAAACTGGTCCATGCAAATATTGCCCACCTGGCGGACACGGTCTCCACGCGTCAAAACATCCATGCGGTTAGAAAGGCTGCGTGCAAGTCCATCGGCGTAGCCAATAGGCACCGTAGCTACCTGGATGTTATTGCGAGGAACGCGCCACGTCATGCCGTAGCCAACGCCATCGCCAACAGCTGGATATACCACGCGCGTCACACGACCGCGCACGCTCATAACGGGCTGCAGGTCAATGCGGGGAATAGTGAGCTTGCTAGGATGAAGTCCGTACAGGCCAATGCCCACGCGAACCATGTCAAACTGAATGTCTTTATGCAGGACGGTGCCAGGAGTGTTGTCAGCGTGAACCAAGCCCAGCTCATAGCCTGCGTTTTTAAGCGCGGTAACCGCTTCAATAAAGCGATTAACCTGCAGGTCAAAGTCCCAGTTGTCGAGCACGTCGGCCGTAGCAAAATGCGTAAACGTGCCAGCGCATTCAAGACCCCTGTGGAAATCGATAGAGCCGCGCACCTCAAGAAGATCTTCTCGCCTGACGCCAATGCGGGTCATTCCAGTGTCGATGGCCAGGTGATAGCGGCCAACCTTGTTAGCTGCGGCGGAAGCCTCTCCGTACGCAAGGGCAAAGTCCACCGTGTAGACTGACGGCATAATGTCAAAGCGAACGAGGTCTGGGATGGAAGTAACCGGCGGCTCAGAAAGCACCAGAATGGGGTTATCAATACCGGAACAGCGCAGCTCAACGCCCTCATCGACCGTTGCAACGGCAAACTGGTCGGCGCCCACGGACTGCATGGCTTTAGCGCACTGAGCAGCACCGTGACCGTATGCGTCAGCCTTAACCACACACATCATTTTGACACCACGATTAAGCTGGGCCTTAAACGCTTTTACGTTGTGGCGGACGGCAGAAAGATCAATCTCTATCCAAGCCCATCTATCCTGGGGATATGCCGACATCAGACTCACCTACTCCGCAGCTTCTTCAAAGTCTGCCATAGGGAATGCAATCTGCTCCTCAAGTGCGTCGGAAGCAAGGCCGATAACGTCACAGATGTCGCCCGCCATAGCCCCGCGTACACCGAACTTCTCGGCAGCTAGCTGACCTGCGTATGCGTGAACCTCGCACGCAAGCGAGCAGAAGGTTGGCAGGTCATCAACTTGACCAGCAACCTGAGCCAAGCGGCCAGCAATAGTACCAGCAAGAACGTCGCCAGAGCCAGCGGTTGCCAGCGTAACGGGACCAGGCTTTGGCAGCACGGCTTTCTGGACGCCTACGCAACCGGTAGCGGTACCCTTGGCAACAATGACCAGCTCAGAGCCACCGTCTGCCCAGACAATCTTGCGAGCAGCCTCAAGCTGACCCACCAGGCTTGCAGGAGGATTATCTACCTGGTTAACCAGGCGACCAAGCTCGCGACGATGCGGCGTCATGATGAGCGGAGCGGTACGACGAGTGAGTTCAGGGAAATCTGGAAGGTTGTTATTGGTGAGGCGAGCAATGCAGTTGAGCGCGTCGGCGTCAACAATAACGGGCAGCTCAGAGTCAAGCAGCGCGGAGGTAACCTTAACGGTTCCGCCAGAAACGCGCATGCCAGGGCCAACCAGCGTAACCGTACGCATGGCGGCAAGCTGCAGCACCAGCGGAGCTGCTTCCTCGGTAAACACGCCCTCAGCGTCGCACGGGAGGCCAATAACGGGAACCTCTGGCAACATCATCTGAACGCAGCTGACAATGGCCTCAGGAACTGCCAGCGTAACGTAGCCAGCACCCGCACGAGCAGCCGCCTTAGCAGCAAAAACAGCAGCTCCGGGGAAGCGGCTTGAGCCACCGACCACCAGAACAGAGCCACGAGAGTATTTATCGCAGTCGTTGAGCTGGGCAGGAACAGAAGCCAGATAATCTTCCAGGTCAACGCGCCAGGCAACAGGATCTGCCTCAACAACCAGGCGCTCAGTCTGCTCAGCCAGAGGCGCCACAACAATAGAGCCGCAAACATCGCGGCCCGCATCGGCAATGAGGCCGGGCTTAAGTGCAATCATGGTAACGGTGACGTCGGCGACAACACACGCGCTTTCTACCTGGCCCTTCTGCGCAGAAAGGCCACTTGGGACGTCAACAGAAAGCACGCGAGCGCCGGACTGATTGAGGCACTCAATCCAAATATCAAATGGAGCACGAACCTTACCGTGGAAACCGGTACCCAGCATACAATCAAGCACCACGTCAGCCGTTGCCAGCAGGTCAATCAGCTCCTGGCGAGAAGGACCAACAAGCACGGAAACTCCCGCGCGAACGGCGCGCTGCGCCATCTGACGTGCAAGATCGCCGGAAATCTGATCGGGCTCAAGCGGAGTGACTACCTTAACGTTGCAGTTTCTAGAGCGCAGCGCTTCTGCTGCCACCCAGCCATCTCCACCGTTATTGCCAAGACCTACGAGGATGACAACGTTAGAGATGTCCCCTCCCATGCCAAGGGCCTCTTGAGCAGCAGCGTAACCTGCACGGTGCATGAGCTCGGAAACGCTCACGCCCACGCGTGTCAGCGCAATCTCTACGCGCTTGATGTCCTCAACATTTAGTACCGGCTGCATAACTTACTCCTCGGATTTAACAACATCATCAAAGGTTGTCTCAATTATAGGTTCTTGCACACGCTCAAGCTCATCCAACACAGAACGAGCTTCTTTGAACGAACGTGCCAGCTCTTGGGCAGCATCTTCCTTTTGATCTACCTTAGGTTTTACAGCGTTGGTTACCGCAACCGCATTGGCTACCGCAACATCTCTGGTGTACGAGATAGAAAGCGCAATCTCCTGCACGCCCTGCTCAGCCGCAATCTGTGCAGCCTTGCCCGCTAGACGAGCCTGTGGCCTACCCAACTGATCTCTCTCAACAGAAACATCCTGAAAACCAATACCAGACGAGAAACCCGTTCCTAAGGCTTTGAGCACGGCTTCTCTTGCTGCAAAGCGAGCAGCATAGTGCTCCGCAGGACGAGCAGTGCGCTCACAATACGCACGCTCGGCATCGGTGAACATACGGCGAATAAAGTGAGGGCGTCTCTCAATTGCCTGCTGCATGCGAGCGATCTCAAGCATATCTACACCTATTCCTGCCAGTGCCATCGTATCCCCTGGATCTATCTGCGCTTAAGCGCTGAGCCTATACTCCTCAAGAGCGTCGAGCACAATCTGATTTGCCTGTTGGCAGAGCTCATCGGTTGGAGCTTCTGCAAGAACGCGCACCAGAGGCTCTGTTCCGGAAGCGCGGACCAACACGCGACCATTGCCCTCAAGGAACTTCTCGGCAGCTGCAACTGCATCGTTGACCTTAGGAGACTGCATAGCAGCCTCTTTATCGGTGACGCGGACGTTAACCAACTGCTGTGGATATAGTGTAACGGGACGAGCCAGCTCAGAGAGTTTCTCGCGCTCTGCTCGTAAGACCTCCATAATACGGAGGCTGGTCAGGATACCGTCGCCGGTCTTAGCAAGGTCACCAAAGATGATGTGACCGCTCTGCTCGCCGCCAAGGCTGTACTCGTTCTCGTTCATGCAAGCGTAGACGTACTTATCGCCCACGTTGGTCTTCTCGTAAGAAAGGCCAGCGTCGTCGAAGGCTTTGAACAGGCCAAAGTTGCTCATAACGGTGGTGACCACGGTCTGCTTAGCCAGGCGACCATACTTGTTGAGGTAGGTGCCGCAGACGTAGAGGATCAGGTCTCCATCAACCACGTGACCGCGCTCGTCAACTGCCAGGCAGCGGTCAGCGTCGCCGTCGTAGGCAAAGCCCACGTCAAGACCGTTCTGAACCACAAAACGCTGTAGCTGGTCAATGTGAGTGGAGCCGCAATCAACGTTGATGTTGAGGCCGTTTGGTGCGTTGTTAATAACATGAGTCTCGGCGCCCAGAGCGTCAAAGACAGGGCGAGCAACACTAGAAGCTGCGCCGTTTGCGCAATCCAGGCCAATCTTCAGGCCCTGGAGGCTAAAACCGCAGCTAGCAATAAGGCTGGAGATGTAGCGGTTGCGGCCCTGCATGTAATCAACCGTGCGGCCAATGCTGTCACCGGTTGCCAGAGGAACGTCAAACTCGCCGTCAATATAGGCCTCTACCTGCTCAAGGACGTCCTCGTCCATCT
Source organism: Atopobium sp. (assembly GCA_015258785.1). Lineage (GTDB taxonomy): Bacteria > Actinomycetota > Coriobacteriia > Coriobacteriales > Atopobiaceae > Lancefieldella. The sequence goes on from JABZHP010000055.1 coordinate 5,915, forward strand.
TGTAGCCGTCTTTGTTGACCAGCTTGATGCCGTTATCGGTGAACGGATTGTGGGATGCAGTAATCATGACACCGCAGTCAAAGGCACCGTCTACAACCTCGTAGCTGACGCCAGGCGTAGGAATGACGTGCAGCATGTACGCGTCAGCGCCAGAAGCAACCAGGCCCGAGACAAGCGCGGACTCAAACATATAGCTTGACCTGCGGGTATCCTTACCAATGATGATACGAGCCTTGCGAGCCTGCTTAGCTCCGTAATACCAGCCAATGAAGCGGCCAATTTTATACGCGTGATCGACGTTCAGACCCTCGTTTGCGCGGCCTCTAAAGCCGTCGGTTCCAAAGTACTTCATAAGCGTCTCCTAGCTGCGAATGTAATGTTGTCGGGTGGAGAGCAACGTGCGCGCGAAGCGCCAGCGAACTACTCGACAGGTGGGGCTTCTCGCCAGATGGCGAGAAGAACGTGCGGACTAAAACTGTTGCACAAATATGCAAAATGCAACCATTTAAAAGTATACAAAAAAGAGACCTGCCGATATACAACAGGTCTCTTTGTGAGGACTTTTTTGGGTCCAGCGGCCTTAGCGCTTGGAGAACTGAGGACGCTTACGAGCCTTCTTCAGACCGTACTTCTTACGCTCGACCGCACGAGAATCGCGGGTGAGGTAGCCGGCCTTCTTAAGGTCATCACGATACTCGCCAGCCTCGAGAAGAGCGCGAGCGATGCCCAGGCGAAGAGCGCCGGACTGGCCGTTGATGCCGCCACCATCGCAGTTTGCGAGGACGTCGAAACGACCAAGAGTATCAGTAATGCGGAGAGGTGCGGTTGCGTTATCTACGAGCTGCTGGCGACCAAAGTACTGGGTTGCCTCGCGGCCATTAACGGTAACCTTACCAGTTCCAGGAACAAGACGAACACGAGCGACGGCCTCTTTACGACGGCCGGTGCCGGTGTAAACAGCGGTGTTATCTGCCATCGTTTAGCCCTCCAGCTCAATCTTGACGGGATTCTGTGCAGCATGTGGGTGCTCAGCGCCGGCGTAAACCTTAAGCTTCATACCCTGCTTGCGACCAAGAGTGGTCTTAGGAAGCATGCCCTTGACTGCGTGCTCAACAACACGCTCTGGGTGCTTCTCCATCTCTTCCTTGAAGGAAGTGATCTTCAAGCCACCAAGGTAGCCGGAGTGACGCCAATACTCCTTGTGGTCAGCCTTAACACCAGTAAGGACAACCTTGTCTGCATTGATGATGACAACAAAGTCACCAGTATCAGCGTTTGGGGTGTACTGTGGCTTGTTCTTGCCACGAAGAATCATGGCAGCCTTTGTAGCCAGACGACCGAGCGTTGCGCCCTCAGCGTCGATGAGCACCCACTTGCGCTCGACTTCGCCAGCCTTGGCGAACTGAGTCGACTTCTTCACTTGACTCCTCCTACGAATTACGAGTTGATAACCCCTGGACGGGTCATCGATGCTTTTTCTTGTCAGAGATTACGGGGCTCTGTGGAAAAGCCTTAAAAGTATACTCCACTCTTTAGCTGTTGTACGCGGGAATTTTTGTTGCTTCACGAATGCAACAATTCGTTCAAATTTGACGGGTTTCTCCACATTGAAAAGCCGTCCACAGCACACGCCACGAGTGCGCCGGGTTTCTCGCCAGAAAAGACCGCG
>JABZHP010000056.1 GCA_015258785.1 Atopobium sp.
TGTCGATTCTTCGGCAGAACCTACCAAAGCTGCTGCAAGACAGAAAAAGCCCCCACGTCAAACGACGTAGGGGCCAAAAGAAATGCGGTGCTTACGCGGTGCTTGCACGTGTACTTATGTGCGCTTGTACGTTTGAGCGCGTGCGAGCACTTACTTGCGGTTGCAAACCTCTGCAGCAACCTTTGCGCCAAGAGCAACGTTGTTGAAGACCAGCTGAATGTTGGACTCAAGGGAGTTGTTGCCGGTAATCTCAGCAACCTTTGCCAGCAAGAATGGTGTGGACTCCTTGCCGTGGATACCGTTTGCCTCTGCTTCTGCAAGGGCCTTCTCGATAGCTGCGTCAATAGTGTCCTTATCCATTGCATACTGCTCAGGAATTGGGTTGGTGACCAGAAGACCGCTGTTCATGCCAATCTGCTGCTGGGTAGTAAAGATCTCTGCCAGCTCAGCAGGGGAGTCAACACGGTAGTCAACGCTAAAGCCGCTCTTGCGGGTGTAGAACGCAGGAAGCTCCTCGGTCTGGTAACCAAGTACTGGAACGCCCTTGGTCTCCAGGTACTCAAGGGTAAGGCCAAGGTCAAGAATGGACTTTGCGCCAGCGCAAATGACCATAACAGGAGTCTGTGCAAGCTCCTCAAGGTCAGCGGAGATGTCCATGGTGGTCTCAGCGCCACGGTGAACGCCACCGATGCCGCCGGTTGCAAAGACGTCGATGCCTGCCATGTGAGCAATCATCATGGTAGTAGTGACGGTAGTTGCGCCATCCTTCTTCTCAGCGATGATAACAGGGAGGTCGCGGCGGCTTACCTTAGCAACCTCGCGGCCCTTCTTGCCCAGGTAATCAATCTCGTCAGCGGAAAGACCGGCACGCATTTGGCCGTTAATAATTGCGATAGTTGCAGGAATTGCACCGTTGTCGCGAATGATCTGCTCAACCTTCAGAGCGGTCTCAACGTTCTGGGGGTAAGGCATACCGTGAGAAATGATGGTGGACTCCAGAGCTACAACAGGCTTGTTCTGCTCAAGTGCCTCTTTGACCTCGTCAGATACAACGAGAAAATCCTTCAGGTTAGACATATATACTCCAATCGTAAACGACTAATGGAACCGAAAGTAGTGCCGCGCAGACACGCTGTGCCGCGCAGACACGCTGTGCCGCGCATACGCGCTGTGCCGCGCAGACGAGCTGTGCCGCGCAGACACGCTAAATACCTGCGCGCTTGATAACCTCATCAACGTTGAGCTCACCGTTGATGGTATCTTCACCTTCAACGGCCATGGTGGAAGCAGCCAAACCTACCAGGCCGGTCTGCTCAAGTGTCATGCCTTGAGTATATGCCCAGGTAACTCCTGCCATTATGGCATCTCCTGCACCCGTCATGTTGACTAGCTTTGCAGGGAGTAGCGGCAAGAGGATGGTCTTCTCGTGATCAGCGCAAAAAAGGCCTTTCTCACCAAGAGAGATAAATACACGCTTGAGACCTGTTGCAAGTAGCTCATGAGCTGCGGCTTCAAGGGAGGCGTTGTCAGTAATCTTAATGCCTGAAAGTGCTTCAGCCTCAAGGTGATTGGGTTTGAGCGTGTGAATTTTTCCCAGAACCTTCTTGAGCTTTTGCGCTTTGATAGAAGAAACGGGGTCGCAGAAGATAGGGCAAGTCACATTTTTGGCGATAAACTCAATCGTTTGCTGAGGTAAATTGGTGTCAATTACACAGGCCGCAGCATGCTGGATAATATCTAGACGCTCTTCAATGCGCTCAGGGGTGACATACTCGTAAATCTGCATGTCATTAATAGCTTCCTGCATCTCACCTTGCTCATCCATGATGAAGAGGTAGGTGGAAGTGGAAGCGCCTGGCACGGTAATAGATGCGTCGATGTCAATGCCGCAGTCTAGGCAACCCTCTTTGAGCTCGCGAGCACGATAGTCCTCACCAAAGGCGGTAAGTAAACGAACGTCACCGTCGAGAAGGGCCAGGTTGTGTGCAATATTTCTACCCACACCACCAAAGGACATGGTGACTTTACCAGGGTTAGAATCTCCCGCCACAAGGGAAGCGTTAGGGCGACCAGCAATATCCATGTTGGCGGCACCAATAACAATGACGTAGGGACGCTCGCTCAAAATGTAGCGGCGGCCCAAAATTGCGCCCTTTGCGGTAAGGTTGGAGATGTGAACCGAAACAGAAGAGCGCGAGATACCTGCACGCTCTGCAATTTCCTTCTGAGTAATGGAAGGCTGCTCTTTAATCCAGTTGAAAATCATCTGTTCTCGATTGGTGAGCATCAGTCCTCCTAGCAGCAAAAATAGAATCCGACTAAACAGGTGCTTATATAAAACTTCTAAACAGGTGCTTATCTTATTTAAGCTAGTGCTTAAATCTTGCTTTGGACAACGATAAGACAGCAGCTAGAGTCTGTAAAGAATGAATTCATTAAATTTTTCCCTGGTGAGCTCAAAGATTTTCTCGCCACATTGGTTTTACCTGCTTGATTTTTCTAAGCATTTGCTGCGTACCGTTTACAGAATTTTAGTATCTGCAAACGGTTGTATCGTGAAAATCTCTCTAACTTGGGCGTCGGCATTATGCAACTGTAATAATATATTTAATGAATAGTAATGACTCGTCCACATAAGTTAGTTCGCGCATGTATCGTGCGCAAATGCTTGTTTCGGGCGTTTTAGGAGGTAGTATGCCTAAACGTGTTTTTGTAGTTGTTCTTGATAGTTTTGGCATCGGCGAAGAGCCTGATGCGGCGGCATACGGAGACGAGGGTAGCAATACCCTTTGTGCCTGCGCAACAAGCGGCGTTCTTAACATCCCAAATATGACAAAGTTGGGCCTTCTTAATATTGATGGCGCACTTGATACCGTGTATGACGTTGATCTGAAGTCAATTGAGTCTCCCGAGGGCGCATATGCTCGTATGCAGGAGAAATCCGCTGGTAAAGACACCACCGTTGGTCACTGGGAGATGGCAGGCGTCATTTCTCCAAAGAAGTTCCCAACCTATCCTGATGGCTTCCCACAGGAGGTCATTGAGGAGTTTGAGCAGAAGACAGGCCGTAAGGTTCTCTGCAACAAGCCTTACTCAGGAACCGATGTTATTAGAGACTTTGGTAAAGAGCACGTAGAGACTGGTGCTCTGATTGTCTATACCTCAGCGGATTCTGTTTTCCAGATTGCTGCTCATGAGGACGTGGTAAGTCCCGAGAAACTCTATGAGTATTGCCGCATTGCGCGCGAGATTCTGCAGGGTGAGCACGGTGTCGCTCGCGTTATTGCTCGTCCTTTTGAGGGAGAGTGGCCATATCAGCGCACTTCTCGCCGTCATGACTTCTCGCTTGAGCCAACGGGCCCAACTATGCTTGATCGCCTTAAAGAGAACGGCTTTGACGTTCTTTCTATTGGCAAGATTTATGACATCTTTGCTCACCGTGGCATGACAGAGTTTGAGTTCACCACCTGCAACGCAGACGGAATTCAGAAGACTATTGAGGCTACCAGCAAAGACTTCAACGGTCTGTGCTTTACCAATCTTGTTGACACTGACATGATTTACGGTCACCGTAACGATCCAGTGGGATACTCCAACGCTCTTTCTTACTTTGACGAGCGTATTCCTCAGATTATTGAGGGTCTTCGTGAGGATGACCTGTTTATCATTACCGCAGATCATGGCTGTGATCCAGTAACACCATCTACTGATCACTCTCGTGAGTACGTGCCACTGCTTATCACAGGTCCAAAGGTCAAGCCAAATACCAACCTTGGTACAACCACCACATTTGCCGACATGGCCGAGACAATCCTTGATTATTTTGGCGTTGAGCAACTTGGTGTTGGAACTTCTCACCTGTCAGAGATTCTTAAGGAGAACTAATGGCTACTACCCCAACTCCCCATAACGCTGCTGTTGAGGGCCAGATTGCTAAGACAGTCCTCATGCCAGGCGATCCTCTGCGCGCAAAGCTTCTTGCAGACACGTACCTGGAGAACGTTGAGCAGTTCAACACCGTTCGCAATATGTTTGGCTACACCGGCACCTACAAGGGACAGCCAGTCTCCGTTATGGGTTCTGGTATGGGTATGCCTTCCATTGGCATTTATTCTTACGAGCTCTTTAATTTCTACGGAGTTGACAACATTCTCCGCATTGGTAGCGCTGGCGGCCTTGCTCCTGAGGTAAAGCTTAGAGACATTGTTATTGGCATGTCTTCCAGCACTGATTCTAATTATCCATCACAGTACGGAATGCCTGGAACTATTGCACCTACTGCAGACTTTGGCCTGTTGAGCAAGGCTGTTGCTGGTGCAGAGAAGCTGGGTTATCCCGTTCGCGTTGGTAATATCCTGGCAAGCGACGTGTTCTATACCGTAGACAACTCGCTTCCAAAATGGGCAAGCATGGATGTTCTTGCCGTTGAGATGGAGTCGGCAGCCCTGTATCTCAACGCCATGCACGCTCATAAGCATGCGCTTACGCTGCTAACTATCTCTGATTTGCCTCTTACAGGAGAAGCACTTACTGCTGAAGAGCGTCAGACTAGTTTCACGCAGATGATGGAGGTTGCTCTTTCTGTTGTTGCTTAAAGCGCTTGTTGCGCAAGGCATCGCAGATAAGCAGCTTGTCATTGCTGTTTGTTTTGGAACCATGCGGATTTTCCGCTTAAGCAAGGGAAGTTTGGTCAACTTCTCATAAAGATCCAGCGCAAAAGCTGGACGTTCCCGCCACATGAGGTAAGGAGAGCACGGAATGAACAAGAACGTTTCTCGTCGTAGTTTTGTGACTGGCGCAACCGGCGCTGGCGCACTTGCAGCACTCGCAGGTCTTGCAGGCTGCAACCAGAAGAAGGACGACGGCGGCCAGAAGGCATCAGGTGAGAAGAAAAAGAAGCTCACCATGGTTACCGATACTGGTGGTGTTAACGACCAGTCCTTTAACCAGTCCGCTTGGGAGGGCATGACCGAGCTTAAGGACAAGAACGGCTGGGATGTCAGCTACCTTGAGTCCAAGCAGGATTCCGATTACGCAACCAACCTTGATAAGGCTGTTGACGCAGAGTCCGACCTTGTTTGGGGCGTTGGCTTTGCTATGGCAGACGCAACCCTTAAGGCTGCTAAGGACAATCCAAACACCCAGTTTGCCATTATCGACAACGGCAACGAGTCTCAGGTTGCCAACTTCACCGGCGTTATGTTCCGCGCTCAGGAGCCTTCCTTTGTTGTTGGCTACATTGCTGCTCGCACCACAAAGACTGGCAAGGTTGGCTTTGTTGGCGGCATTTCTTCCGCACTTATCGACCAGTTTGAGTATGGTTACCGCGGCGGCGTTGCTTTTGCAAACAAGGAGAACAACACCAACGTTGAGGTTTCTGCACAGTACGCAGAGTCCTTCTCCGATGCTGCAAAGGGCAAGGCTATTGCTAACTCCATGTACTCCGATGGTTGCGACGTTGTCTTCCACGCTGCAGGAGGCGTAGGAACCGGCGTTATTGAGGCAGCTAAGGACGCAAACAAGCTTGCTATCGGCGTTGACCGTGACCAGGCATATCTTGCTCCAGAGAACGTCCTGACCTCTGCTCTTAAGCGCGTTAACGTTGCTATCGTTGAGTTTTCCGAGAAGATCCTGAAGGACGGCCAGAAGGGTGGCACTACTGTTTCCCTGGGCGCTTCCGAGGACGCTGTCGGAATTGCTGAGGATCACCACCTCATGGGTGAGGACACCTACAAGGCAGCTATTGGTCTTCTCGACAAGATCAAGGCTGGCTCCGTTGTTCCTCCTGCAAGCAAGGATGACCTGGACAAGTACGTTAAGTCTTTGAGCTAAGTTCTAACTTAGTTTTTACGCCTTAGGGTTTCTCGCCAGATGGCTTTTGTCCTCTGACGTGCCCAAAGGCCGATGAGTTTGGATTTGCTGGTGAGGGGTGCTTTTTGGCACTCCTCACCTCTAGCAAGTGTGTAAAGGAGGTGGCTCGTGGAAGTCAGTTCGGATTACGCTGTTCAGATGCATGGCATTACCAAAGTTTTTGGATCGTTTAAAGCTCTTGACGCCGTAGACCTTAACGTGCGCAAGCAAACTGTCCACGCCATTTTAGGAGAGAACGGCGCAGGTAAAAGTACGCTCATGAACGTACTGTATGGCCTGTATTCTGCTGATGAGGGCGAGGTTTACCTCAACGGAGAGCGTGTATCCATATCTGGCCCAACCGATGCTATCGCTCACGGTATTGGTATGGTTCACCAGCACTTTATGTTGGTCGAGAACTTTACTGTTACAGAAAATATTGTTTTGGGCAACGAGGTCACCAAGGCTGGTGGCGTCCTTGATCCAAAGCGAGCTCGCGAGAAGGTCCTGGAGATTGTTGAGGAATACGGCTTTGACGTAGACCCTGACGCCAAGATTGAAGACATTTCTGTTGGTATGCAGCAGCGTGTTGAGATCTTAAAGGCCTTGTATCGCGGTGCTGATACGCTGATTCTTGATGAGCCTACGGCAGTTCTTACACCGCAGGAGATTGAGAAGCTTATTCAGATCATGCATGACCTGGTAAGCAAAGGTAAAACCATTATTGTTATTACTCACAAGCTTAAAGAGATTATGTCTTCTGCTGACGAGTGCACCATTATTCGTCGCGGTAAGTACATGAGCACCGTTGATGTCTCCAAGACATCTGAGACTGAGCTTGCAACACTTATGGTGGGTAGAAACGTTAACCTGCATGTAGAAAAGAAGCCGGCAACTCCTGGCGAGGTTGTTCTTTCAATCAAAGACCTCCACGTCAAGGACGAGCGCGGTATTGAGCAGGTAAACGGCTTTAATTTGGATATTCGTGCCGGCGAGATCGTTGGTCTTGCAGGTATTGACGGTAACGGCCAGAAAGAACTTGCCGATGCCATAAACGCACTGGTCAAACCTGAGTCGGGCACCATTGCTGTCAAGGGTGAAGAGATTCAGGGCACAACCCCAAAGACGGTCATTGACCACGCAGTCGCAACTATTCCTTCAGACCGCCATCGTTGGGGTCTGGTTCTGCCCTTTACCGTTGCCGAGAACATGGTGCTTGAGCGCCACAACGAGGAGACCTTTGGTAAGGGTATTGCACTTGACCTGGCAAAGATTAAAGAATTCTCTCAGAAGCTCATTGACGAGTTTGATATTCGTCCTGCAGAGTGCGCAGATCATCAGGCAGTGGGACTTTCCGGCGGCAACCAGCAGAAGGTTATTATCGCCCGCGAGGTCTCTTCCAACCCAGACGTTCTCATTGCTATTCAGCCAACTCGCGGCCTTGACGTTGGTGCTATTGAGTTTGTTCACAAAGCGCTTATTCGCGAGAGGGACCGTGGAGCAGCAATT
>JABZHP010000057.1 GCA_015258785.1 Atopobium sp.
GGTCTGCAGGGGTTGATGGGTCTGCAGGGGTTGATGGGTCTGCAGGGGTTGCAGTATTTGGTCTCCAAATAGCATAGAGAGTATAGATTTCATCAGTCTTACTTGGAAGCGCACCATTAGTAGTGTGACCTGGAATATGCTCTGCATCACGAATACTTATTGGTGATGTTAGCGTGCTGGCTGGAGCAGTAATATCGTTTTTATTTCTCGAAAAACCAACAAGAGTATAGCCGTCACGAACTACTTTACTAACAGCCTGAACGTTGTGCATCTCTGCTGGAAGATAGTCATGGCGCTCAAGCATAGTAGAAACGCCACCCTCAAAATGGCCACCGTTTGCATCAATCACAAGACGATACTGAACATCGTCATTGCCGTCTTTTGGCTGCCAGACTGCATGGAAAGTCAGTCTATTAATGTACTGGAGTTCAAACAACTCGCCAGGTTCCATCTCAGTACCGTCATCTGCCACCCATTTAACAATTGCATGACCGTCTGGGTCAGTTAGACCAGAAGGAGTGTATGCATGTCCCTCAAAATCTCCAACAACCTTATAACCTTGAAGAGATACCTCAGATACAAACTGAACCGCCATTTCGTCATCAGGAACATCCTGTCGTACTGGAGGTATATTGCCCTGTGTAAAGGTAAAAGAGCTTATAGTTGGAATTGATGCTACTGATGTTAAGGTAGTAGTAGCAGTATTTGATGAAGTCTCAGCAAATACAGGAGTTACTACAGCAATAAGTGATGCAGTTGCAATAGTTGCTGCTGTCACACAAACAGCAATACGCCTTTTTGTTTCTTCACGAATAAACGTTGACACACCCGTTCCTTTCTATTAGAGCAAATCTCCTGCTCTTATCTTTCTTCTATGGTTTGCTTATATTGCAAACGATTACACGCAGATACCAATTCACAAGTTATTTATGCATCTAATTACTAATTCTAGTACCTCATGACAATTAGTCTTTTTAGAATATACCTGATGTGAAAATATATATATTCACCTAATTCACATATTTGTTCAGATCACAAGTAAGTATGTCTAACTGCTCTGTATTCAAATGAATATTTTCATAAGTTTAAAATCACTTTAACCATGGATTTGGTGTCCGCTCGATGGAACTTATCGCTAAGCGATACAACGGAAACATTCACGTTGGTGTTAATGAGGACGTCTTCTATCTCAACGCATTCTTCCCTCTTCCAAAACAGGGAAACTAGAATCGCTTAATTACAAAAGAGAGCCACTTTATGGTGGCTCTCTTGAAGTAACTACCTAGTCATGATGACGCACTTACTGCAGGCTAAAAGTCTGGGCAGCAAGTTTGTCTTTACCAATGAGCGGATATACCTCTACTTCAACATCGGACGAGCTAATGAGCTTGTATGCCTGTTCAACATCAAGACTTGTGCCAGTCTTAATCTTTGTTGTTGTGCTCTCCATATTAACGTCACCGCTTGTTACAAATGCAATTTCAAGCTGCTTGCCATCCTGGTACGCTTCAACACGTACCGAACTCATAAATGAAGTGGTCTCGTCAGAGTTATTTGTGAAATTAAACGTGATCTTTGCTGCTGGGTCACCGTTGTAATCAGCGATTTGTGTGAGAGTACCAATAGTCACCTCATACTTTTCTGGCTGCTTCTCCTCTGACTTCTTTGGCTCTTCCTTCTGCACATCAGAAGTAGATGTGGATGTTGTGCCACTGTTTCCGCAACCCGCCAAGCCAAGGGCGAACAAACTAGAAGCACCTGCATAAATGAACTCGCGACGTGTTAAAGACATAATTCCTCCTATGTTTGATGTGTCTTTTGCCTGTTAAACGCCTTTTCGAACAAGAACACTTACTACAGTGCAGATAGTAGTCATTGAAATACAGTCATGTGTCCACCACGTTGGACAGTTGACCTGGTCATGGAACGCCTTGTAGATTTTTCAGAGTCGATTAATCCAAAACCAGGGTAATTATGTGTCCGCTTGATCCAAAAGCGGGTTTCTCGGCACATAATTAGTTCACTTTTGGATTAATCGAGCTCCAAAAATCTACACGCAATAGTCTCGCGCACATACAGACTTAGCTTCTCAGCTGCGAATATGTAAAACTTAAAGATGGAGCACGATTATCTTTTTGACAAAACGGTTAAATCACACGGGTTTCTCGCCAAAGGATTGTGGAAAGAAGGCAAAATCAGCGCAATCAAATTTTTAGCGCTCTCTTCCAAGGAGACCACATGACCAAAATTCCAGAGGGCTACCGTTCAAGCCTTTCGCTTTACGATACTCAGAAAGCAATTGAGCAGGTCAAAAACGTGTTTCTGACCAAGCTGTGCGCTGCGCTGAAGCTGTCGCGCGTCACTGCTCCGCTGATTGTTGACCCGCTTACCGGTATGAATGACAACCTCAATGGCGTCGAGCATCCGGTTGCCTTTGACCTGCCAAACGTCGGCAAGAACGCCGAGGTAGTTCAGTCGCTCGCAAAGTGGAAGCGCTATGCACTCTGGCGCTACAACTTTGCCGTTGGTCGCGGTCTGGTCTGCGATATGAACGCTATCCGTCGCGACGAACAGCCCGATAACCTGCACTCCATTTACGTAGACCAGTGGGACTGGGAACGCATCATCACGCAGGACGAGCGCAATACCGATACGCTGGAAGACGCCGTTTGTCGCATTGTTGAGGCAATCTGCGGCACGCTCGACGAGCTCAAGTGGCACTATCCTCAGCTCAGTACGCAGATCAGCCGCGAAGTCACCTTTGTAACCTCTCAGGAGCTGGAGGACCTCTACCCTACTCAGACGCCTAAACAGCGAGAAAATCTGTTTGTTCGCGAACATCCAACCACGTTTATCGTGGGCATTGGCGGTGCACTGAACTCCGGCCAGCCTCACGACTTTAGGTCACCCGACTACGACGACTGGTCGCTCAACGGTGACCTGCTGTTCTGGGACGAGACCCTGGACTCTGCGATTGAGATCAGCAGTATGGGCATCCGTGTTGACGCTGAGGCGCTTAAGTCGCAGCTGGCAATCGCTGGATGTGAGGATCGCCTTGAGCTGCCATTCCACAAGATGCTCATTGACGGCGAGTTGCCCTTTACCATTGGCGGCGGCATTGGCCAAAGTCGTCTTTGCATGCTGCTACTAGAAAAAGCGCACGTCGGAGAGGTGCAGGCATCTATCTGGGACAAGCAGACCGAAGACCGCTGTGCAGAAGCAGGCGTTTCTCTGCTCTAAGCAGCGGGCCTGAACACGCGAAGCGAATCTACATCGCGTGTCACTAAACGCGCGTAGCCGCCCTTAAAACTAAAAACATTTTGGCGTTTCTCCTGTTAACGCTACAATAGTAACTCAGTGTAATTAAAAGCCACTGAGTCTAACTGGCGATTTAAGGAGCGACTCTATGAATTGCCCCAACTGCGGAGCTGAAATTAGCAAGCACGCAAAGTTCTGTTCCAACTGCGGACAGAAGCTTCCTGACGTCGCGGACGCTGCGGATGCCGCGGACGTTGCAGACGTCGAGAAACCCGATGTGCTCGCTGAGTCCACAGAACCCGCACCAGAAACCGCACCCGACAACTCCACCACAGCCACCGAGGTCATCGCACCAGCAGAAGCTGATGAGCCAGCTGAAACCATAACTGATCCAGACGCAACTGTCCTGGCAGAGTATCCAGTCAATGATGAAGACACAACTGCTGCAGAAACCTCACTCCTAGAGGTATCGGCAGACGACTCCTACATCACCCCAGATGAGGTGCCTACCGCTGTCACCGACTCGGACACCGTTGCAGACGCTAACGCAGATGCTGACGCAGACGCTGACGCAGCCCCCACCGTAATCGCAAACTCCAACGTTTCTGACGAGGAGCCCACGACCTTCATCAACGACCCAGATCGTATCAACGTCTTCACCGCCGATGACCTTGATTCAACTGCTATTTCACACTTCGACCCTTCGCAGTTCACCGTTGTTTCAAGCGGACCTAGTTCCGTTGAGCGCAAGCAAACCAAGGACGGCTCTGATTCTCTGCGTAAGGTGGCATTTGGCCTGCTTGCGGCCGTTCTGGTCGTAGGTGTACTGGCCATTGCTTGGGTCATTCAGTCCCATCAAGACGACGCAGCCAAGCGCAGCGCCGTCCAGCAGCGCATTGCAACCTATCAGGAGCAGATTGAGAGCGTTGGCGTTGATCCTCGTAGTGACAGCAGTCGTGTTGAACTTCTTAACCAGTACGAGAAACTCAATGAAATTGAAGAACAGATTCAGACTGATCAGAAAAACGGACAGTTCCGTATGCCTAATGGCAGTGACGATACAGGAATCAACGTTCTGAATAGCTCAATCTCTGATCGACAGAAGAGCATTCGCGACTGGTTTGAGGCCGACTACAAGCGCAGACTAACTGCAAACAGCTTCAACGACACAGATACCGCAAATACTATGGATCAAAAGTCTGTGGCAAATAAGCTTGTTGAGCTACAGGCTCTTCTCGGAGATATTGAGCACGAGAAGGTTATCTGGGGAGACGATACAGGCAATAATTCAACCTATGATTCATACCACTCTCGCGTATCTGACCAGATAAAGAAGGGTGAAACTCTTAAATCTGGCGTGGCCGAGAAGACCAAAAAAGAGCAAGAGCAGAAGGATAAAGACAAGAAATCCGAGGAAGACCGCAAGAAAGCTCAAAAGTGGGTTGGCACCTATAGCGGCACCGGCACTGACGGCAAGCCGATGGAGGTTGTCATTCAGAAGGACGGCACGGTCATTTGGCGCACTGGTGGTCAGCCAGAGGTTCGTGGCACCTGGACTGGTGACGAGTCAAAGCTTGAGCTTAACTTCAACGGCCAGGTCAGTGGCAGAAGCGAGCCATTCACCCTCTCTTCCACCAACGGTGGAAGAACCGTAACCATCAGCTCTCAGAGCAGCACTTGGAATACTGACACACTTTCTAGGAAGTAACGCTGACTAGAAACCGCACGTCACACTCCACAAAATATGGCGAGAAGACCGATCGATCTTCTCGCCATTTTTTGCGTGTGAACAACACAGACTTACTCGCCCAGGATGACGTGCCTAAACTCGCCGTCCTCGTAGATTCCGCAGCTGTGCGTGCCGTCCTTTGGAATGCCTACAGAACCTGGATTAAACACGGTGACCTCTGGATGGTCAGCGCTCTGCATGTTCACTTTTCTGTGCGTGTGGCCGTATACAAACGCGTCCATACTTGGCGTCTGAGGCCATTTATCAACGCTGTTATGAATGCCAGGACCAAAGACGTGACCGTGGGTAAAGAAAATAGTGAACTGCTTGCCCGTCTTTGGGTCCTTATCAAACAAGATGTTGTAATCAGCCATGCAAGGGAAGTCCAGAACCATCTGGTCAACCTCTGCTTCGCAATTTCCGCGGACCGCAATGACCTTATCGGAAATGCTATTCAGCATCTCAATAACGCGCTTTGGTGCATAATCTGCAGGAAGATCGTTGCGAGGGCCGTGATAAAGCAGGTCTCCAAGAAGCAAGACATACTTTGGCTGCTCCTCCTCAATGACCTGCATGAGTTTCTCGCAATAGTCGGCAGCGCCGTGAATATCTGAAGCAATTACAACCTTCATCAACGTATCCTCTCTATACGTGTTTCTACACGTAGCTTCATACGCGTGTATCAATCAATTATTTTATGGTATTGATGGCGTCCAACCAGTTACAAGCGCTGGCTATTCGGTCACCGTGCAAATGCCTGCTTAGAACCTACCGGTCATCCTTGCGTCAGGATCAGCCTCGGAAACACGCTGACGAAGATCTGCAATAGCCGCAGGTATCTCGTCTGTGTTATACGGCGTCATCTGATACACCCAGTTAATCCAGTTGCGATACAGCAAATTTGCATGCGCACGCCAGGTAAACAGCGGCTGCTTTTCTGGATCATTATCAGGGAAGTAGTTCTCTGGCAGGCGAATAGGCAGGCCCTTATGGAAGTCGCGCCAATACTCTTCTGCAAGCGTATCGCGATCATATTCAAAATGACCGGTTACAAAAATCTCGTGGAAATCTCTGGTGGCGAGAAGTGCAGGTCCGCTGGTAAATCCCTCAGAAAGCACGGCAAGCTCAGGATGATCTACCAAAGCTGATGTCTCAATCGCGGCGTGACGAGAGTGTGGCATGTAATGTACCTCGTCAAATCCATTGGTGAGGAAGCAATACTCATCGCATAAACGCTGCGGGAAAATACCAAAAAGCTTAGCACCCAGCATCTTCTTGGGAATATCATGCAGGTAATACAGGCCAGCTAGTGCACCCCAGCACAGATACATGGTAGAAAAGACGTGCTCCTGAGACCAGTCAACAATGCGACAGAATTCATCCCAGTAATCAACGTCCTCGTATTTAAGGTCCTCAATAGGAGCACCGGTAACAATCAAACCGTCGTAATTTTTATCTTTGAAGTCATCAAAAGTTGAATAAAACGTAACCAGATGGTCGGCTGCAGTGTTTTTAGATTCATGCGAAGAGATACGCATAAAGTCACACGTAACCTGTATAGGAGACTTTGAAATCAAGCGGAGAATCTGTGTCTCGGTCTGAATTTTCTTAGGCATTAAATTCAAAATTGCCAGGCGCAGCGGACGAATCTCCTGGTGTTCTGCAACTTCTTCCTCAAGCGCAAAAATACGCTCTTCTTGCAGTGTCTTCTTAGCTGGTAAACCATCTGGAATATTAATAGGCATGGTAACTTCCTTTAGCTAATCGTTGCACATAAGTATACTTGTTTGTATGGAAATAACTTTTGCCGAGCTCGGGCTAAACGAGCAAATTCTGGCAGGCGTAGCAACACTTGGGTTCAACGCGCCTACTCCCGTGCAGGCCGCGGCAATTCCCGCCGTCCTGGCGGGCAAGGACGTTGTTGCGTCTGCGCAAACAGGAACGGGTAAAACTGCAGCGTTTATGTTGCCTACGCTGCAGCGCATTGCTGTCGAGAAACCCGGCGGGGCCGAGAAGCCCGACGCCAAGGAGCCCAACGCGACCGCCGGGCGCAGCGCAGCCGCCGGACGCGACGCAGCCGCCGGGCCCAACGCGAGTGCCAAGCGTAACGCCAAGCGTGGTGACACCAAACGCAACGCCTACCTCCGCGCGCTCATCATCACCCCAACACGAGAGCTCGCGGCTCAAATCGACAACGTTGCTAAAAGCGTTTGCGCATCCACCGGTCAGCAGGCCGTTATTGTTACCGGTGGCGCTCGCTACAAACACCAGATAACCGCGCTGCAAAAAGGTTGCGATGTGCTGGTGGCAACACCTGGCCGCCTGATAGATCTTCTCGACAAGAAGCATACAAGCCTTGAGA
>JABZHP010000058.1 GCA_015258785.1 Atopobium sp.
GGCAGGTTAATCTGTGCCTGCTGAGCGCTAGAGAGCTCCTTCTTGGCATTCTCTGCAGCCTCCTTGAGGCGCTGAAGTGCCATTGGGTCCTTGCGGAGGTCAATGCTGTTATCGGAGTTGAACTTGTCTGCAAGCCAGTCGATAACACGCTGATCCCAGTCGTCGCCGCCCAGGTGATTGTCGCCGTTGGTTGCAAGAACCTCAACAACGCCGTCTGCAAGATCAAGCAGGGAGACGTCGAAGGTACCGCCACCGAGGTCGAAGACGAGAACCTTGTGGTCCTGATCCTTCTTGTCCAGACCGTAAGCAAGAGCTGCTGCGGTTGGCTCGTTGACAATACGCTGGACGTTAAGGCCAGCAATCTTGCCTGCATCCTTGGTTGCCTGACGCTGTGCGTCGTTGAAGTATGCTGGGACAGTAATGACAGCGTCGGTTACAGGCTCACCGAGGTACTTCTCGGCGTCTGCCTTCATCTTTGCAAGGGTCATAGCGCTGATCTGCTCTGGAGTGTAGTCAACGCCCTCAATCTCAACGACTGCGCGACCGTCGGTGCCAGCCTTAACCTTGTAAGGGACAGTCTTGATCTCAGACTGGACCTCGTCAAACTTGCGGCCCATAAAACGCTTGATGGAGAAGACAGTGTTTACAGGGTTGGTGACAGCCTGGTTCTTTGCTGCCTTACCAACAATACGGTCACCGTCAGCACGGAAGCCGACGACGGAAGGAGTTGTGCGGTCTCCCTCTGCGTTAACGATAATAGTTGGCTCTCCACCCTCAAGGACAGCCATAGCTGAGTTTGTAGTACCCAGGTCAATTCCAAGAATCTTACCCATTGTGAATCATCCTTTCCTATGTACGTGTTCCGTTTGGCGAGAAACCCCACAGGTAGATGACCTGAAAAGGGGCACAAGCTAACCGTGAACACATACCGTGTTTCTGCTTTACGGTTTTGCTTATACCCCTATGTCTGACTTATATACATAATCTAAGTCAGTATGTAGTAGATTTTTTTAAATTCTTTATCCCAGCAGAGTATCTCTACCGTAAGCCTCGCGCCACGCGACAGAGAACTCATCAACAGCAATCTTTGTACCAGGATGATCCATCATGGTATAGACAATATCAGGTGGAAGAGTAACAGCATCGATACCTGCAGTGATAAGCGCATGAACCTGCTCAGTATTCTTGAATGATGCAGCAAGAATCTTAGAATTCAGTCCATGGGTCTCAAGCATCTGCATAAGATCAAGAACCTGACCGATGCCGTCGCCGTAGTTGCACATGCGATTGACGTAAGGAGCCAAATAATCTGCGCCATTCATAGCTGCAAGGAATGCCTCGTCAGCGGAATAAATAGCGGTTGCAAGAACACCAAGGCCCTCGGACTTGAGCTGCTTGATTGCTTTGTATCCATTGCGGGTAACAGGAATCTTCACATAGGTATTCTCGGGGCGGAGGCCACAAATATAGCGAGCCTCTTCCAGCATTTTCTCATAGTCAGTCGAAACAACCTGAACAAAGAACTTTTGCTCAGGGAGCAGATACTCCACGAACTCCTTGATTACCTGCTCAGATTGCTTGCCACTTCTAGTGATGATTGCAGGATTAGTGGTAACTCCATCAATAGTCAAAAGCTCATCAAGCTGCTTAACTGCCTCAAGATCAGCTGTATCCAGAATAAACTCCATGCGTGGCTCCCCTTCATCACTAGGGCATCTATGTGCTAAGAACTATTCTAGCCGTTGTACTTCTCGCCATAAGCTGATATTTCGCCTTATATCCAAACGGCGGCGTATATGAAGCGCTAATCGGAATCTACAGCATCAACCAATGGAATTCTGATGGTAAATACAGAACCCTGAGGGTTGTTTTCAGAGACTGTTATGGAAGCTCCATGTCGCTTTAAGATAGTTTTAACCAGCGAGAGACCAATACCCGCACCGCCAAACTCTCTGGATCGCGACTTATTCACCCTGTAGAACGGCTCAAATACAAGTTCTCTTTGCTCAGGAGCTATGCCTATTCCTGTATCGGCAATTATAATCACGCCTTCTTGACCCCTGGTTTCTAGAGTAATGTTGACTGAACCTTCTTCATTGTTATAACGAATGGCATTTTCAACCAGGTTGTAAAGAGCTCTATATAGCAGATTGGTATTTCCCTTAACAGTAAGATTTTGTACCTCGGATTGTGTATCAGAATGTGCATCAATCTGCGTGTTAACCTGCATGTTTACCATATTATTTTGGGCAACTAGCTTAAGGTCATCCACGACCGTTTTAACTACTGAATCAAGAGAAACGTCCTCAGTCTCTCCTAGCTCAGATGTCTCCGCAAATTCCAAAAGGTCAGTGATAATGGAAGATAGGCGGTCAATGTATGTCTCCATCGTGTCTACAAGATCGTCATATTCATGCTGTTCGCGTTTCTTTTTCTTAAAAACATCCAGTTTGGTTCTCAGTACGGTAATTGGCGTTCTGAGCTCGTGAGCTGCGCTAGCCGAGAAGCGCCTCTGCATTGCAAATGCTTCATCTAGTTGCTCAGTCATCTGATTAAATGACTTAACCAGCTCCTGAATCTCTTCTCCACCGCCCTCAATTTCAATGGAATCAGACAATGTATTTGGGCTCATTTCTTTCATGTGAGCAGAGAGTTGTTGAACTGGCTTGGTATAGTGGCCTATTAAAAAATAAGCTACACAGCTTCCTGCAACAATCACAACAAGCAAGATACCCAGCGCGTCAAACAAAATAGAACGTTCGATAGTATCTACATCCAAAACGATAGAAAGAGTTCCCTGGTTGATGGCGTTAGCTGCAGCTAGTTCCAGCAGCTCAGAAGTCGAGCGATACACAAGCCAAGTCAAAACAACGCAACAACACACCAATAAACCCACCATAAGAAGGGTGAGTTGGGCACGTATCGAGCGCATTGGCTTTGGGATTATTTCACTTATCTTAGTCATCGCTGTCCTTCTTAAAGCAATAACCCTCTCCTACTTTGTTCGAAATTGGGTCATATCCAAGAGCTTCTCGCAACTTTTTTCGTACCGAAAAAATGTGAACACGCACAGAATTGCTGAATAAGTCCACGTTGCTATCCCACGCATGAGTCATTAGCTCTTCACTGCTCACAACCGCTCCAGCGTGTCGCATCAGATACTCTAAAATTGCAAGTTCTTTCTTGGTGAGATTAACCTGAGCGTCTCCAACAAAAACTTGTCGGGCCGTAGTGTCAAACCGAAGTTCCCCCAGCGTCAAGGATACTTCTCCGTGCGTATATTCGCGGCGCAAGAGTGTCCTCATACGGGCCTCAAGCTCACCAAACGCAAAAGGTTTTATAAGGTAGTCGTCAGCGCCCGCATCTAATCCAACAATGCGATCAGATACCGATGATCGCGCAGAAAGAATCAATACCTTAGTCTCTGAGTGCTCCGCACGCAGGGCGCGTAGCAAATCAAGCCCATCAATGCCAGGAAGATTAAGGTCAAGTAGAATCAGGTCATATTGCTCAAGCTGAGCCATTTCAAGAGCCTGAGTACCGTTGTCGACAAGATCAACGTAATAACCGTCCAGCTCAAGCCCCTCTCCAATAGAGGCAAGAAGCTCCTTTTCATCTTCTACTACAAGGATTTTCAATTCTTCCCTTTCAAATGCAGCTTGATGCTATTTGCAAGTATTAGAGTGCGCCTGGACCAAGCTCAAATGACTCAGTCCAGGCGTACTTCATACAACACTTCAAATGCTAACCGATTGACCCCTACGGCGAGAAGTTCTTCTCGCCGTGTGCCGTGAGCGGTATGTAAGTTTCTATAACCTACTTTGACTGAGCAAGAGCCTGGTCAACGCGCTTTTGAAGTTCGCTGCCCTGGAGCTTGCTGGCACCACCGGTAATTGGATCGCCCACAAGTCTACCGTTCTGGTCAATAACCATAGTAGTTGGGAACGCTGTGAGGCCTTCGATAACGTGACCGCCATCGCTGTGAGGATCAAGAGCGACGTTTCCGTAGGTAACGCCCTGCTTCTGGAGAATATTTACGGCTTCCTTCTTAGCGTCGTCCGTGTATGCGGCTTCGGCGTTAACACCCAAGACATTGACACCTTTGTCCTTATAGGTATCAGCAAGTTCTTGAAGCATTGGCATCTCCTGAATGCAGCCAGTACAGCCATTGAACCAGAAGGTCAGAACAGTGACCTTATTCTGTCCAAATACGGTGTTGTCATAGGTAGCGCCAGTAGTGATATCTGTTGCCTTAAAATCTGGGAAGGTATCGCCGTCTTTGAGGTGCAGTTTTGATGCTGCCTCAGGTGGAACTGCAGCAGAATTCTGCTGCTCGGAAGTTGGAGCGGTTGTTGTGCCTGTGTTGCCAGTACCACCAACGCTGCATCCAACAAGCGCAACTGCCATAAGCAGGCCAGCGACATACGTCAGGGATTTTGTTACAAATTTTTTCATTTCATAGTCCTTTCTGTCTTTTCTACGTACGAAACGTAGCTATACACGTTTATGACACTTACTTTGATGAGCTTGTCGCCTGTGGATCAGCCAAGTGCTTTGCTGTAGCAACCTTTTCCGACTGCTCAATTTTCTTGTTGATTAACAGGAGCTTTGCATCAATCGCATGAACAGGACATACCTTTATGCACTCTCCGCAGCGAATGCACTCAAGAGCTGCGTTATTCTTCGTGATATCTACGTCCATCTTGCATGTACGCGCACACTTTCCGCAGCTTACACAGGTCTTCTCGTCAACTCGATACTGCAAAATTGAGATGCGATTGAACAGAGAATAAAAAGCCCCGAGCGGGCAAATCCATTTGCAAAAAGGACGATAAAACATAATGCTCAACAGCACGACAGTTGCCAGAATGCTGAACTTCATCGTAAAAAGTGTGCCCAGAGCTGCCTTAATGCTGACATCTGCTAAAGAAAGCGGAATTGCTCCCTCAAGAATTCCCTGTGGACAAACATGCTTACAGAAATAAGGCTCTCCCATTCCTACGGCATTTTGAATCAAAGCTGGTAGAGCCCAGACAAGTACAATTAATATGACGTACTTCAAATAGCGCAAGGCTTTGAGCTTTTTAGTGCTAAATTTTTTTGGGAATGGAATCTTGTGGAGAAGATCTTGTACCCAGCCAAATGGACAAAGAAATCCGCAGACAAACCTACCCAGCAAAGTTCCAATGAGAATCAAAATACCCGTAATGTAATACGAGAAGCTGAATTTAGAAGATCCAACTACCGCCTGAAATGCTCCAATAGGGCAAGCTCCCGTAGCTGCTGGGCAAGAATAGCAATTAAGTCCAGGGACACAGACTGACTTTGCAGGACCAGTATAGATAGTTCCCTTAGCAAAATTTGTTAGGTGAGGGTTGGTTAGAAAGGTTGCGCATGCCTGCACGAAACCTCTTTTAGTGATAAATTCTCGCACTTTCTTTCCAAGAAATTTTATCCCTGAGAACACTTTCACTGCAGGTCACCTAGCCAATACCTACACACTCAAGGCAGATTCGCACCGCTTTTCCCAATACGACACTAACCTCTCCGCGAGAAGCGCCATAGACTACAAATGCGCATCCTAATAGCAAAAATAGAATAGGTAGGACACGTAGGCGGCAGCTCCAACCACAAGCTTGCTTTGATTTCATAGATACTCCCTTCTCCTGGCTTTAGTAGAACAGAAGGGGTGTTAAATCGCTGTTAAGCTGATTTAAATTTTCTGGGATGGGTTACAAATAGCTACTCAAATATCTTTTGGATTTCTACGAATATCATGGCAATGCCAATGGCAATGGTTCTTAAATACATCTTGAATGTGGCTCAAGTGCGATCCAAAAGTTGCCATGAAACTTTTTATATAAATCTCCGAACTTATAAAACATGCAATCACATAAAACCGCAGGTATACGGCATGCAAGAAAAACTGATCTTCTCGCCATCGGCTCACCAGGCAAATTTGGGATTTGGGAAACACACTTAAGTCAGATAATCTGTCAAAAAGACGTATACATTACGCCGAAAATACCTCAAACGTGCAGATTATCTTCATTTGATGTGTAATATGGCCGCAATTGTGCAGATTATCCGTCATAGGTGTGTTCCTTAGGTACGGAATTTACCTATAGTTAAATTCTTTATATATTCCAATTCATTATTCAGCATATTACATGAAGTTTATGCATAAAGATGCATATCAGGAAGTGTGACCACCTGGCTGCCTGGCAATCTTGATCAGGAACATAGCAATTCTTCAGCAAGACCTTCCAAAACCGCACTATTTTGTACGCCAGATCTAAAAGCCAACATTGATACGCCACAAAAAAGCTGGTAATCCGTAAGGATTACCAGCTCAAGGTCAGTATGTTTCTCGTCACATGAGAAAGCCGCGTGTGAGCAGCGCTTTCGCGCTCGGCGCGCGTTCATACCTGCAGCAACGCCGTGCTTGGAGGTCGCGTGGACCTGCGCCCGCCGCGCCGCACCGTGCGCGCTCTTAGTGGGTTGCGTCCTCGAAGAACTCCCATGCCTGAGCGTCGGTTGCGCCCTCGTGAACGATCATGCGGACAGCCTCAGCCATCTGCAGAGGATGGGTGCTCTGGAAGATGTTGCGACCCATGTCAACGCCGCGTGCACCCTTGCGGATGACATCGTATGCAAGGTGCAGAGCGTCGCGCTCAGCAAGCTTCTTGCCGCCAGCAACAACAATTGGAACTGGGCATGCTGCAACAACTTCCTCGAAGTCCTCGCAGTCGTAAGTCTTAACAATCTGGCAGCCCATCTCAGCAATGATACGAGTTGCAAGCTTGAAGAAGCGACCGGTGCGCTCCATATCCTTACCAACAGCGCAAACGCCGAGGGTAGGAATGCTGTAGCGGAAGCCAGCGTTGATGACCTCGCTCAGGTTATCGATGCTGGAGAGCTGGCCATCAGCGCCGATGAAGGTCTGAACAGCCATGCAGTCTGCGTTCATGCGGATAGCGTCCTCGATGTCAACTGCGACAACCTCGTGGGAGAGGTCTGCCTGCAGCATAGAAGAGCCGGAAGAAACGCGAAGAGCAATGCCCTTAGAAACCTCAGGAGAAACGCAGGTCCTGATTGCGCCACGGGTACCCATGAAGCAGTCAACATAAGGAGCAAGCTGTGGAAGCAGCAGGTCAAGACGCTCAAGGCCAGCGGTTGAACCCATGAAGTAACCGTGGTCAAATGCGAACATTACAGTGTTGCCGCTCTTTGGATCAAAGATGTTGGAGAGGTGCTTCTGCATACCCCAGTCGAGGTTATTTGCACCCTTTACATAAAAT
>JABZHP010000059.1 GCA_015258785.1 Atopobium sp.
TCCGGCAAATCGTTCAGACATGGCGAGAAAATCAGGCTCCATGAAAGGGCGAGCTCGGACGCGCTTTAAACTCTGCCTGAAAAGTGAGCCTAAAAAGCGAGCCTAAAAAGTGCAAAGATTCTGTATTTTGGATACAGATTCTTTGATGAAATCAGGCAAATCCACAGTTTCTTTAACGTTTTCAGGCAAATTTTACAGATTCTTTTAAGAAATCAGGCGCGGAGAAAATCAGGCGCGGAGCAAAAATTGAGCACCCCTAGCTTACGCAACTCCAAAGTAAAAGAACGCGTAGTTGAGCACGTTGATTAACGTGTACAGACCACCAATGACCAGGTAGGGCCAGAGGTGCGCTTTGGTGATTGCGATAAACTCGCGGATAAACGCCGTGGGCCAGTACCAGCCTTTGGTGTGCGAACCGATACCATCTGCCTTAATGCCCAGGTTGTGGGCGTATTCGGCGCAACGGAAAACGTGGAAATCGCTGGTAACAACCGCGGTGGTAAAGTCGCCGCTCGAAGCGGCGGTTCCGCTCGCGTCGCTGGTCGACGCGTCGCTGGCTGCTGTTGTGACGTCCCTGCTTGCGACGGTGGCCGCACTTGTGGCGCCGACACCCGTTGCCCGATCAGCGTTGATAATGGCTAGCGAGTACCTAAGATTTTCCCAGGTAGTAGTGGACTTGTCTTCCATGAGAATTGCGTCAGCTGAAACGCCCTTCTCCAGAAGATAGTCGCGCATGGCCTGAGCTTCGGAGACAATCTCGTCAGCGCCTTGACCACCAGAAACAACAAACTTTCCGTGCTGATGCTGCTTATTCCACAGCTCAAGTGCCTTATCAATCCTGCCTGCAAGCAGCGGAGTTGGTCGCGGACCGTCAAGCCCAGCGCCGTGAATAATGATGTAATCGTATTGGCGTCGGCGGGGAAGCAAACGATACACCCACGAATAGAACAGCAAAGCCATAAAGGTAAACGAGAACCACAGGCCCTCGAGCGTAAAAAGTCCCAGCACAAAGACAATAATGTGTCGAACGTCCGGGTCAAAATAATTCACGATGGTCGGCGACGCAATCAGCAGAACAAGGAATCCGGCCATCAAAAACGGAAGCATCGATGTCAGTGAAAATCCGTTATTTCTTACAACGACTACGGTGTTTACCAGCAAGAAACCAATGGTCAGAAATGGTGTCAGCAGTACAAGAGTAACCAGAATTAGTCCAAGGATAAAGTTGTTCAGCCTTAGCACTAGAAGAATCGAGGACCACGCAAGAGTCGCAAATAAAAAAAGCGCGTTTCGGAACTGTCGAGGTTCTTTGATAAAAGAGTAAACAAATAGCACACCCGGAATAACTGCCGGAGCCAGCAGGATGGCGTATGAGATTATGTATTGCCAGTCAAGGCTAGCGCCAGCGTCTTTGAGTAGGGTGTCTAAAAGCATGTGAATTCCTTCCTTGACCAGTGGATTTCTCTTCTTGAAGCAGCTTGCTTAAAAACTCATGTGGCGAGAAACCCGTCTGCCAGAATTCTAACAAAGCGCCCTTGCGAAGCTGCCGAGACGCCTCTTCATACCACTCGGCATCGCTTGCTTACAACAGAAAAGTGGACAGTTGCCCATTTGACTCGGTGAACGGTAACCGTTTGCCGATAAGCGTTGTTCCTCATCGGTCGGAGGTTTGGTTAACGGTATGTTAGCGTACACATTGTCTACGTGCGCAAATATCGGATATTTGTAAACCGCATTTCTCGTCAGCTTAAAATTCATGAAAGACTGCTCAACCTTTCACGGTTTCGTTCTAGCTTTGCGCAAAAAAGTACTTGAAAATGTACTTCGCGAGTGTTCGTCGTTTTGTTGTGTAGAGGACCCATTTGTGGCCGCAACAACCACGTACGCTCGTATGCGAGCTTTCGCAAAAACGTTTATAAGCCTCGTCAGTGTCACGCAAAAGGCGTGCTCCTCCACGAGGTAGGTAGTGTTTCATTGCTAAGAAACACAGATTTTAGGAGGGTTTTATGAAGGGTTATGCAATGCTCAAGATCGGCGAGTCCGGCTGGATTGAGAAGGAGACACCAAAGTGTGGTCCTCTGGACGCAATCTGCAAGCCACTTGCGGTCGCAATTTGTACTTCTGATATTCACACTCTGTGGGAGGGCGCAATCGGCGACCGTCACAACATGATTCTTGGTCATGAGTGCTCCGCAGAGGTTGTCGAGGTTGGCGAGTGCGTCAAGGACTTCAAGCCTGGCGACCGCGTCCTCGTTCCTGCAATTACTCCAGACTGGAACTCCCTTGAGGCTCAGGCCGGCTACTCCATGCACTCCGGTGGCATGCTTGCTGGCTGGAAGTTCTCCAACTTCAAGGACGGCGTCTTCTCCGAGTACTTCCACGTAAACGACGCTGACGGTAACCTCGCTCACATGCCAGAGGGCATGGATCCAGCAGACGCCTGCATCCTTTCCGACATGGTTCCAACCGGCTTCCACGCAGTTGAGCTGGCTGGCGTTGAGTTCGGCGACACCGTCCTGGTCATCGGCATTGGACCTGTCGGCCTTATGTCCGTTGCTGGTGCTGCACTCCACGGTGCTTCTCGCATCATTGCTGTTGGTACCCGTCCAGTCTGCGTTGAGGCAGCTAAGGGCTACGGCGCAACCGACTTCATCTCCTACAAGGACGGCCCAATCTGGGAGCAGGTCATGGAGCTCACCGGTGGCAAGGGCGTTGACCGCGTCTGCGTCGACGGCGGCGGTTGCGAGACCTTCGAGGACGCTGTCAAGGCACTCAAGCCTGGCGGAAAGATTGGTAACGTCAACTACCTCGGTTCCGGCGACTACGTCAACATTCCTCGCGTCGAGTGGGGCGTTGGTATGGGCCACAAGGACATCCGTGGCGGCCTCATGCCTGGCGGCCGTCTGCGCATGGAGAAGCTCTCCAGCCTGGTCACTTCTGGCCGTCTGGACCTTCACCCAGAGGTTACTCACCTCTATCACGGCTGGGATCACCTCGAGGAGGCTCTCTTCACCATGCGTGATAAGCCATCCGACCTCATCAAGCCAGTTGTTGTTATCGACTAGGTAATCAACTAGGTCGCGTTATTTAGTACGTTTAAGCTGGCGAGAAGTTCGGTTTTCTCGCCAGCTTTTTGCGCTGGTGAGCGCCAACGGAGTTTAGAAAGCGGTTGTATTCATGAAAATCCTTGTTGTATCAGGCTTTCTTGGAGCTGGTAAAACCACCTTCATTCAGGAGCTCGTGCGCCGGACTGGGCGTGATTTTGCTATCTACGAGAATGAATATGGCCAGGCAGACATCGATGCCCGCCGTCTGAGGCAGGACTCCGACCTCAAGGTTTGGGAGTCTACTGAGAATTGCATTTGCTGTTCGGGCAAGCAGGATTTTGCGACGTCGGTGCTGACCATTTCAAACACGATTGACCCCGAGTATTTAATTGTTGAACCAACTGGCGTGGCTAAGCTGCAGAGCATTCTTGATAACGTGAATCAGGTGGCTTGGGAACGCATTAGTTTGCTGGCGCCGGTTACCGTGGTTGACGCCGTTTCGTGGCAGAATCAGCGCACCGATTTTCCAGAGATTTTTGACAACCAGCTGAGCGCCGCCGCGAGCATTGTGATTTCAAAGCTTGCTCCAGGTAGCGAGGATGCCGCCGAGCCCATTAAGCAGCTTACGGCAGAGATGAATCCGCAGGCAGAGGTTATCGCCGAGTCTTCGTATGCTGATATTCCCGACGAGTGGTGGAATGCTCTGCTGACTCGCGCGCTTGACGGTTCTGTTCTTAAAGACGCAGCTGCTGATGAGGACGAAGGTCCCGACCTGGAGACTATGGCGCTGACTCACGCTGAACTTCCAAGTCCAACGCACTTGATTTGGCTTTTGGACGCAGCGTCGGCTGGCGTTTTTGGAAAGCTTGCGCGCGCAAAAGGAACGTTGCCTTGTGGTAATCAGTGGGTCAAGTTTGACCTGGTAGAACGTGCGTGGGCCATTACGGGCGATGAGCCTCAGGAAGAGTCTAGGTGTGTGTTTATTGGCCGCGATCTGCTGCGTCATGGACTTCGTGAGGTGTTTGTGCCAGCGTTCTGGCACGAGCAGTCGGACTTGGCTGACGAGCACGATCACTCGCACTGCGACCATGAGCACGGTCATTGCGTACATGAGCACTGCGACTACGAGCATGGACACTGCGAGCATGAGGGCCACGAGCATCACGCGCACGAGCACGCGCACGGCCACGGCGAGCACGCGCACGGCCACGAGGGACACGACCACGGCGAGCACCACGAGCACGAGCATGGCGAGCACCACGCGCACGACCACGGCGCACACGAGCACGACCACGGCGAGCACGGTGAGCACGAGCACGGCGAGCACGGTGAGCACGAGCACGGCGAGCACTGAGTCGCAAGCGCATAAAACCTGCAACTAAAAAGAGCCTCCGATGTGGAGGCTCTTTTGCTAGTTCTTGAGAGAATTGAGCGGAGCGGGGAAGCGACCGCCGCGGTGGGCAAGCACTGAGCCTGCAAACTGGTTGACCGGCATAATGGGCGCAGATCCAAAGAGACCACCAAACTCCAGGATGTCTCCCTCGTTATAGCCGATAGCTGGGATAACGCGGACCGCCGTGGTCTTGGTGTTGATGACGCCAATGGCCATCTCATCTGCTATGATGCCCGCGATGGTCTCCACGGAAGAATCGCCAGGAATTGCAATCATATCCAGGCCAACGGAGCAGACTGACGTCATTGCCTCGAGTTTCTCGAGAGAAAGCGCACCGTCTTGAGCTGCGCGAATCATGCCCGCATCTTCGGAGACCGGGATGAACGCGCCGGACAGGCCGCCGACGCTTGACGACGCCATGACGCCGCCCTTCTTGACGGCATCGTTGAGCAGGGCAAGCGCGCAGGTGGTTCCGGGACCGCCGCATTCGCCAACGCCAATGAGCTCCAAAATCTTAGCGACGGAATCGCCAGCTGCTGGGGTAGGCGCAAGACTCAGGTCTACGATGCCTTTCTCGACACCCAGGCGCCTTGAAGCCTCGCGGCTCATCAGCTCGCCCGCGCGGGTAATCTTGAATGCGGTCTGCTTGATCTTCTCGGCAACGTCCATGAGGCTTGCGGAGTCGGGGAGCTCAGCGAGGGCCGCAGCCATGACGCCAGGGCCGGAAACGCCCACGTTAATGACGGCATCGGCCTCTCCGCCGCCGTGAACCGCGCCGGCCATGAAGGGGGAGTCCTCCACCATGTTGGCAAAAACGACCAGCTTAGCGGCACCGTAACACTGAATATCAGTGGTGCGACGAGCGGCTTCGAGCACGGTCTTGGCCATGAGAAGGACGGCGTCCATGTTGATGCCTGCGCGCGTAGAAGCGACGTTTACCGAGGAACAGACGCGCGACGTGGTGGCCAGGGCCTCGGGAATGGATGCGATGAGTCGGCGGTCGGCGTCGCCAAGGCCCTTGTGGACCAGTGCCGAGAAGCCACCCAAAAAGTCGATACCCAGCGTCTCGGCCGCGCGGTCAAGCGTGTGAGCAAGCGGGGTCAGGTCTTGCGCCGAGGTACATGCCGCAATCTGCGCGATTGGCGTGACGGAAACGCGCTTGTTGGCAATAGGGATGCCGTACTCGCGCTCCAGGTCCTCGGCCACGGCCACCAGGTGCTCGGCCTGGCGCGTGATACGGTCGTAGACCTTCTGGCACATGCGGTCAAGGTCCTCGTCTGCGCAGCTATTGAGCGAGATACCCATCGTGATGGTGCGCAGGTCAAGGTTTTGCTCGCTAACCATGGCGAGGGTTTCGGCGATTTCCTGTGGAGTAATGTTCATGCGCGTCCTCTCGGAATGCGGTTGTCGTGCGAGCGCCGGGGCGCAGGTGCAGCTTGCGTGCGAGCGCCGGGGCGCAGGTGCAGCTTGCGTGCGGTATCGGGGTCCAGGTGCGGTTGTCGTGTGGAGACAACGTCTGGCTTTTGGCGGACGACAAGCCGCAGGGGTTTCTCGACTATTATACTTAAGCAACAACGATAAACGGGGTAAGTTGCGAGGTAACGTGGCAGAAAAAGTCACCCTAAAAACGATTGCGCGCGAGGTGGGGCTGTCGCCCGCCACGGTTTCGCTGGTGCTGAACGGCCGACCGGTGCGCGTGAGTGACGAGAACCGCCGCCGCATCCTCGACGTTGCCCGTCGCGAACACTACATTCCCAACCAGATTGCAAGAAGCCTGGTCACGCAGCATACACAGACGCTGGGGCTGATCGTGCCGAATATCGAGAGCCGATTTTTCTCGTCGTTTGCAAAGATGCTGGAGATGAAGTGCCGCCGCCGTGGGTACGCGCTGTTCATCACCAACTCGGATAACAGCACGTCTAACGATGCGGACCTTGTGCGATTGCTGGTAAATCGCGGCGCCGACGGCATCTTTATCATCACGTCCGACGAGGTAGAAGCCTCAAAGCAGCTCATCGCTGACCTGGAGCAGCTGCCCGTGCCGTACGTCATGGTGGACCGAACCATCGACGCACTCGACTGCGACAAAGTCACGTTCAACAATGAGCTTGGCGGCTATCTGGCCACAAAATACCTGCTAGATCACGGTCATCGCCGCATCGCGTGTATGGTCAACACCGCCTCCAACACCGGCTGCGCCCGCCTCAACGGCTACGTTCGCGCACTTGGCGAGAAGGGCCTGGAGCTCGATCAGTCGCTTGTGCTGACCAGCGATTATTACATTCCTGATGCGTATCTTGCAGCTCAGCAGCTGATTCGCGTGAATGCTACGGCAGTTGTTGCGACGTCCGACAATATTGCGTTGGGCTTGCTGCGCTATCTGTACGAGCGTGGCTTGCATGTTCCGCGCGACTATTCTGTCGTCGGATACGATAACAGCATTTCAGACGCACTGTTTGAACCAGCGCTGACCTCGATTGAGCAAAATGTTGATGAGCTTTCGGATGCCGCGCTTTCGATTATGTTTCGTCGTCTGGGCGAGCACGGAGCGGATGTTGGCGCAGGTATTGGCGTTGGCGCCGAGATGGGTGTCGCTGCTAGTGCGGGTGAGGGCGCAGCTGCTGGTAGTAGCGCTGGTGCGGATATCGGCACAGACCTTGTCTCTGCAAAGATTACCGGAATAGGCCTGGAA
>JABZHP010000005.1 GCA_015258785.1 Atopobium sp.
ACACGAAATGGATACCGGGTTGAAATCACTTGCGACCCCCGCTCGCGCTCGCGCGCAATTGACCTGCGGTATTGCTGCCGTCGCACGCGCGGCTGACCTGCCTGCGGCTTTACAGGTTGAAGTCGCCACCGAAGATGTCGGAGACAGGACGGTCGGTGTAGACAGCGTAAATTGCCTCGGCAAGCTCGTTTGCAATGGTAATCGTCTTGATCTTGGAGCCTTCCTGGTTTGCTGCAGCGCAAGGAATTGCGTCGGTAACCACGCACTCCTCGATAGGAGCGTTGTTGAGGCGCTCGATTGCAGGACCAGAGAAGATGCCGTGGGTAGCGCAGACGTAGATGTCGCCCGCACCCATTTCCTTCAGCTTAACAACGGAAGCGCAGAGGGTACCTGCGGTGTCAATCATGTCGTCGTTAACGATGCAGGTCTTGCCCTTGATGTCGCCAATGATGCCCATAACAGCGCTCTCGTTGTGACGAGGACGGCTCTTGTGAGCAATAGCAAGGCCACAGTCAAGGTAGTCGGAAAGCTTTTTAGCTGCTTTTGCGCGACCCATATCAGGGGAGACAACAACGGTATTCTCCCAGTCAAATGGCTTGTTCTTAAAGTAATCGCCCAGAAGGTAGAGAGCAGTCAGGTGAGAAACAGGAATGTCAAAGAAGCCCTGGATCTGACCCTGGTGCAGGTCAAGTGTGATGACGCGGTCAACGCCAGCTTTCTCAAGCAGGTTTGCTATCAGGCGAGCGGTAATGGGCTCGCGAGCAGCGGCTTTGCGGTCCTGACGAGCATATGCGTAGTGAGGGATGACTACGGTAAAACTGTTAGCAGATGCGCGCTTTGCGGCGTCAGCAACAATCAGCGTTTCCATAACCAAATCGTTGACGTTGACGCCTGCCAAAGACTGAATGAAGAAGACCTCGTCGCCGCGGACAGATTCGTCAAAGCGAGCATAGATTTCTCCGTTAGCAAACTTCTCGAGGAGAAGACCTTGTAGCTCTAGGTGAAGAATGTCTGCAACTTTACGAGCCAGTTCAGGGTTGCCTGTACCGGTGTAGAGCTTGATGTTTCTAGCAACTAATAGCGGATCACTCAGGTTCTCGAACATCTAGTCCTCTTTCTCAAGCTTGTGACGCCTCTGGGCGGCGTATCCCTCAACAATTTTCTGCTCAGAGCGCTCGAGTGCAAGCGCGTCTGCTGGTACATCCTTTGTGATGCACGAACTTGCCCCTACAAGTGCGCCATCACCAATTGAGACAGGTGCCACCATCATGGTATCGGATCCAACAAAGACGTTGTTGCCGATGCGTGTCTTGAACTTGTGGTAACCGTCGTAATTGCATGTAATTGAACCTGCGCCAATGTTGACGCCGGAGCCCATGGTAGTGTCACCAATGTAGGAGAGGTGAGGAACCTTGGAGCCCTCGCCGATAGTTGAATTTTTGATCTCAACGTGGGTGCCAGCCTTGGCGTGAGGCATGAGGTGTGTGCCTGGGCGCAGGTACGCGCGAGGACCGCAGGTAGCAAAGTCATCTACCTGTGCGTTGATAGCTACAGTCTCGTCGACAACAGCGTCGTTGCCAACAATTGTATCGGTCAGACGAGTGTTAGGACCTACCACGCAATTCTCGCCAATTGAGGTCTTGCCGTAGAGCATAGTCTGTGGGAGAATCTCGGTGTCCATGCCAAGCGTGACCTCGGGGCCAATCCAGACGGAGGTTGGGTCCAGCATGGTGACGCCCTGGCTCATCCAGTGCTCGTTGATGCGCTCCTGCATAATGCGGGTGGCAACGGCAAGTTCGGAGCGGGAATTGACGCCCAGCGCCTCTTTGTAGTCGTCAACGTGGACGGCAGCAACAGGCTCGCCCTGGCTGACGTAAAGGGCCACCATGTCAGTGAGGTAGTACTCGCCCTGAACGTTATCATTGCCGAGAAGATCGATGTTTGCGGTCAGTCTTCCGCCACAGAAGCAGTACACGCCAACGTTGCATTCACGCTCTTGCTCGCGCTGCTCTGACGTAGCGTCTTTGTGCTCAACAATGGCAGTTACCTGGCCATTAGAAGAAATGACGCGACCATATCCGGTTGGATCTGGGGGCGTCATTGTGAGTACCGTGCATGCGTTATGGTGAGCTTTAGTTTCTGCGACAAGGTCGAGAATAGACTGTGCGCGCAACAGAGATGCGTCACCGTTGATAACAACAACGGGTCCCTTGAAGCCACCAAGAGCATCCTTTACAACCTTGACGGCGTGGCCGGTGCCAAGACGCTCGGTCTGGGCAACATACTCAAGGTTAGGGAAGCAAGAAAGTGCAGATTTAACCTCGTCAGCGTGGTTACCAACAACCACAATGACGCGGTCAGCGCCAGCAGTAATTGCAGCGTTGACACTCCACCAAACAAGTGGTTTATCTAGTAATTTGTGCACAATCTTAGGGTGGTGGGACTTCATGCGCGTTCCCTCACCTGCAGCGAGGACAATCGCAGTAAGTGGCATACGTAAGCCTCCAAAGTACTTCGTATTACTCGATACGAGTGCGTCCCTACACAAAAGTTGCGTAAAAAATGGCTGGGGTAGTAGGATTCGAACCCACATTCCAGGCACCAAAAACCCGTGTCCTAACCGTTGGACGATACCCCAATGTAATCACTACGTTGGTTTTGTCCGCAACTCTAATAAGTGTATCAGCTTAGCGAGGCAAATGCTCCACAAATTGCATCAAGAACAAGAACTGCTAAAGTCTGCGCATCTGCGGTAGTAAATGAACCGTCAACGTTTGTTCCTTCTGGCAGCACAATCTTGATAGGGGAGCCCGTTGCATCAGCAGACTCAATAGCAGTGCGCAGTCTTGCTGGCAGCGTCTCGTTTTCTTCCATAGAAACAGAGCCAATACCAACTTGTCCGCGGGCGGGCATGCTTGGGGCATAAGCTGTGGTCAGAACCAAAATAGTGGCTGCATCAGTAGGGGAATCGGCGCGATCAATCATGGTCATGCCGCTTGCCTCAGTAGTTGCCTTAGAAAGGTTATAGACGCGAGCAGCTACGTTTCTAGAGATAGGATCTTCTCCCGTAATTGCAATGCAGGTGGTTTCAAGAACGTTTGCTGCACGAGCAAAGCCCATAGGACCCTGTGGGTGAGGGCCTTTTGCCTGCTTACCAGACCAAACGTGGCGCAGACGCTCAATAGCGTCGAGGGTATCCTGGAATGCCATACCGTCAGCAAGTTCGCCGACGCTTTCCTGGAAGAGCTTAACGGCAGCCTCGGTGTGAACACCGTAATGGCCATCAACTTTTCCGCACGAGAAACCCAAGATGTTGAGACGCTCTTGCAGCTGACGCACGTCATTGCCGTGGAAGTTAGGAAGACGCAGGTAGAGGGTTCTGTCTCCGAGCTCATAGCCCTCATCGACCATGATTGCCCAGGTAGAGGCATCTACTTCTTCTCCAAGAGAAAGGTCATGGTCAAGCCTAAAGCGCGCAACCGCGCGGGCAGTTGACTTGCCAAACGTGTGACTCTGGCGCTCATCGTCTTCGATGGTGTAGCCAAGCTTTACGAGGCGTTCCTGAATGTCTTCAACGGCAGCACCAGTGCTACCAGGAGTAATTGGATCCATAATTACCTTTCTCGGTTCACAAAGAAGTCTGCCATAGACAAAAGTGTGTCGCGAGCGTCTTCAGTAAGTATCACGTTTTCAAGCACGTGCTTTGCCTCATCAACTAAGGCAAGAGCGTGCGTGCGGACAAATTTTATCGCATTAGCGCTTTCCATAAGCTCCACAGCGCGCTGAAGCTTCAAAGTATCGCCTGTATGCGCAGAAAGTATGGAGACAAGCTCTGTCTTTTCCGCCGAGCTAAGGTGCTCAAGCGCGTAGACCACGGCGAGCGTGCGCTTGCCTTCAGTGATGTCTGATCTAAAGTCTTTGCCCTGTACCTGGGCGTTTCCGACCAGGTTAAGAAGATCATCTTGCAGCTGGAAGGCAAGGCCTACCTTGAGGCCAAAATCCTTGAGTGCATCAAGCGTTTTCTGGTCAGCACCACTGATGAGCGCGCCTAGTACCAGGGGATATGCAGCAGAGTAATAGGCGGTTTTGGAGAGCGCCATAAAAAGGTACTGGTCAGAAGTAACATCCCAGCGCTCGTTCTGAGCCCAACCAAGGTCGAGCGCCTGACCCTCAAGGGTGTGCTCCTGCATGGCGAGAAGGGCGTCGATAACGCGAATTTTTAGCTGGTCAGAGAGGTGGTCGGCTACGGTAACGCGCCTGACAACATTGACCAGCACAGAATCACCGACATTGATGGCAAGTCCAGTGCCAAGTGTCTTGTAGAGGCACTTCTCGCCACGGCGCAGCTCTGATTTGTCTGCAATGTCATCGTGGATAAGGGCTGCCGACTGGAAGTCCTCGATGGCGCAGGCCACGGGCAGAGCGGCCTCTGCTAAGCCGCCAACCGCCTCGGCGCCCAGGCAACAGAGGACCGGTCGCACGCGCTTGCCGCCGCCCGCACTGAAGTGAGCGAGTGGCTGGTAGAGGTAGGTGTTCAGGTCCGCGCGGGTGCGCTCCGAGGGCGAGGACGCCGCTGTCGCGGGCGCTGTGGGTGCTGCGGGTGCTGCGGACGTTGCCGCGGGGAGTCCGCGCATGATCTCTGCCTCGACGGCAGGGAGCTTTTGTGTGAGGTAGTCGGCGAAGTTCACGGAAGCCCTAGCCGCGATAGCCGTCTGGGTTCATCGACTGCCACTTCCAGGAATCGCGGCACATGTCGGCGAGGTCGTACTGAGCCTTCCAGCCAAGCAAGTCAGCAGCTTTCTGGCAGTCTGCGTAGTTAGTTGCAACGTCACCTGCGCGGCGAGGCTCAATAACGTAAGGAATCTCTTTGCCGCAGGCCTTTGAGAACGCCTTAATAACGTCAAGTACCGAGCTACCAGTGCCAGTGCCCAGGTTGAAGATTTCAACTCCCGTGCGGCCAGCCATCCATTTAAGTGCAGCTACGTGGCCGGAGCCAAGGTCGCAAACGTGGATGTAGTCGCGAACACCCGTGCCATCTGGGGTGTTGTAGTCGTCACCAAAGACGTGAACAGCTTCGCGCTTACCCACAGCAACTTGAGCCACATAAGGTACCAGGTTGTTTGGAATACCTGCAGGATCTTCTCCGATGAGGCCCGACTGGTGAGCGCCAATAGGATTGAAGTATCTAAGCAGGACAACGTTCCACTCTGGATCCGCGGTGTGAACATCGGTGAGGATCTGCTCAATCATCCATTTAGTCCAGCCATAAGGGTTGGTTGCGTTCTTCTTGGGGCTTTGCTCGGTTAGAGGAAGGCTATCTGGATCTCCATAAACGGTGGCAGAGCTCGAGAAAATAATTGACTTACAACCGTGATTTCTCATGACATCAAGAAGGGTGAGGGTGTTGCCCAGGTTGTTTGTGTAGTACTCAATGGGCTTGGTGACGGACTCGCCAACAGCCTTGAAGCCTGCGAAGTGAATGACAAAGTTAATGGCGTGCTCGTCAAAGATGTGGTTGAGTGCATCTGCATCGTTGACGTCTGCCTCGTAGAACGAAAGGCGCTTAGCGCTTTCTTCTCCCACTATGGTTTTGATGCGATCGATAACCTTTGCCGAAGCATTGGAGAGGTCATCAACAATTACGGCCTCGTAGCCGGAATTGAGCAGTTCAACAACGGTGTGGCTGCCAATAAAGCCCGCGCCACCGGTGACAAGTACGCAGGAATTTTGTGGAATCAGAGTGTCAGACATATCAATCCTTTCGTGGACTTATATCGTCATAAGTATACGGCTTTTCCGCGAAACGTTGGGCGTTGCAAGCGCACGGGTTTCTCGCCACACAGGTCCTTTTGCTATTGCGCGCCTAACTTTCACTATGCGCGCCTGAAAAGTGCAAAGAATCTGTATTTGCGACACCGATTCTTTGACAAAATCAGGCAAATCCACCGATTCTTTTACTTATTTAGGCAGAAGTTACAGATTCTTTGAAGAAATCAGGCACGTTCTAACTGGGGTGCTGTCTCCAAATTTTGCGAGCCTGAAACCCCCACCATGTCTGAGTAAAACAGCTCAGACTTGGCGAGAAAAACCGGCAAATAGCTCAGACTAGGCGTGTTTTTCAGGCAAATCGTTCAGACTTGGCGAGAAAATCAGGCTCCATGAGAGCGTCCATAGAACCAACCTTGAAATCAGAGTTACGTCTAGAAAAGTCCGCCTAAAAAGTGCAAAGAATCTGTATTTGAGGTACCGATTCTTTGACAAAATCAGGCAAATCCACCGATTCTTTTACTTATTTAGGCAGAAGTTACAGATTCTTTGCAGAAATCAGGCACGCCTAGGCGTACACCTGGCGTGCGGCGGGCGCGCGCTGATTGCACTCAGTTCACGCCACCCACCTGGCGAGAAACCCGTCCACTAGCAGCGCTTTCGCACAAGAAACCCAGTATCCACACGAAATAGATACCGGGTTGAAATCACTTGTGACCTGCGTACACAACCTGCATACGCACCCCACACGCCCTAGCGCATCATCTTGACCAGGCGAACAATGGTGCCGTTACCGGAAGGTTTCTCCTGGATAGACACGGCGTCCATAAGCAGGCGCATCAGCTTAACGCCGCGTCCACGCTCGGCAAACTGACCGGTCTCGGGAGGCTCTTCCTCATCGGAGATGCTAAAACCACAACCGCAATCCGAGACGTCAATGACCACTCTGTCTGGATACGCGGAGACCGTGGTCAGCACGCCCTTCTCGCACGCGTGATCTACAGCGTTGCCAATAGCCTCACCTACTGCAAGTTCAATGTCAAACTTTTGGTCCGAGGTAAACGGCAGCGTCTTCAGCAGCGCGATAGCCCTTGAGCGAGCGTCGCACATTTTATTGGGATCAACTCTAAACGTTGTCTGAAACGATGGATGCGTGCCCGGTGCAAGCGGAGTCACGCGCGACTTTGCGGCGCAGGTACTTATAGGCATGAAATCGATAAGACCCATGCGTACCAGCGCCTTAAACGCCGTTGGCTGCACGTTGGTCAAGCTCATAAGACCACCGAGCGTCTTCATGCGTCGAACAGCGCACACGATAAAGCCCATGCCGCATGAATCGATGTACGAAACCTCCGACATATTCAGCACAATTCTTCTACAGCCGCTATCAATGAGCTGCTCAATCTGAGCCTTCACGCGCGGGACTCCCCTCACGTCAAGGTCAGTATTGACTGAAACAACTGCTATGTTTGGCTGCGTATACATACGTTTCTTGTTCCCGCGCAGCAACAAGAATTTCAGATATCTACACTTTTTAGCGAGAAAATCATCTCCTAGGCGAGAATATCGTCTAGTTGCTCTTCTCGCCAGAGTCAGTGCCGCCGAGCGTGCGAGAGTCGCCGCTGCCAAGCTCGTCAAAGCGCAGGGCAACCATGGCAACGTCGTCGTCAAGCCTTCGGCCGGTATAGCGATCAAGCGTGCTCAAGAACCTATTGAGCAGGCCGTCAAAGCCACGAGGAACCTCGTTCATAATCATGTCTCGCAGGCCAGTTTCGCCAAAGAAAGCGCCCTCAGGGCTACGAGCTTCCGTGGTTCCGTCGGTGTAAAGCAGCAGGATATCACCCTCGTGCAAGCGAATCGACCCGTTTTTGTACTCCATGTCGTGAAACGCGCCCACAACGCCCGACTGTACGTCCAAAAGCTCAGCCTCGCCCGATTGGGCGGACACCAAAATCGCAGGTGGATGACCGGCGGAGCAGTAGGTCAGCGATGAAGTTGTAAGGTCAACAATGCCCACAAAGAGCGTTGCAAATGTTTCTACTCTCGAGAAGCCCAACAGGAACTCATTCAGCGTTGCCACCATGCGAGCGGGAGTTCTTCCCTCCCACGCGTATGCGGAAAGTGCCGTTTTAACTGCGGACGAGATAGATGCCGCCTCAATACCCTTGCCAGAAACGTCACCCATAATGATGCACGCACGACGGCCTGGCAGCTTAATCATGCTGTAAAAATCGCCACCAACAAACGCGTCGGCGGTTGCGGACGAATAAATTCCCTCGGCAGAAATTCCTTCTACCTTCTGCAGGTCATTTTTCATGCCCGACTGCAGCGCCTGGGAGATATGCTTATTTTGCTGGCTCTCTTCGGCACCAACGGCCAACGAGTGAACCAGAAGCATCACGCGGTCCAAGAAATCAAGCTCAATGTCGCTTAAGGGCTCAGCGTTTTCTTCTCGCAAGAAAAGCCAGGTATGCTGCTCGCCAGCAAACTTACCCAAGAAAAGCACAGCTCCCTTGCAGGGCAAACCTTGTGCAGCAAGCGAACGACTCAGCTCAGATTCAAGCTCAACCTCTTTGACTGACGCCTCGCCCTCTCCTGTCTTGAGTCCCTCAACCGTCGATGGAAGCGCAATCTGGTTGCCGCCATCCTGCGCGCCACCGGCCTCTGCTGCAACCTGCACGCCGCCGGCCTCCGCTGCAGCCTGCGTGCTGTCTTGCGCACCATCCTGAGTGTCGCCAAACGCTTGCTCAGCACCAAGCGCGTGGAGCGTAATGTTGCCTGTGACTTCACAGCAATCTACCGAGAAAACCCGTGCATTCAGATCGGTACCCACTGACCTCATAACCTGCTGTAATCGCTCACCAGAGATCTTCTCGCCCTCTGCAGCGCTATGGAGCAATCCTTGGCGCACGCGAGCTAATGCCTCGCGAAGCGTGTCTCTACGCTGCGTTCTCATGGCCGACAACGCGCCCACAAGCTGCACCGAGAGGTAATTTGCAATGGAGTCCAGAAGTCTTGCGTCTTCAACCAAAAGCGCACGCTTACGCTCCCAGCCCACCTCAATCAGAGCAACAATGTGGCCACCAAACCACACAGGAACCACAAGAAAGCTGGTAAACGGAGGCAAATGACTTGCATCAACGGTTATGACCTCGCGCGTGTCCTCGTTAACCAGATTGCGCTTTTTAACCCTTCCCTGCTTGAGCGTGCTAGAGTTTAAAGGCATGGTATGCAAGCGAAGTGCGTGCTCAGAATAAAACGTCAAACGCTCCAGAGAGCTGTTAAATGCAAAGTAGCGAGGAATTCTATCCAATGACGCGCTTCTCAAAGACTCCGTTGCACCATGAAGGTGATACCCGTCTTGCTCAGCAAGATAGATAAGCGCACCATCAGCCTCGACAGTCTCTGAGAGCTCTTCTAACACGCGCTCGATAAGCTGACCCATATCTTCCGAGTCAAGCGTGTCCAAAACAATCTGAAGCGCTCCTGAGAGCCTCCTGTTGGCCCGGCGAAGGTCCAACACCATTCGTTCATCATCGTGCATAGGGCTAGCCATGTCACGAAGCTTAGACGCTGTCAGAACAATAGCCTGTGTAGGAGCACCCACATAATCTGCACGCACACTCAAAACCTGCGACGTGCCATCTTGCGCAGGAGCGGCCACCATGGAAGTGGAGCCATCAATCGCAAATGGCAACGACTCTACAAAGAACGGCTTCTGCAAGTTTTCTTGATTTGCCGGGGTAAATAAAAAGCGAACATCCAGGCCGGCAATGGTGCCGTCTTCCTTAGCAAATAGGCTTTCGGCCTCCTCATTGGCGAGAAGAACCATGCCCTCCATATTAAAAACAATGACTGCATCGCTGGTCAGTCGTAGCAACTGAGACAGAGTTGCAGCAACAGTTCCGTCGACAACTCCCTCAACACGCCTTACGCTCAGCTTGTTATCTGCCACAGTCACTCCTTACCAACAAGGAAAAACAAATCACATTGTCTAAGTATACGAAAAAGGCGGACCTCCGAAGAGATCCGCCGAAATTCCGTGGTGTCGGAGGCGGGACTTGAACCCGCACAACCGTTAGTAGGTCACTAGCACCTCAAGCTAGCGCGTCTGCCAATTCCGCCACTCCGACTTGCTTTGCAGCGAGGGATATACTAACACATCTTCAAGCAACTTTACTGAGAAAATTTAAAAACTTTTCTCAAAAGAACTTTGCGAGAAGACCGCCTTATCCCTTGCTTACTTCTGCCAACCAACAATGGTTGCAGGTACGCTCTGGAAGAGTGAAGGACCAAAGTTAGCAAGACCAGTCTTAACAACGTAGCAGTCTGGACCAGTGTAGACAGGAAGATATGCGTAAGTCTGCATCATCTTCTTCTCAGCCTCATTCATGAGCTTCATACGCTCATCAAAGTCCTTGGTAGAGACAACCTTTGCAAACATCTCGTCGGTCTCTGCGGAGCCCTGCTGACCAAAGTTGGATCCAGACTCAGAACCATAGAGCTGGCCACCGTTGTTGTAAGAAGTTGAGGAGCCAACCCAACCAAAGAGGCAGACATCCCAAGAGCCAGAGGTAAGAACATCAGAGAACTCAGAAGATGGGTGAGAATCAAGGGTAAGGTTAATGCCTGCGTCCTTGCACATCTTCTGGATTGCAGCAGCACGGTTCTTAACAGTAGTACCGTCGCCGAACAGAGTGTAACTAAAGGTTACCTGCTGACCGTCCTTCTCATAGTAATCGCCGTTAAGCTTGTAGCCTGCATCCTCAAGAGTCTTCTTTGCAGCAGCCTTGCGCTCGTCAACAGATTTGAGGTTCTTGATATCGTCTGGGAGGTTGTTGTCATAGCCAGCTGCCCAGTAAGGCCAAAGCATGGAGCCTGGAGCGTCCTCTTTCCAGTTAACACCCTGGAAGACGATGGAAACGATAGTTGCAGGGTCAACGACCTGGCAGAATGCCTTACGAACTGCAACATCCTGAAGAGCACCGCGAGTAGAGTTAAGCTCGATAACAGCAATAGACATACCAAGACCACGACGAATCTGAGCCTTATCACCAAGACCGGAGAAGTTAGAAAGAAGCTCAGCAGAACCTGCGACGGAAGAACCGGTAGTGTCAGTCTCTTCGTTCTTGAATGCGTTAATGGAAGCCTGGGTATCCATCTGCTTGTAGACAAGGGTATCAAGCTTAGGAGCGTCACCCCACCACTTTGGATTTGGCTTGAAGGTTACAACAGAGTCATCGAAAGAATCAACAATATAAGGACCAGAACCAAGCTCGTTGTGTGGCTCATTGTTGTAACCATTGTTGAAGAAGTCTGGATCCTGAAGCTTTGGGTGCAGAGCATAACTCAAGATGCTCTCGATTGGATAGACTGGCTCCTTCATGGTAATAACAGCGGTCTTAGCAGTATCGCCCTGTTCAACAGACTCATACTTGTCATAACCATCAGTTGAAGAAACCGCAAACTTTTTATTCTGACCACACATAGTGATGAATGCGGTCTGAATTGCGGTCCAATCAATAGCGGTACCATCGTTAAAGGTAGCCTGATCAGTGAAGGTCAGGGTAGCAACCTGCTTGCCGTCCTTCTCCTCTACCTTGAAGTCCTTGATGTAATCCTTGTTTGGCTCAAACTTATCACCATCAGCATTGTTAAGGAACAGGTCACGAGGGTTGATAAGACCGTGAAGGATGTTCATGTAAGAGGTATTACCAGCAAGTTGGTAGTAATTCCACTGTGGACCAATCTCGTTGATTGGCTGAGTCAGAGTACCGCCATCCTTAACCTCATCACGAGACTTAGGATTGTTGTACGTCTTGCCCTTCTCTGGAAGTGGAAGCTGATCCAGAGGAGTGTTTGCAGGAGAGCCGTCCTGTGGCTCAGTACCAGTGGTGGTAGAGCTGCTCTGAGGATTTGATGGAGCGCAGCCAGCAAGGCCAAGGCCTGCGGCGGTGATTCCAGTCAGAGCAAAGAACGAACGACGGGAAAAACTGTCAGCCATATGATCACCCATTTCGTTAAAGGCCTACAGATATTCACTTAACTATACGAAATTGCCTGAAAATACTCCATAGCAGAAACATTCCCGTAACAACCTCGTTCACTATTTGTAACAAATAAAAACCCGCACCTAGTTTTAAGTGCGGGTTTTCAGAAAATTTATTGAATCTTTGTTACTCGTTAGAGATGTGAGTAGCAGGAACCAACTTACCATCCTGGTAAATCATGCGCTCACGAGTACGCTCAATCTTTGGATCAGGGATTGGAATAGCCGAGAGAAGCGCCTTAGTGTAAGGATCTTGTGGGTTAGTAAAGACATCTTCCGTCTCACCGTACTCAACAATCTTGCCCAGGTGCATAACAGCAACCGTGTCAGAAATATGACGAATAACAGCAAGATCGTGAGCAACAAAGAGATAAGAAATCTTCAACTGAACCTGAAGGTCCTCAAGAAGGTTAATAATACCTGCCTGAATGGAAACATCCAGAGATGCAATTGGCTCATCCAAGAGAAGAATCTTTGGACTTGTTGCAAGAGCACGAGCAATGGCAATACGCTGACGCTGACCACCAGAGAACTGAGATGGGAAGCGGTCAACATAGTCTGGGTTGATGCCAACCAGACGCATGAGCTCGCCAATACGAGTATTAATATCCTCTTTGTTCCAACCCTGGGCCTGGAGTGGCTCAGCCAAAACGTCATAGACAGGCATACGTGGGTCCAGAGAACTCATTGGATCTTGGAAGATAACCTGAAGATCTTTACGAAGCTCTCTACGCTGTGCAGCGTTCTTAAGCTCAGCAACATCTTTACCAAGGACCGTAATACGACCATCCTCAGGCTTCAGCAAATCCATAATCTGCATCAGAGTTGTTGACTTACCAGAACCGGACTCACCAACAAGCGCAAGGGTTTCTCCCTCATGGATCTCAAAGCTTGCACGGTCCACAGCAGTCATAGTGCCCTTGCTGCGCCTAATAAAGCCCTTACCCTGAACAGGGAATGTCTTGGTAAGGTTTTCAACCTTAAGTACAACAGGACGCTCATTACGAGGGACATCAACCCACTTTGGAAGGATTGGCTCAAAGTCTGGATATACCTCAGCGTAAGTGAGCTTCTTCTCGCAAATCTCCTG
The DNA here is from genome assembly GCA_015258785.1 of Atopobium sp. Taxonomy (GTDB): domain Bacteria; phylum Actinomycetota; class Coriobacteriia; order Coriobacteriales; family Atopobiaceae; genus Lancefieldella. The sequence continues at coordinate 12,906 of JABZHP010000005.1, forward strand.
AAGGTGGTGGCAAGATGCCAAGTGACCCTCGGCAGCATTTGCAGGAAGCAGCACTGGCTCTTTCTTGGAGCATTCCTCGGTAGCCATAGGACAACGTGGGTTAAAAGGACAACCAGTTGGAATGGCAGCAAGTGATGGTGGATTACCCTTAATAGGAACAAGCCTATGCTCTGCCTGAAGGTGAGGTTTTGGAACAGCACCCAGAAGACCCATGGTATAAGGGTGACGAGGCTCAGCAAAAAGTGTATCAACACTTGCGCGCTCTACGCCACGGCCTGCATACATAACCATAATGTCATCAGCGGTACCTGCAACAACACCAAGGTCGTGAGTAATCAGAACAACTGCTGCGCCAGTCTCTTTCTGTGCAACCTTCAAGACGTCAAGAATCTGAGCCTGAATAGTTACGTCAAGAGCGGTGGTTGGCTCGTCTGCGATGATGATGTCAGGGTTGTTTGCAATAGCAATTGCAATAACAACACGCTGACGCATACCACCAGAGAACTCATGTGGGAAAGAATCCAGACGATTCTCTGGATCAGTAATACCAACAATGGAGAGAAGCTCAATACAACGCTTACGAACGTCTGCCTTGCTCATGTGAGGATTATGGGTAAGCAGAGCCTCTGCAAGCTGATCTCCAATAGAGAACATTGGAGTCAAAGCAGACAGTGGATCCTGGAAGATCATAGAAATCTTAGTGCCACGAAGCTCTGACATCTCTTCGTCGGTCTTACCAATGAGCTCCTCATTACCAAGCTTAATAGAGCCGGTAACGTGAGCATTGTCATCAAGAAGACCAATAAGAGACAGAGCGGTTACTGACTTACCAGAGCCAGACTCGCCTACGATACCAAGGGTACGGCCACCCCAAAGGTCAAAGTTAACACCGCGAACTGCGTCTACACGACCAGCCTCAGTATTAAAGGAAACCTTAAGGTTACGAACAGAAAGAACTGGATCTCCTGTTGGAGCACCCTTTGGACCGTTTGATTCAAGCAGCTCGTAGCGAAGGACATCGTCCATCTCTACACTTCCCTGCTTTGTTGAAGTAGTAGTAGTGTCAGACATTATGCACGCTCCGTAGTTTCTTCAGAAACGATGCTTCCCTCAAGATCACCGAGCTGAGCGTCATCCTTGGAAGAATCCTCTTCCTGATCTTTAACGCTACCAGCAGCGCGTGAATAAGGGTCAAAGGCATCGCGAAGGCCGTCGCCGATGAGCTGCAGGCCAACACAAACAACAATCAGAAATGCCGATGGAATCAGAATCATCCATGGAGTAGTAAGCATTGCAGAAGAACCAGCACTCAGGAGATAACCAAGAGAGGTATCTGGTGCCTTGATACCAAGACCCAAGAAGCTGAATGCAGTCTCAGAGTTAATACCACCAATAACAGCCAAGACCAAATCAATAATAAGAATTGAGCCAAGGTTTGGAATAAGGTGACGAACAATGATGGTAAATGGTGGAACGCCCATGTACTTAGCGGCCTTGACGTAATCTCTCTCACGCAAAGACAGAGCCATGGTACGGATAGTACGTGCGCGACCAATCCAACCAAAAGCAGTCAGACCAAAGATAAGCATAAGCCAACCAGACTCACCGCCTGCTGCACGAACAATCATAGCAACCAGCAAGAAGCTAGGGATGACCATGAGCATATCAAGAAGCCACATACCAATCTTCTCTGGAATGCCGCGGACATAAGCAATGGCAGTACCAATAATTGCAGAAATGATAGTGGTCAAGATTGCATAGCTGATACCAATGGTCAAAGAACGGCCAAGACCGTGGACAACGCAGGCATACAAATCAATACCAGCACCATCAGTACCAAACCAATGCTTTGCATTAGGAGCCATGTTAATTGCAGTAAAGTCAGCATCTGTGTAATTAAATGGGGTGGCATATGGTCCAAAAACTGCAATAAGAACCATAATTCCAAGAATAATCAAACCGATTACTGCAGAACGCTGGCGGAAGAAACGCCTTGCAATCAGGCCAGCATAGCTAATTCTTTTAACTTCTTTGTTGTCAGACTTAGCATCTGCCTGAAGCTCACGCTCGGCGTTAGTAAGACCTGCATCAATGGAGACGTTTTTCTCGTCTTTATTCTGAAGCTCTTCTTTAGACATGTCCGCCTCCTTAGCTCATCTTAATTCGTGGATCAAGAGCAGCAGCAAAGAGGTCAGCCAGAAGAGCGCCAACAAGAGTCATTGCGCCAGAGAAAGCTGCAACTGCAACTGCACCGTGAATATTGTTGTTGTTAATACAGTTAATGAAGTACTCACCAAGACCGTGAATTGCAAAGACCTTCTCGGTCATAACAGCACCTGTGAAGATACCTGCAAGAGAGAAAGCAACTGAAACAGCGGTTGGAATCAAAGAAACGCGAAGAGCGTGCTTACGAATTGCCTTCTTACGAGTGAGGCCCTTAGCGCGAGCAGTACGAACGTAGTCTGCGTGCATCTCGTCAAGTAGATAGGTACGCTGAGAGAGGTGGTAACCAACGGAGCTTACGATAGTAAGAACAATGGTTGGAAGAATAATGTGCTGGAGGAAGTCAATGAGCCACGTGAAGAAGTTTCCGGTATCTCCACTGGAAAGATCAGTAACGTAGAAAATACGAGAACCGGCACGTGCGTTAATCTCGATTGCTGCAAAAACAATCAAGATTGCCATAACAACAGTTGGAATAACCAGAAGAATCGAAGCAACGCCACTTAAGAAGCGGTCCTGCCACTGATACTGACGCTGAGCGGTATAAACACCCAAGCTGACGCCAATAACAACAGACAAAATAGTTGCTGGAGTCATGAGCAGAATAGAAGCCATGAACTTTGAGCTCATCTCTCGGTTAACGTTATCGCCGGTTGGGGTCATACCAAAGTCAAACTTGGTAAGCAGATTGGTAATCCAGACCTGATAACGCTCAATAACTGGAGTCTTATCATTTAGATTAGTCCTATACAGGTTTTCCTCAATAGACTCCTGTGGAGGACGTGGAGTACGCTGCTCAAAGTTGGAGCGTGGGTTCATAAACGATGATGCGAGGAAGAATGTGAGCGAAGTTGCAACAAAAATCATCACAATGTAGCTCAAAATCCTCTTTGTAACGTACCAAACAAACCGTGCCATTGACTCTCCTCACCGCCTTGCGCTTATCCACCCGATAAGCGAGGTTTTCTCGGTATGGCAACCTAGCATTCCTACAACAAACATGCCGTGAATACACAGCAAAGTGCAATTTTACCATGGATAAGTTGTCTAACCCAAAAATATCTCTCAGATATCCAAGATTATGCATACCAATCCCAGTAAAACGTATCCACATATAATGACTGTTAAAGTCCAGCGTGCAGGTCACAATCAAATTTGTTTACATATGAGAAACGTTATTGAAAATTCTGTTAAGAAGTAAAAGAAAACTACTATCTGTCGCGTCCAACCATTTTGCCGTTATTCTCAATAGCAAATTTTCACATGCTCCGTACGACGCAAATAAAAAATGCCGAGAAACTCGGGTTTCTCGGCAGGAAATTCAAAAGTAAAAGGAGCTGTTTAGCCAATAGCACCAACGGGGAATGTGAGAGCCATCACAATTGCGCAGACCAAGAAGATGGTTGTAGTGATGATGGTAAGGCGATCAAGGTTCTTCTCCATAATGCCTGAACCAGCGCTTGCGTTATACATAGATGCAGCAATCATGTCAGAAACGCCGGTGCCCTTTCCGGAGTGTGCCAAAACAAGCAGCACCGTCAAAATGCCAGAAAGTACAAACAGCACTAAAAGAATTGTATTCAGAACGCCCACGAGGTTCCCCCTCTTGCTGGCGAGAAAATCCAGCCCTAGTTATTTTTACGTACGACAGAAAAGAATAGCACACGCCACTCCCCTTTGGGAATGACGTGTGCCAAGTTGCAAAACAAACAAGAACTTAACAGATGGGATAAGCACCTCACTGGTGGTAAGAAGCTTTGCCAGAGTTTAGTTCATTGCGCTCTTTACCATTGCAACGAAAGAATCAGCCTTGAGAGACGCGCCGCCAACAAGTGCGCCGTCGACGTCCTTTTTCTCGAGGAAGCCTCCAACGTTCTCTGGCTTTGCAGAACCACCGTAGAGAATACGAATGCCATCTGCAATTTCTGCACCAAAGATCTCTACCAAGGTCTTACGGATTGCGCCGCAGACTTCCTGTGCGTCATCAGCAGTTGCGGTCATACCAGTACCAATTGCCCAGATTGGCTCATAAGCAATAACGTACTTGGAAGGATCGGTAATCTCTAGACCCTTGGTATCTGCCTTAATCTGGTCAACAACAAACTGAACGTGAGTGCCGGCGTTGCGAACCTCAAGAGACTCACCGCAGCAAGAAATAGGAACAATGTCATGAGCCATCAGTGCCTTTGCCTTACGGTTAATGTCCTCGTCGGTCTCGCCAAAGTAGCCACGGCGCTCAGAGTGACCAATGATGCAGTAAGTTGCACCAACAGAGGTCAGCATTGCTGGAGAGGTCTCACCAGTAAAGGCACCAGACTCCTCCCAGTACACATTCTGCGCAGAGAGAGCAACAGAAGAGTTGGCCTGGGTAAGAACCTCAGAGACACCCTTAAGGTCTACAAGAGGTGGAGCAATAACAACATCAACGTTTCCGGTACCGGAAGCAAGCTGATCAACAATTCCCTGAGCAAGCTCAACGCCCTCAGCGAAAGTCTCATTCATCTTCCAGTTACCTGCGATCATACGATTACGCATCGAGAAGCGCCTCCACTCCTGGAAGTGCCTTACCCTCAACGAGCTCCATGGAAGCGCCGCCGCCAGTGGAAATCCAGCTCATCTTGTCAGCAAGGTGGAACTTGTTAACTGCTGCAACGGAATCGCCGCCGCCGATGATAGAGGTGCAATCAGCATCTGCAACAGCACGAGCAATAGCCTCGGTGCCCTTTGCAAACTGATCAAACTCAAAGACGCCCATAGGACCATTCCAGAAGACGGTCTTTGCGCCCTTGATAGCCTCAGAGTAAAGCTCAACAGTCTTAGGACCAATGTCCATACCCATGCGGTCTGCAGGAATCTGATCGGAAGGAACTACCTCACCAACGGCGTCCTCACCAAAGTGATCGGTAACAACGTTGTCAACAGGAAGCAGAATCTTAACGCCCTTCTCCTCTGCCTTCTTGAGCATCTCACCTGCGCGCTCAATCCAGTCTGGCTCCTGAAGAGAAGTACCAACGGTATAACCCTTTGCCAGGAAGAAGGTGTATGCCATACCGCCACCAATGATGAGGGTATCAGCGGAGTCGATAAGGTGATCAAGAACACCAATCTTAGAAGAAACCTTGGAGCCACCAACGATAGCTACAAGTGGGCGCTCTGGGTTAGAGAAGATAGAGGTAAGAGTGTCAACCTCTTTCTCAAGCAGGAAGCCAGCGTATGCAGGAAGGTAAGCTGCTGGTCCAACAACGGAACCCTGTGCACGGTGAGCGGTACCAAAGGCATCAAGAACAAAGATGTCACCATAAGATGCAAGGGTCTTTGCAATCTCTGGATCGTTCTTCTTCTCACGCTTGTCAAAACGGACGTTCTCAAGAACAAGAACCTCGCCGTCCTTGAGTGCGTCTACAGCCTCACGGGCCTTCTCGCCATAGGTGTCCTCAACAAACTTAACCTCGCGACCAAGAAGCTCAGCAAGCTTCTCTGCAGCTGGACGCAGGGAAAGCTCTGGCTGGAAGCCGGTGCCATCTGGACGGCCAAGGTGGCTCATCAGGATGACCTTTGCGTTGTGGTCGAGAAGATACTGGATGGTTGGAAGTGCAGCACGAACGCGGGTGTCGTCAGTAACAACGCCGTCCTTCAGAGGCACGTTGAAGTCAACGCGCATAAGAACGCGCTTACCATCAACATCTGCATCGCGGACAGTCTTCTTTGTAAAAGCCATGTCACTCCTTTAAATACGTTTCCAACAAAAGAAGGCGCGATCGCGGCAGATGCTGCGACCGCGCCTAAGGCGTCTATGTAACTAGAACTTAAGCAACGAACTTCTCGAAGTACTTAATGGTGCGGACCATCTGAGAAGTGTAGGAGTTCTCGTTGTCGTACCAAGAGGTGACCTGAACAAGAGTGGTGCCGTCGCCAAGGTCAGAGCACATGGTCTGAGTTGCGTCGAAGATGGAGCCGTGGGTCTCGCCGACGATGTCGCGGGAAACGATGTCATCCTCGTTGTAACCAAAGGTCTCTGGGATGGTCTCTGCATATGCCTTCATTGCAGCGTTGACCTCGTCAACGGTGACCTTCTTGTCAACAACAGCATAGAGGTTGGTGAGGGAGCCAGTTGGCGTAGGAACGCGCTGAGCAGCACCAATGAGCTTGCCGTTGAGCTCAGGAAGAACAAGACCAATAGCCTTTGCAGCACCGGTGGAGTTAGGAACGATGTTCTCTGCACCAGCACGGGAACGACGGAAGTTACCCTTGCGCTGTGGGCCGTCGAGGATCATCTGGTCACCAGTGTATGCGTGAATGGTGGTCATGATACCGGACTTGATAGTTGCGAAGTCGTTGAGGCCCTTTGCCATAGGAGCAAGGCAGTTAGTGGTGCAGGAAGCTGCGGAGATGATGTTGTCATCTGCAGTGAGGGTCTCGTGGTTAACGTTGAAGACGATGGTTGGAAGGTCATTGCCTGCAGGAGCAGAAATGACAACCTTCTTAGCACCAGCGTTGATGTGAGCCTGTGCCTTGTCCTTAGAAGTGTAGAAACCAGTGCACTCAAGAACAACGTCAACGTTAAGATCGCCCCAAGGCAGGTTGTTAGCGTCTGCCTCCTTGTAAATAACAATCTCGTGACCGTCAACGATGATGGAGTGGTCAGTTGCCTCTACCTTGTGATCGCGGGAATAGTTGCCCTGAGTAGAGTCATACTTCAGAAGATATGCAAGCATCTCTGGAGAAGTAAGGTCGTTGATTGCAACAATCTCGGAACCCTCGTGACCAAACATCTGCCTAAATGCAAGGCGACCAATGCGGCCAAAACCGTTAATAGCAACCTTTACTGCCATACGTAATGCTCCTTTCGGTGACCCAGAGCCATTCTCCGGATTCATTAACATTTAAACCGTACACCGAGTATTTTACCGCACTCGCCGATAACTTATGCATCTTTTTCTAAATCCTGAACGATTTTTTCCAAACGAAGCAATCGGTGATACATAGCGGACTTGGATACGGGTGGTACAAACGACTCCCCCAGTGCTGATAATGACAGCTCAGGGTTATCTTTTCGTGCAAGACAAAAATCTCTGACCGCTGGCGGCAGGGCTCTGAGTCCAATGAGTTTCTCGGCCTTTTCTATGAGCGCTAACTGGTCTGCTGCTGCATTTGATGAGCGTGTTTGATTTGCCATCTCTGCGTTAACAACTCGGTTTACGTTGTTGCGATAATGCTTTTGCACACGCGTAAACGCGATAGCGCGCGCCATAGTGGGCGCACCAATCTCTCGCAAAAACTTGATGATGTCGTCAGAGCTCTTAAGGTAGACGGCATAAATTTCTCTGGTACGCATGAGCGCATTGGTATGGCGGTTGCGATGATTAAGGCGTGCCTTGACGCCAATGGATCCCATGAGTTTTACCAGCTCAGTGGCAAATCTTTCTCCCGAGACAGCAATCTCTAGGTGAAAATCTTTTAAGGGATCAGCCAAAAATCCGCCAGCCATAAATGCTCCGCGCAAAAAAGCACGCTGCGCTTGCTTGGTGCGAATAACACTCTTTGGAATACCGCTTACCAGGCCTTCTCCCGGTATATAAATGCCAAGAGCAGAAAGCGCTTCTGCAAGCGAATCCTGGTTAGAAATCTCAAGCAAATAGTTGCGTTTTTTATGCATGATAGAGCGACGGTACTCAACGGAAGTACCTAGATCAAACAGACGGCGAGAAGAACTAATAACGGTACGGGCAACCGTTCCAGTCTCGGTAACAATGCGAACGGCAAATTTACCAGGACCGTGCATCGATAACGTTCCGGAAACACGAATAAGCGCAGAAAGCTGGGCTAATTCACAGTCCGTCTGAAGTTCTGGTACGCTGACCAGCTCATTTTTTACCAAGGCAGTATAGGACATGACAGACTAACTTCTACTCAGCCTGCTGAGACTTCTTCTGAGCCGCATCAAGATCGCGATGGAAAAGCGTTACGCGATAGCCCTGGCTGGTAAGATGCTCTGCCGTAGCACGTGCGATTGCAACGCTTCTATGCTGGCCACCTGTGCAACCTACCGCAATAGAAAGCAAACTCTTGCCCTCCTGCACATAGCCAGGCATTACTACATCAAGCAACTCAAACCAAGACTTAAGGAATTTCTTAGTAGTGCCATGCGTAAGGACAAACTGAGCTACTGGCTCGTCAAGGCCGGTAAGTGGCCTGAGTTCTGGATCATAGTAAGGATTGGGCAGGAAGCGCACGTCAATCATAAGGTCAGCCTCAACGGGCAAACCATTTTTGAAGCCAAAGGAAAACACGCTAACATCCATAAGCTGCTGTTCAGCAAGCTCTGAGAATGCTCGATGAAGGCGGCTCTTGAGCGTATTAGTACGCATAGACGAGGTGTCTAGGACAACATCTGCCAGCGCTTTTATGTCTTGAAGCTGTGTGCGCTCCCTAGAGATTGCAGATGAGAGATTTTCTCCCTCCTGCGCCAAAGGATGACGACGGCGATTCTCGCTATAGCGACGCATGAGCACTTCGTCTGAGGAGTCCAGATAGACAATCTTGTAGGTGAGCTCGTGATCTGCAAGAGACTTCAGCGCTTCAGAAATGTCATCAAAAAGACCTTGCGAGCGCAAATCACAGGTAACAGCCAGATGACGACCAACGCCCGTGTTAATGCCCACAAGGTTAGAAAGCTGCAAAATAAGAGCTGGTGGCAGGTTATCAATGCAGAAATAACCCATGTCCTCAAACACATGAAGCGCCTGCGTACGACCCGATCCAGACATACCCGTAATAATGACAATGTCGGGAATAACTGAAGGTGTGGGATCGTTTTTCTTCACAGGCGCTCCTTACATACGTGACGAGAAAACCTTACCGCTCTAAGCGTTAATCCTCAAGTGCTGCAGCAAACCAAGAGGTAATTGAAGTTGGATGTGTAATGGCTGTACCTGAAACAACTGCCCAAGCGCCTGCATCCAGAGCATCTTTTGCGTCTTGTGGTGTGTGAACGTGACCCTCGCAAATAATGGCAATACCTGGGAATTCAGTGGTTGCCTGCTTGAGAAGGGCAATGTCAGGGCCATCATCAAGCGTTGTATCAATAGCGGCCTTGTTGTGAGAGAGCGTAGTTGAAACGAGGTCACAACCAGCGGCAACAGCGCGACGGATGTCATCCATAGTCATGCAGTCAGCCATAATCAGCACATCAGACTCTGCACGAAGCGCCGCAACGGTCTCTTCAAAGGTTCTACCATCTGGCCTTGGACGGTCTGTTGCATCCAGGGCAACAACATCTGCACCTGCGTGAATACAAGCACGCGCATGACGAAGCGTAGGAGTAATGTAGACGCCTTCGTGACCCTCTTTCCAGAGGCCAATAACAGGAATTTCAACTCTGCCTTTAATGGCAGAGATGTCAGACAAACCCTGGCACCTAATAGCTGCAGCGCCGCCAAGCTCACAAGCGCGAGCAATCTGAGCCATGGTCTCTGGATGCCTCATAGGCTCACCAGGATACGCCTGGACGCTGACAATGAGTTTTCCTTTAAGTGACTCAACAAGCTCTGAATGTGCCACGGTATTCTCCTCACAAGAATGTACGTACGTTAAAGGTATGTGTCTTTGCGGCGTGTCTGGTCAGCAAATAATTTACCTGCTGACGTTCTTTTTCCTAAAGACGTGTCTCTAAATAGCCAGGTAGAACAAGGTTTTCTGCAGCTCCAATAAGAGGAGCTTCTCCACCAAGCGTACCCTTCACAAGAGGCGTTGCCTGAACGGGAGGCATTGCCTGCAGCTTAAATGCAGCTTCAAGTGCCTCGTGCCAGTACTTGCCGCACTCTGCAACGGAACCAGACAGAATGATGACAGAAGGGTCAAGCATGTTGCACATGCTGCCCAAAACTTCACCAAGCGCACGGCCCGAGCGCTCCTCTGCAGCTTGAGCGATCTTCTCGCCAGCAAGAGCCCTGCGGTCAATCTCTGCGCCATCAAGAGCGGATCCATCTTCAAGCGTATCGGAGCCGCCAAGACGGACATACTCACGAATAATGCCAGGACCTGCGGAAACAGGCTCAAGATGAGAAGTTCCGCCACAAGGACAGTCAACGCCTGCAGCGGCTGGAGTTGCAACGTGACCAATGTGGCCAGCCTCGTCGTGAGCGCCCAGCATCAAAATGCCGTGGTTCACAAAAGCGCCACCAATACCCGTGCCAACAGCTACGGTTAAAACGCTATCTTTGCCGTGGCCAGCACCATGGCGAGCCTCGCCCAGAGCGTGAGCATGAACGTCATTAAGAACGCTGCACGGAAGGCCAAACTCGCTGGTAACTGCAGAGCCAAGAGCGGTTCCGCCCCAGCCGGGCATAAGCTCATTTGCGTAGGTGATGTCGCCCGTACGAGGGTCAACAACACCAGCAGAAGAAATACCCACGCCAGAGATGGTAAGGTCCAGCTCTTCTGCACGAGCAAGTGCCTCTCTAATTGCCTGGAGAACGGTGGCAAGAACCTGCTTGCCACCCTCTTTTGCGTTAGTTGGGACCTTCTTTACGGACTGGACGTTTGGAGCGTCAGTGCCGTTAAGGGTGACTATGCCGCAGGCAATTTTTGTGCCGCCAATATCAACAGCACAAACATGTGTTGGAGAAACAAACTTAGAGTCCATGGTGTCCCCTCTTGTTTAGAGAAGGCCGTTTGCAATAAGAACCTGCTTGATTGCCTCACGGTTCTGACCATCAAGTGGCTTAACAGGGCGAGGCATCTGGTCAGAATCAAAAATACCCATGAGGTTAAGTGCGCACTTGAAGGCACCAACACCAGCACCATAGCCCTGAACGCCCGTGGTGACATCAAAGATGTGGGAAATCTCGTTGAGGCGGTCCTGCTCACGCTTGACCTCTGCCCAGTTACCTTCCTGAGCTGCCTTCCACATGCGGACGTAGCCCTCTGGTGCAACATTAGCAAGGCCAGGAACAGAACCGTCTGCACCAGAAAGAAGGGCGCCGTCAACAACAATCTCATGACCGGTCAGAAGGGTCAGAGGGTGACCGTTCTTCTCGTTTTCCTGAACAAGATACCTGAAGGAGACGTCATCGCCAGAAGAGTCCTTAACGCCTGCGAGAACACCCTCTGCGCCAAGACGAGCAAGCATCTTCCAAGGAAGTTTAGTGTGAACGCAGACAGGAATGTCATACGCAAACAGAGGTGCATCCAGCTCCTGGTGAAGGATGCGGAAATGCTCCTCAACATCAGCTGGGCCGCCAAGTGCGTAGAAAGGAGCGGTTGCTACAAGAGCATCTGCACCCAATGCAAGAGCACGGCGACCGTGCTCAAGGACGCGCTCGGTCTCAGTGTCAATGATGCCCACAAGAACCGGAACGCGGTGGTCAACAATGCGCACAGCCTCGAACACAATCTGATCGCGACGCTCATCAGTTGCAAAAACAACCTCGCCAGAAGAGCCGAGGAAGAACAAGCCATCCACGCCAGCTTCAATAAGACGATTAATGGAACGCTCAAACGACACAACATCAAGCTGATGGTCTGGGGTATCTGGGGTTACAACTGGTGGAACAACACCGCTAAATGGTACGTTACTGGACATGCTTTATCCTTTCACACGTTGGAAAATCCAACTAGTTTCATACAACAATGTACTGAAGTAGCCGACCAAAGCATTGATCAAAAGCAACTTCAAAGAACCTACGTAATTATAGTCCGCTTAGTTATGACAAAGCCCTGATATAACCTCGCAGAGATAGTTGATTTGCTCGTTCTCAAACTGATTGATGCGCTCGTGGCCATACTTGGGGTATACGCGCATTTCCTTCTGTCCTGGCAAGCGATTATACAGCGCAAACGTTCCTTCAGTTGGAGCGCTTTGGTCCAGCAGAGCTGTGCCGATAAGCGCAGGCACACGCACCAGTTCTGCCGCACACGCGCTGTCGAGAAGACCGACCGCGTCGATAGCTGCATCTGACTGCGGAGTGTCTCCGCACCCGACATGTGCTCGCAGGGTTGTTGCGTTGTCGGCAAAGAGAGGGTTCAGTGCCATGGTAGCGCTCACTGCCTTGGGTAGAAGTGCTGCTGCAAACAATGCTTGCGAGCCGCCCAGACCTTCTCCCCAGGTGACGGTTGTGCGCCCGAGGAAGCGCGATGCAACCGCGGTAGTTACCAGCGCGTCATCGATGAGCTGCTTGAGCGTAGAGGATGCGGCGTCATCTGGGTTGATGAGCGCGCGGGCAAGCTCCTCTGCGGTAAGCGCTCCCCTCCAAGCGTCTTTGAGCTGGGCTTCGCACGGGCGAGCTTCCAGGGCCACAACGGGCAGACCAAGTGCCGAGAAGCGCAAAAGGTGCAGCCAGCTACGCACTCCCCGACCAAGATCGGAAAAGAGCACCACCGCGGGCAGCTTTGTCGATGCGGGCAGCTCTACTGGAGCTAGCGGTTCTGCCACCGATACACCTGCTGGAAGAATGACGCGAGCACGCAGCTGCGTCTGGTCAGTTGAGGTGAATGTGATGTGCTTAAACGTTGCAGTCTGGGTAGCGGACGGAAGCTCAACTACACTCTCTACGTGCGCATTTTGAGCAAACGCTACAGACGTCTCCCAAAATGATTCAAAGTTTGATGGTCTAAGCCACGCGCCGCGATAAGAACGGGCATCTTCAAGCCTTTGTGTTAAACCCCTCATGCTTTCACCTCGCCTTCTGCTTGAGCGGGAAATGACGAGTCTAGTGCTTCAAGAGCTTGCTCTCCCTTGTCTGAGCAGAAGAAATCAATGATCTTATCGTCAAAATCGCCAATCTCTTCATGTGCATATTCGGGATAAAGAAGATGTCTCTTTGGGCAGGTCAAAGCATTGTAAGCTGCAAACTGAGCCTCGGGAGGAACTACGGGGTCATCAAGTCCGGTGCCAAAAAGCACAGGACAGGTAACCAGGCGTGCAAAATTAGCTGAATCAATATAGGCAAGCTTTGCAAAAATCTCATCAACGCGAGAACCATCTGCGTCAAACCAGCGGGAATAATAGCGGATGCCCTCGTAGGCAACCTCATCAGCATTAAGCTCCCATACGCACCTAAAATCGGTGAGGAAGGGATAAAGGATTGCAGCTCTATTGATAAGGCCCGGGTTAAGTGCGCAGGTAGCAAGACCAATACCGCCGCCCTGCGATGCACCGTTGACAAAAACGCGGTCTGTATCAATTCCTTCGAGCTCGCGGACAATCCTGCAGAGTAAGCGAATGTTCTGATACAGATGAACAAAGTAAAGGTCCTCTACAGGTCCATCTAGTCCAAGCACCAAATGACCAGAGACGGTAGTGCTCTTGTACGAGTTTCCGTCCAAACTACGGCCACCCTGCCCAGGATTATCAAGCGCAATGAGTGAGCAGCCCAAGCCCAAAAATGAGCTCTGCTCAAACCAACTGCGAGAAGCCCCTGGATAACCATGGAACTGTAAAACAAGCGGAGTTTGTACGCCCGAGGCAGTCTGTGGACGCAGATACTTTGCGTAAACTTTCGCGCCATCAATGCCTACAAATGTAAGATCAAAAAAGTGGGCTGAAGCAGTTGACGTGACCTCTGTTGAAGGAACAATCTGCCAGCTGAGAGGGGCGTTATCTGCTTCCTCCATACGTGCCTTCCAAAACGCCTCAAAATCCGAAGGATAGGGCGTCAAAGCATGAGCTGCCTTCAACTCTGTCAGCTCAAGTACTTCTTGGTGCATTAATCCACCTAACAAGCTAAAAGAGCGCAGCCTAAGCTGCGCTCTAATCAAACAAAAACGTAAGCGCTACTCACCCAGTTTAGGATGAAGCAAAGATGGTGCGGCACCCAAAAGCGTCTTAGTGTAAGGATCTGTTGGATGCTCAAAGACCTGCTTAGCAGGACCATCTTCCATAATCTGGCCGTGATTCATAACAATGATGCGGTCAGAAACATAGCGGACAGTCTGAATATCGTGCGAAATAAAAATCATCGAGAGACCCAACTCAGACTTGAGGTCGGTGAGCAGGTTCAAGATCTGTGCGCGAACAGAAACGTCCAGTGCGGAAGTAGGCTCGTCAGCAATGATTGCCGATGGATTCAGAGAAAGAGCACGTGCAATTGCAACACGCTGACGCTGACCACCAGAGAGCTGACCAGGAAGGGCGCGAAGTGCGGAATGTGGAAGTCCTACCAGACCAACAAGCTCATTAATACGGGCTTCTCGCTCCGCCTCTGTGCCTACCTTATGCACGAGCAGTGGATCCATGAGCTGGTCTTTAACAATCATACGAGGATTAAGAGCAGTTGCTGGGTCCTGGAAGACAACAGAGACAACGCGGCCAATCTGCTTTCTAAGCTCTGGAGTACGCTTGGTAACATCCATTCCCTTGAAGTACACATGACCGGACGTTGGTGACTGAAGGCCACACATGACATTTGCGGTAGTGGACTTTCCGCAGCCAGACTCACCAACAATACCAATGGTCTCACCAGGCATAAGCTTGAGAGAAACATTCTGTACTGCGTGAACCTTATTAGGCTTAAAGATTGAACCCGTACGTGTTTTAAACGTAACCGAAATATCATCGAGGAAGATAATTGGCTGTTCTTCAGTTGTTGTAGCCATTTACCTCACCTCCTTTTGAGAACGCTCAAGGTAAGGCACAAGACCATGCTCCTTCAGATACTCATCAGGCAGCTCGGAGAAACGATGGTGCTTACCAGGAATCTCTTTAATAACAGGATGTACCTCAAGACCCAAGTCTGGGTGGCTTGAACGAGGAGCAAACCTATCGCCTGTTGGGAAGTCCTCTGGAGAAGGAACAGAACCTGGTACCTGGTGAAGTCTGGTGCCGTCCTGTGCACCTTCCTCAATGGAAAGAACAGAGCCGAGAAGACCGCGGGTGTACTCGTGAACAGGATTGGTCAGAAGTTCAGTAGTAGCTGCCTGCTCAATAACCTGGCCTGCATACATAACGGTAATCTCAGAAGCAACCTCTGCAACAAGTGCAAGGTCGTGGCTAACAAAGATCATTGCAAAGCCAAGGCGACGCTGGAGGTCATTCAAGAGCTTGATAACCTGCTTCTGAACAGTAACGTCCAGAGCGGTTGTTGGCTCGTCGCAGATAACCAGTGAAGGATCGCGGGTGAGTGCCATAGCAATCAGAACACGCTGACGCTGACCACCAGAAAGCTCATGTGGATAAGACTCAAGCGTACGCTTTGGATCCAGGCCTACAAGCTCTAGAAGCTCCTCTGCGGAACGAGTGCCTCCCCTGCTGGTAAGTTGCTTCATCTGAGAAGAGATAAGCATGGAAGGGTTCAGCGAAGACAGAGCATCCTGGTACACCATTGCAAGCTCGTGACCAAGCAGTTTGCGGTGCTCTTCTTTGGAGAGCTTCAGGAGGTCTTGGTCTTTGTAGAGAACCTCGCCAGTAATGGTTTCCTTTGGATCAGTCAGACCCATGATGACCTTGGTGGTAATAGACTTACCACAGCCAGATTCGCCGACCAGTGCCATGCACTGACCAGGACGAACATCAAAGCTTACATGGTCAACAACCTTAACGTCTCCATGAGACTCAAAGCTGATGCAAAGATCTTTAACACTAAGCAATGGTGCAACATCAAAGTCTGGCTTACGTCTGTCTGTTCTGGACAGCTCAACCTCTTTGAGTGCATTAAGTCTGCGCTCAAGAGACTCTGCTTGCTCTGCATACGCACGAACTGGATCAGATGCCAAGATGTCATCTGCACGCCTGGAATCAGAGTTCTCAGTGTCAACAGGAGCGCCAGGCGCTGCTGCCATAGCATCAGTAAGACCCTCGGAGAGGATGTTCAGTGCCAGGCAGGTCATCATAATAGCTAGACCTGGGAAGAATGCCTGCCACCAGCGACCAGCAAGAACGCCAGCACGAGCATCAGCCAGGATATTACCCCATGTAGGAGTTGGCTCTGCAATACCAGCGCCAATAAAGGTCAAAGATGCCTCAAAGATAATTGCGTCTGCTACCAGCGTAACGGTAAAGACCATGATGGGAGCAATGCAGTTACGAAGAACGTGCTTCCACAAAATCCAAGGTGCACGAGCACCAGAAACAATGGTTGCCCTTACGTAATCCTCGCCGTACTCACTGACGATGTTTGCACGAACAATACGCGCAATCTGTGGCGTGTACATAAAGCCAATGGCAAAGATGATTGAAGGAACGCTGTTACCAAGAATAGAAACAAAGACTGCTGCAAGTGCAATGCCTGGGAACGACATGATGATGTCGAGCACACGCATGATGACCTCAGAAACAGCCTTTCTGGAAACAGCTGCAATAGCACCAATAATTGAGCCGCACAGCAGTGCCATGCCTGTAGCACCAAAACCAATGACCAGTGAATACTGACCACCATAGAGCATGCGAGAAAGAATATCGCGGCCCTTATCGTCAGTACCAAAAATGAATCCATTGCCTGGAGCCTGACGAGCGTTGAAAATCTCAAGTGGGTTATGTGGAGCAATAAAGTTTGCAAAGACAGAAGCAAGAACAACAAAGACAAGAATGACAAGAGCAATCTTGGAAGCTGTCTTCATCTTCTTGAACCCACCAAAGGTTGAACCCTTTGCTGCAGCTTCTTCGAGCTTCTCGACTTGTTTTTTTCTAATTTGTACCATCGCACTACACCGTCCTAATGCGTGGGTTAATCAAGATGTACAACATATCAACAACAATGTTGATGATGATGAAGGACAGTGCAACGACAACAACAACGCCCTGAACAAGCATTGCCTCGTTACCCTGGATACCCTCAAGAATAGCGGTACCCATGCCAGGAAGGTTAAAAATAACCTCAATAACAACGGCGCCACCCATGAGGTAACCAATCTTTAGACCAAGCGTGGTTACAGGGGTAATAAGAGCGTTGCGAAGTACGTTTCTTGCGATAACGATTCTCTCTGGAATACCAGCGCCGCGAGCAGTGCGGACGTAGTCCTTATCCAGCTCCTCGACCATTGCGGTACGAACAATACGGGTCATCTGACCAGACATTGGAACCGCAAGTGCAAATGCCGGCATAATCATACGAGCAAAGTATCCGCCCGGATTAACCAGAGGGTCAGGAAGAGCTCCTGATGCAGGCAAGAGTTTGAGCGTAGACGCAAAGACCAAAATCAGAAGAACTGCCAACCAGAATGATGGCGTTGCAAGACCGGCAATTGAGAATACGCGGATGATTTGATCGGGCCATTGATCTCTATAGAGAGCCGCAATAACGCCCAACGTAAACGAAACTATTGCGCCAATAAAGAGACCCATAAAGGTCAACTGCATAGTTACTGGCAGAGCCTTTGAAATTCTTGCAGCAACTGAATAGTGAGAAGTGCCGTAGGTGCCCAAGTTTCCATGAGCAACATCACCGATATAACGTACATATCTCACAGGCCATGGATCATCAAGGCCATTCTCAATGTGATACTGCTGGATAGCTTCTTCAGAAGCAGACTCTCCCAAGGCATTGTATGCAGGATCAACATGCGAGAAAGACATTAGGAAGAATACGAGAAAGGTGACGCCTAGAGCCATAATCGGCAGCGCAATAAGACGGCGTCCGATAAGACGTAATAGGTTGTTCACTATCTCCCCCTCTCTCTTTAAAACAAACCGTACAAATAAAATTTGATGAGACTTTGCACATCTCAGGACTGAATTTTGCGAACAAGAGCCCGAGCGTTAAAAGTAAAACGCTCGGGCTCCAACGTTTGTAGTGCTAAGCGCGTGATGACAACAAATTAGCTAGCAGTAACTGTGTTGACATCAATGAAGTACAGACCAGTGGTTCCGATGCCCTTGAAGCCCTTGAGAGCAACACCGTTGCTGTTTGGCTTCTCACTCCAAGAAGCGGTGAAGGTCTTAGCGAAGAGAACTGGGTACAGAGGTACGTTCTCAGCGATGATGTCGAAGCACTCATTCCAAGTGGACTGCTGATCAGCGCCGGACTGGCCAAGAGCCTTAGTCATGAGATCGTGAAGCTTGGTCCACTCAGCAGACTCCTTCCATGGGCAACGCTTGGTCATCCAAACGTTATCGCCATACCACCAGTTGAGCAGCAGGTCGACGTCTGCGCCAAAGCAGGAAGGATCGCCAGGTGCAAGCAGGATGTCCCAGGAACCGTCAACTGCGTCGATTGCAGCATAGGTTGCTGGAGAAGTATCGGAAACGATGCTTACGTTAAAGCCAAGTGCATCAAGGTCGTTCTTGACCTGAGTTGCCATGGACTTAACCTGCTCGTTATCGGTGGTACGAAGAACAACATCACCAGGAGTAATGCCAGACTCAGCAATGAGCTTCTTAGCCTTCTCAGCATCGTGAGCATAGACAGTGGATGCCTTGTGATAGTTAGCAAAGGAAGAAGGAAGGTAGCTAGTAGCAATCTCTGCCTGACCAGAGAATGCGTTTGCAAGCATCTTATCTGTATCAAGTGCATAGAAGCATGCCTGGCGAACCTTAACGTTGTCCCAAGGAGCCTTGCCAAGGTTGAACATTGCAAAGCGGACACCAAAGCCCTGAACAGCGTCAACGGTGCAGCCTGCGCCCTTGAGCTGGTCTACAGCGTCTGCAGGGACCATTTCCATAGCAAGGGTGGTTCCGTCCTGCTGTG
Source organism: Atopobium sp. (assembly GCA_015258785.1). Lineage (GTDB taxonomy): Bacteria > Actinomycetota > Coriobacteriia > Coriobacteriales > Atopobiaceae > Lancefieldella. The sequence continues at coordinate 31,748 of JABZHP010000005.1, forward strand.
CAGTCAGACGAGCGGTTGGATCCTTAAGGACGTCATAGTGGAGCTTATCGTCCTTAGCAGGAGTTGCGCCGTTGTAGTTTTTGTTAGGAACAAGGTCAAGAGTGTTGTCAGAGATGGACTCGTACATCCATGGACCAGAACCGACTGGCTGCTTCTTCATCTCATCCTGAGAGCTGCTTGCTGGAACAACGCGAACGATGGACAGGCGCTCCTTGAGGAGGGAGAAGTTAGCAATGGTGGTCTTAACGGTGACGGTCTTGTCATCCTTCTTCTCTACGGAAGCAATTGGAGCGAGCATTGGGACGTAGACGCTACCCTTAGCAGCGGAACGGTTGAAGGACTCAACAACGTCATCTGCCTTTACCTCGTTACCATCAGAGAACTTTGCGCCGTCACGGAGGGTAATCTCAAAGGTGTAATCGTCTACCTTCTTTGGATCAGCAGTAGCAAGCTCATTGAATGTAGAGTAGTCATGGAAGTTAAGACCGTAGAGGCCCTCAACTACCTGCCAGTTAACACCAAGGGCAAGTGCTGATGAAGTAGTAGATGGATCATAGTTCTGGGTTGAATAAGCGGTACCAGCAGTAATTGTGCCGCCGCCTTCCTTTCCAGAAGGAGCCTCAGTTTTCTGCTGCTGTTGACCACCGCATGCAGTAAGACCAAGACCAGCTGCAACAGTTGCTCCACCAAGGAAGCCGCGACGCGAAAGTGGACGGTTAATAAACTCGCTCATTTCTGCCTCTTTCTAAAAACTCTCCTTGCCACAACGTGGCACCAATGCCACTTGTGTGGCTTACATCTACATAACTATATGAAGAAAAGATATTTCTTCTGAACACAGTTCGCCCAACGGTATTAATTTCTCGCTCATTGGCTGCTCAAAATATGAAAACGTGTTTTGTTGTATTATTTACTGCATATAAATCTTAATAGCAGCTAAGAAGGCCCGCAGTTAGCGGGCTTTATTATTATTTTACCTTGTATAATATATAAATTATTTAACTAACTACATAAGTAGTAATCATTGTCAACTACCGTTTACCGATGTTTTACTACCGTTTGCCTTTAGAAATTACGGATATGTTGTGGAGATTAAACAAGAGTCAGTCCAAAATGAACTGGCTCTTGTCTTAAAACAGCAAAAACACCACAAGATTACTTAACTAAATCTATAACACGCTCAGGATTTGCCATAAAGTCCAAATGTTCTTCCCCTAATCGGAAGCTAATAATTTCCGATACACGACTATCTTCTTTTATAATTTCGAAATCTCCGTCAGCTGGGCTATAGCGGCCATAATAACCATCTGATTGATAGCTTGGAGGCCATCCATTTGTTCCTGCAACTGTCCAAACCAAGCACGGTAATTTTTGCTTATTCATTTCTTGTAACAACCCAGCGTTCCTTGTTTGAATCCACATTTTTGGAGTTCCAAGATAAGACCCAATGGCGAATAGTCCTAAATCTTGCTCAACAGTTCCAAGAACAACTCCATGAGAACTTATTGTCCAATAGAGCGTTATGTTCATTACTATTGGACCAGCTTCGCTAACGCCTAAAAACGGACCAGCTATCTCTGTATCTTCCAAATCAATGTTATCAACAGAGGTAAAATCTGACTTTGAACCATTTTTCTTATTCTCATATTGTTGCACAACATACTGAGCTGCCTGCTTTTTTAACTCTGGTAGCCTCATAGTATTCAGCTTAAAAAACCAGTTATTTATTAACAAACCACAAATAACAAGAACTACTAATAATGACAGACCTTTTATAACTCTTTTCCTACGCTGCATCATCTGTCACCTCACTTAAGTCTGTGGCCGGTACTGACACAGGAACAATATTTGGATTTAAGACTTTTCTTGCAATGCCTTTTTGATCAAATTCATACACGACACCGTCTATTCTTGCCTTTTGTCCAACTATCATTGAACCCTTAGGTCCACCGTAAGGAACATTTTTCTCAGTTCTAAAGAAGAACTTGCCTTCAAGCGTTGCAAACCATCCAATTTGCATAGCGCCAGAAGATTCATCTAAATGGAATATATAACCACCGTCTATAAGCCTACCTAGATGCATTGTGCCTGTATAATTGAAGTAATACCATTCTCCCTTTATATATTGCCATCCTGTTTGTATAACGCCATTAGAATCTGCATAATACCAAGGGTAGCCTACTCTAAACCAGCCAAGAGCCATAGAGCCGTTATCAGCAAAATAATATTTGTATCCATTTATTGTTTGAAAACCGGTAAGCATCTTTCCTGAGGAATCAAGATAAAACCAATAACCTCTATCATTAACCCAGCCTGTTTGCATTTTTGCAGAGTCATTAAAGAAATAATAGCTACCTTCTATTTCTTTCCAACCTGTTTGAGCAGATCCATCGCTGTTGAGGTAATACCAAACACCATTCCATTTAAACCATTGAGAGTAAGCCATAAGGCCATTATCTTGAAGAAAATACCATTTTCCATCAACAAATACCCAGCCTTTTTGCATAACTCCAGTAGGCGCTAGATAATACCAACCCTCTGATTCATGAAGCCAACCTCTTTGAAGATGACTTTCATTGCTAAAAAAGTAATATTGTCCTAAAATACCCTCCCACCCAATACACTTTTTTGCATCACCATTAACAAATTGATACCACGTCGTACCACCATCAGGACTTTGATATCCATTTAAAAGATTTACACTAGTTAAATCAAGAACACCCATCCCCTCTTCGCTATATCTAAAGAAACCCAATGGTCCTGGTGTTAAAATATTAATTCGATTAAATGCAGTATCCTGTACATAAATTGACTCGATTCCGTCTCCGTATAAATATCCACATGCGGCAACGCTATGTCCAGATTCCCATAGCTTCATACCATCTTGTGCTCCATCAATGATTGAAGGTGATAGCCTCACAATACAAGGAAATCCCAAATCAATATGCTGTTTAAATTTATCGAGAGGTATATTAGCAACATTAATGCCATCAACTCTAAAATTCGTCTGCCTATAAAAAAACTTATTCATCGCAGCAATTTCATCTATCGGCCATCCAGAAGCCTTTAATGTTCCTTTCATATCTTTAGCTATTTCCTCTGGCGAAGGAGTTGAGGATTTTGTAAGATATGACCCAACCGTCCAAGCTGCTGCTGCCCAGCAAATCGGTTTTTTACCTTGGTAATAACTAGGTAAATTTAAAAGGACTTTTTGCATTTCAATTCCTTGAATTGTATTTGTCGATTGCATACCTCCAGTATTATTTAAAGAAATACTTTGCCAGTTAAATGTAGAAAAGAAATTTTTTAAAACATTTTGACAGGTCAAATCAAAATCATCGATACCTTTTGTTTCACCTGAAGACGTCGAGATAAATATGTTTCCATCTGTATAAAAACAATCATCTCCAATATCTATAAACAAGCCCTTAGTCATGTATTGCCTAGAATTATTTAACAACTCCACCGACGATATAGACGAACAAAAAGAATATTCATCTCTACTAGAATCATAAATTGCAATAATCTTTGCGACTATATTTTCACCAGAATAAATTGGGAAATGAATTATAGAACGTTCAACTAAACCGTTTGTAGAATATATATATTCTGGTATATATCCTTTAATCTCAAATTCATTTGATTCAACGGAGATGCCATTTGCATCAAGTAATGCGGGAATTACCTTAGCAGCAACCTCCTTGACCTCAAACAAGGGTAAGTCTTTTGCAAAAACGCATAATGGAGAAAGAAGGATTAAAAGAACAATTACTAAGCTAGCAATAAAACCGTAACGAATGTTAGAGTAACGCATTACGTACCTCCAAGCATTAGTGGTACTGCTTTCTTTATACTTCTATAGTAATAAAAACAATTTTTTCTAAAAGAATATGATAGGTAAATGGCTAAAAAATGGTGTTAAATGGATAAATGACAGTCCATGCTCCATTACTATTGTCATAACAAGTATTCACATTACGAATAACAAGGGGGTTTCTCATCATAGGAAAAGTCCCTTGTAATTGGTTTGAAACCCCAAAGTTGCATCTACCTATAACTATAGAGATAGAACTTTTACAAATTGTGCTTCTTCATCCTTTGCTCAAAGAGCTCGTTGATGATCTTTGACATCTCTTCAACTTGTTGAGTACTAGGTTCATCCTCAAATGCAGTGTAAAGCTCTGGATGCTTCTGAGCAATATATTCGCAAGACTTGCTTGTTGCATGACCACGAACAAAGAACGGAATACGCTTAATGTAGTCAGGATTTACCAGTGCCAAGATCTTCTCGTCTACTGTTTTACTCATGAGTTCCTCCCCTTGCATCTAACTTCTCATGTACAGTCATGGAAGATTCTTCCCAAGCTTTGAGTTCTTCATAAATAGTTTCTGCCAAATTCACAGAAACACCTTTTACCTGAGAGATATCCTCAACACTTGCAGCCTTTAAGCGCTTAAAAGAGCCAAAATGGCGCATGATATCTTTTTTACGTTTAGGTCCTACACCAGGGATTTCATCCAGAATAGAGACAGTCATTGCCTTATCTCTTAGCTCACGATGGAAAGTAATCGCAAAACGGTGAGATTCGTCACGGACTTGCTTGATAAGGTACAAAGAAGCAGATCCTGTAGGCAACACAATTGGCGTGTCATCCCAAGGCACAAAGACTTCCTCATCAGACTTGGCAAGGCCGCAGACAGGAATATCCAAGCCTAGCTCGTTAAGCTGATTGATAGCGGCGGTCAGCTGAGGCTTACCACCATCAACTACCAGCAAATCAGGTCGTGAGCCAAAGCGCTCATCTGCCATGCGTTCCGGGCTATACCTTCTACCCAGGACCTCTGTCATTGAGACAAAGTCGTTTGCCTCATCAAGCTCAGCGCGGATCTTAAAGCGACGATACTGACTCTTATCAGCCTTTCCGTTAGTAAAGACCACCATAGATGCAACAGTAAAGTTGCCATGAAGCGTAGAGATATCAAAGCACTCAATGCGCAGCGGCGGCGCATCAAGCGCAAGTGCACTTTCAAGCTGAAGAAGTGCCTGGTTAGTGCGGTCATCAGCATAGCCCGTGCGAATCATGTGGCGCATCAGTGCATGACGAGCGTTAGCAGAAGCCATCTGAAGAAGACGGAACTTCTCGCCACGTTGTGGGTGGTGAAGCACGCAGTTGTGGCCTCGTTTTTGTGTCAACCACTCGGACAAAACCTCGGCGTCGAGAAGATCGATGGGCAGATTAACCTCTGCTGGAATGTCAGCGGTTTCGTCGTAGTAGCGCTTCAAGAAGCCCGAAACCAGCTCTTCCTCGGAAACGTCCAAGCCTTTGTCCAGAATAAACTCAACTGAACGGATGGTACGACCTTCTCGCACAACAAACACGCAGGCAGCGGAGATAGTTTCTTCTCGGTAAATGCCAATGAGGTCAATGTTGACTGAGGTAGGAAACGTGACTTGCTGGCGGTCATCAAGATCAGAGAGTGAAGTCAGACGGGACTTGAGCCTAGCCGCCTTCTCAAAATCTAGGTCAGCGGCAGCTTCTTGCATCTGGTCTTTGAGCTCAGAGACAATCTCGGAGCGATTTCCGCGAAGGAAGTTTTCTACCTGTCTGACGTTCTTTGCATATGAAACGGTATCAATGGCTCCCACGCACACACCAGGACCCTTGCCTACGTGGTAGTCGAAACAGGGATGCCCCTTCTTTGCCAGCAGCAGATTAGCAACGGCTGCGCCGTCAGGGTCTTTTTCTAGCAGGCGCTTAGCACGCTTCCACTCAACACACGTAGCAGAGCAGATAGGCACTACTTTTCTGAGCGTCTCGATAGTCTGGCGCGCGGCGTATGAATCAGTGTAGGGACCAAAATAGCGCGTACCCTTCTTGTGTTTCTCGCGCGTGTATTTAATTGCTGGGAAAGTATCTGACTCGGTAATGGCAATGTAGGGATAGCTCTTATCGTCTTTAAAGTCCACGTTAAAGTACGGACGATACTGAGCGATAAGATTGCGCTCCAGCACCAGTGCTTCGTGCTCGTTTTCTACCACAATGTAGTCAAAACTGCGCACGACCTGCATCATCAGTGGAATCTTGGCGCGGTCGTCTTGAAGCGTAACGTACTGCCTCATACGAGCACGCAGGTTCTTAGCTTTTCCTACATATATAACCTTGCCAGCTCCATCTTTCCAGAGGTAGCAACCTGGATCAGTTGGTACCTGATCAACCTGCTCCCTAATAGATACCAGGTCATCTGAGGGTTCAGAAGAAAATGACGGCGCAAGTCCCGGCGCCCCCGAAGGCACATAGCTGGGGTCAAGGTTGTTGTGAGAACTGTCTTTACCGTTTTTTGCGCCGCTTCTGGCCATGCTATGACCTTACGCGAGAAACCAGTGAACGAAGCATGGCAGACTCTGGTGATTTGAGGAGGATTGCCAAGCCATAGGTAACCAAAACAGCTGGAATACCTGCAAAGATGCAATACAGCACGCCGTAAAGTGCTCGTCCATCTGGTGCGCCAATAACAGCGCGCAGACCCACCATAATCAGAAGTGCCGCAGCTGATCCTGTGAGGCCAAAAAGAATTGAGCGGACAAACGCAAACACCATAGACTTAAGTCCAATCTGACCAAGGTGCTTACGCAAGCTAATCAACATAATGGTGTCAATAACCACGTAGAAGATGGCCGAGGTAGTTGCTACAAACATCATGCCAAAGTGAGAAGTACCCACCAGCAGCACCAAAACCTGGACGACGGAACCAAGCGTTGCAGAAACAGCGTAGAGCGTCATGCGACGCATAGCAGAACAGACTTTTTGCAGGTACATACCAATGCCATACAGAGGCAAAGCAAGCGACTGACCAATCAAGAATTGCTGGGTCAACAGCAGCTGATCTTCAGTGAACTTGCTGGCTCCAATAATAGAAACAAGAGGCATCGAGAAGATCATGAGGTACATCATGAACGGTACGGTAAAGAAAAGAATCTGGTTGATACCGTGCTTGAAGTCCTTCTTGAACTGATCCATATTCTCTTTTGCCCAGCTATCGGACAGCTCCGTAAAGAGGGTTGTAGTAATAGGCACCGTCAAAATGGAATAGGGCAGCGTATACCAAAGACGAGCGTATGCCGCAATGGAAGCGCCAGATGCAGAAACGCTGAGCTGTGAGCTTGTCTGAACCGACATAGTTACAAACGTGGCAACCACAACAATCAGAGCAGGCGCGCCAATCTTAAGCGTCTCTTTAAGCGCAGGGTCTTTGAGGTTAATTCTCCACGAGAGCTTAATCCCCTTGCGTTTAAGTGATGGAACCTGAATCAGAACCTGAATCAATACGCCCAGTGGATTTCCCAATGCAAGAATAAGAAGACCCAGCTCAAGGTTAGTGTTAACCAAGAAAGCATACGCAAAGAACGAGGCTGTAGTCACAAAGTTATTAAAAATAGGAGCCGCGGCTGGCCAGAGGTAGTCTCTTTCTGCATTCAAAACACCAGAGAAAATGGTGGAGAAGCAGTACAGCATAACCTCAATAACAAAGAACCTAAAGAAGTACACTGCCAGCGTTGGGTCAAAATCAGCACCTGCCGAGAAGGACTGTGTATACACCACTTCTGCAGCAAAGAAGAAACCTAGAACAGCAACAAGTCCAGTTGCGACAACAACAATGGAAAGCAGGTTGGAGGTGTAAGCATTTGCCTCATCCTGTCCAACTTTTTTCTTAATAGAGAGATATACCGGCAAGAAAGCTGTGGTGAGCATTCCCGCACCAACAAGCTCATAGAGCTGGTCAGGAAGGGTGTTTGCAATGGAATAGCAGCTTGCAAGAACGGTTGCGCCCATAGCAAATGCCTGAGCCCAGGTTCTTAAAAAGCCCGTAATACGGCTAATCAGAACAAGTACGCTCATCATAGAGGTAGAACGACTTAAGTCTTTTTGCTTAGAAGCATCCTCTTCATCAGAAGAAGCCTCTTCACTATAAGAATTACCTGCGTCGAAGTTGCCGTCTGACACAGAGCTGTTATCTGCCTCAGAGTTATCCTCTTCAGCAGCAGCCTCTTCGAGTTTCTGACTTACAATCTGCTCAAAGGCTTCATCCTCAATTGGT
>JABZHP010000060.1 GCA_015258785.1 Atopobium sp.
CGCTTGTAAAGAGGTGGCATAATGTAGGTTAGAAGGCAGTAAGGAAATAGCCTTACACCACTTTTTGAGACGTGACTCGGAAAAGTGCACCAAGTCTGAGTGATTTGCCTGATTTTCTCGTCAAGTCTGAGTAAGTTTACTCAGACTTCATGCACTTTTCAGGCTCGCATGGCGCACCTGCCGAGAAACCCGCGCACTCGAAAGCCCAGCGTGCTCGCGCACACTCACAAAAAGAGCCCGGATGCCGCGCAATAGCATCCGGGCTTTGGTGTGTCTAGACGGAGGAGAGGGCCGTTGCTAGACAAGATGTGTATCGTACCTTGTTCGTGTACTGCGTTTATTCCCGCTTCGCAGCTTGTTTACACGAGCTTTACTTACCAACAAACTCCGAGATGGTTTTGTACAAGTCGCTTGCCTGGAAGTCCTTGATGACCTTGGAATCTTTCCTCTGGTCGCAGACCTCAAGCAGAGCCTTCAGGGAAGCCTTATCGGGGTCAGTCTGATAATCTGCCTCGGCCTGAATGAGCTTGTACTTGGCAATGACCATGTCCATGAGCTTGGCGTTGTTGCCCTCGGCGTTTGCGTCGTCGAGGCCATCGAATGCCAGCGTAGAAACAACACCGTAGCCGCCGGTCAGGAAGTGGTTGCCCACAAAGTCGTTAGGGTTGACCTTGTTGTCGATGACAGGCGAGTTCTTGGTATTGGTGAGCAGCACCAAGCTGGTATTGTTGTAGACGTCGATGACGGTAAGCGTGCCGGTCCATCCGGTGTGTCCAACGGTTTCAGCGTTTGCAATTGGCGAGAAGGCCCACTGATAGCCAATGTGACCCTTACGCCTCCAGCCCAAACCGTAGGTGACGTTGGTGTCCTTTGGCTTGATGAACTGGTCGTGAACGTCCTCGCTGAAGAGCATGGTGTTGCCGTAGCCACCACGGTTCATAACAGTCTGGACAAGAACGGCCAGGTCGGAAGCGTTGGCAAACAGACCAGCGTGACCAGAGATACCTCCCATGGCGTAGTAGGCCTTCTCGTCATGGACCGTACCCTGAATGGTATCGGTACGCATGTTGTCAAAGGTAATGAGGCCGTCGCGGGTGTTGCCGTTAAGCTCGGTAGCTGCGATTCCATCAGCCTTGAAGCCGTTGTCCAGTGGGTTGAACGTGACGTTCTTGAGTCCCAGTGGCTCGTAGAGAGCTTCCTTAACGTACTGGTCAAGGCGCTTATTAGTGATCTTCTCGATGATAAAACCAAGAAGCATGTAGTCTACGTCGGAATAGGCAGTCTTGGTGCCTGGGACGTACTGCAGAGGGGTCTCGATAATCTTCTGCAGAATCTCGTCACGATTCTGAGAGTACAGCTTCTGGTTTGCGTTTGGCTGAGGATCGTCAGGCTTCTCTGGGTTGTAGTTGCGGTTGTGGTACTGAGGATCTGGTGGGAATCCAGCCTGGTGCTCAAGAATCTCACGAACGGTAAGGTCGTTCTTGCCCAGGATCTTATCGCCCTCCTGGTCCTTGAAGTCTGGAATGTACTCCTGAACCTTCTTGGAGACGTCCAGCTGACCGTCGGTGACCAGCTTCTCAATTGCCAGGTTAGTGGCATACATCTTTGTGTTAGAAGCCAGGTCATAGAGGGTGTTATCGTCTACAGCCTTGCCATCTTTGATGCGAGAGCCGTCCTTGTTGTAAGAATTGACGTTACCGTAGTTGGTCTTCTTGATAATTTTGCCGTACCTGGTAACAACTAGCTGAGCAGAGGTAAAGCCGTTAGCAATCTCTGCGTTGATAATCTGGTCAATCAGCTTGAAGTTGTCGTTGTCGGCGTAGTCTTTGGTACCGTCAATAAGGGTTGGATAGCCAATCTTGACCTCAAAGGTTGCCTGAGTCTCTTTGACGGTGCTGACCTGCAGACGGTTATCGCCGTTGACGGTTACATCAGAGATGTCAATCTGGTTCCAGGAGGAGCCGTCAAGTTTGTCGGTTGGAACTTGGTGACCGTTTACAAAGAGCGCAAAGCTCTGAGGCTCGGAGCTCTTTACATAAACAGTTCCCTGACCAGCAAAGCAAACAAAGCTGTTGAGCTGGTTGGTAACAAGAGAGTCGTCAAAAGCCTCGTTGTCATTAAGAACAGGGAAGACCTTCTCGTACTGGAAGGTTCCGTCTACAGAGTCAACCTTCTTTGCGGTTCCCTTAGCAGCAGTTGCGCCACCCTTTGTCTGGCAGGCGGTAAGGCCAAGACCTGCTAGAGCGGCTAGACCAAGAGCACTTCTGCTCAGAAATTGCCTTCTGGTCTGTCCGGCAGGGGAGCCTGCGTTAGATGAGTGCTCAGAGTGAGCGTTTTGATTCTGGTGCAAATCTTCGTTGGTGCGCATATCGTCTCCTTCGGTTTTGCCTTAGGTGAAACACCTGCTATCTCAATTGGCTGAGATAATTTGCGCTTATGATGACGTGCGTTTCATCAAAATTGCAGCTAGTTTGTCCAAGATGAAATAATGGGTACGTTAACGTACTGCGAGTGGTATCAAAAAAGCTGTCAATGGTATCTAAATTTGAATTTTTTAGGCAAAGATGAAATATTTTAATCAGGTTTTACGTGGTCAAATGTCTAATCGGTAGTAAAAATTTTTATGAAGTGATAGTAACGTACCTAACATAAGGCTTAGATTTTGCGTCAATTGTCCCCGCATTATGCTGGGAAAACATGAGCAGTTGCGCATGCAACGCACAGGGAGCGCGCTTACACTTGCGCATACAATACTACCGTTTACGGCACTGCCTACTTTACAGATGAAATTTTTATGGCATCGTGAAACAATATAGTCAAACGTTTTAGTCAACTGGACGGCCGGAGGTGATTGCGTGAGAGGTGTTCGTCTACGTCTGGAAGAGTATCGCAAGAATGCTAGTTCAGCTGAACGCGATATTGTCGACTATATTCTGTCGGATCCAGAGGCGGCAGTTGGTCAATCAATCCATAAACTAGCAGCTCAAACGTATACGTCTGCATCGACGGTTGTCAGGCTTTGCAAGAAGCTTGGCTGCGGCGGCTATAAAGAGTTCCAGCAGGCGCTCATTTACGAGTTGGCCGTAAGCAACAAAAGCAACGATATTGCTGTTGGTGGCGTTATCGCAGGTGACACCACTGATGTGATCATCGAAAAAGTCACCGCAAAAAACATTTCTTCGTTGGAGCTTACCAGGCAGTTGCTTGACGCTCAGGTTGTTGACTCAGTTGTTTCACTTATGATGCAAGCCCATTCCATCTGCCTCTTTGGCATGGGAGCTTCGCTCCTGGTTGCAAGAGATCTGCAGCTCAAGCTTATGCGTCTCAACATCAACTGCAATTTGAGCGATGATTACCACTCTCAGATGCTTTACGCAAAAAACATGGGGCGAGAAGATCTTGCCATTGTAATCAGCTACTCAGGCCTTACGCGAGAAGCCATTGAGTGTGCCTGGATTGCAAAGGCAAATGGCGCCAAGGTGGTTGCCATTACCCGTGGTGGCATTGATTCGGAATTGATTCACCGCTCCGATTACGTTTTGGGCGTTGCAGAAACAGAGCACATCATGAGAAGTGGCGCCATGTCTTCAAGAATTGCCCAGCTCAACGTTGTAGATGCGCTCTTTGCAGCCTATGTAAATAGAAATTACGAGAAGAGCGTTAAGCGTTTCTCGACAAACTATATTGGCAAGTTAGATTCAGCTGAACGTGTTGCCACGCCTTCTTCTGACCAAGATTTGCCTGGTACAGCCAACGATGTTATTGCGTAATATTGCGTAAAAATCACAACACAGAAGGTGAAAACGTGATTGATTTAACAAAACTTGTCACCGAAACAAGAAACCCCAACACCATGGACCTGGATCAGATGACCCCGCTTGAGCTGGTCAGCGTTATGAACCAGGAAGACCTCAACGTGGTAGCTGGTGTCAAAGAGGTTCTTCCCCAGGTAGCACAGGCAATCGAGTGGGCAGTTTCCTCGCTAGAAGCTGGCGGCAGAATTGTCTATTTTGGCGCTGGAACCTCAGGCCGTCTGGGTGTTTTAGACGCGGTTGAGTGTCCGCCTACTTTTGGCGTTTCTCCTGACGTGGTTGTTGGTCTTATCGCCGGTGGCGAGAAGGCCTTTGTACGTGCAGTTGAAGGCGCGGAAGATTCTCTTGAGCTTTGCGAAGAAGAGTTCAAGAAGATTGGCCTGAACAAGAACGACATTGCTATTGGAATTGCAGCTAGTGGTCGCACACCTTACGTTATTGGCGGCCTGCGCTATGCTCGTTCTTTGGGCTGCAAGACTGTTGCTATTGCCTGCAATAAGGGTTCTGAAGTGGGTAAAGAGGCAGAGCTTGCTATTGAACCTTCCTGTGGCCCTGAGGTTCTCACGGGTTCCACGCGCCTTAAGTCTGGTACTGCTCAGAAGATGATTCTGAACATGATTTCAACCGGTTCTATGGTTGGTGTGGGCAAGGCATATCAGAATCTTATGGTTGACGTGCAGCAGACCAATAAAAAGCTGGTTGTTCGTGCGCAAAACATCACCATGGCAGCAACTGGTTGCACTCGCGAAGAGGCAGCTCAGGCGCTTGAGCAGGCTGACGGTAATGCAAAGCTTGCTATTGTTATGTTGCTGACTCAGATGCCTGTTGAAGAGGCAAAAGCTAAGCTCGAGGCAGCTCATGGTCATGTCAGAGGTGCACTGTAGTAATTACAGTTGTAACAAATGACACACGCGTGAGCATTTTGTTTCAACTGCATCGGTCAGTGGTATCAGCATGACGCGTAAGCGTAGGGTAAGTTTTGAAAAACGCTCAATTTACCTGCAGTAACGGGGCGTTCAAATTAGGTCAAAACATGAAACAATGAACCACAGGTATGGATTCTTGTACCGATAAGTTCATTTTTTATGTATTCTTGATAAGTATTTGTTGCAACATCGCAACGAGAGAAAGAAGGAAAGTATGGATTACACCAAGCTTTCAGAACAGATTCTTGCTGCCGTCGGTGGCAAAGAAAATGTTCAGAGCAACATGGTCTGCATGACCAGGCTCCGCATTAAGACCGCAGATCCTTCAAAGGTTGACTCCGAGGCCATTAAGGCTATCGACGGTGTCATGGGTCTGGTCGAGGATGCAGAGTACCTTGAGGTTGTTCTTGGTCCTGGCGTTGTCAACAAGGTTATTGTTGAGTTCTCCAAGCTTACCGGCGTTGCTGCTGGTGACGCATCTGAGGACGACGTTGTTTCCGCAGCTAAGGACAACAAGGCAGCTCAGAAGGCTAAGTACGAGAACAAGCCTGTTCAGCGCTTCCTCAAGAAGATTGCTAACATCTTTGTTCCACTGCTTCCTGGCATCATTTCTGCAGGTCTGATCAACGGTATCATCAACGTTATCAACTTCTCCACTGGTAAGGCTTATGCTAACGAGTGGTGGTTCGCAGCTATCTGGACCATGGGCTGGGCACTTTTCGCTTACCTGCCAGTTCTTGCTGGCGAGAACGCTGCCAAGGAGTTTGGCGGTTCTCGCGTTCTTGGTGCTATGGCTGGTGCACTCTCCATTGCTAACGCTGGTATGCCTCTTCTTGCTTCCAAGACTGTTGATGGCGTTGCAACTCGTCTGGTTCACCTTCCATTCAGCCTCCCAACTGTTGCTTTCAAGGAGGGCGCATTTATCGTCGCTTCTTCTGATCTGTTCAACGCAGCAGCAGGCGGCATGATTGGTGCAATCATCTGCGCAATCTTCTTCGCATTCCTGGAGAAGAACCTGCACAAGGTTATGCCAAGCGTTCTCGACACCTTCCTGACTCCACTTTGCACCGTTATCATCGGTGTTATTGGTTCTGTCCTGATTCTTCAGCCTGCAGGCGCATGGCTCACTCAGGCAATCTTCTTTGTCCTTCAGTTCTTCTATGACAAGCTTGGCGTCTTTGGTGCTTACCTGCTTGGTTCTACCTTCCTGCCACTGGTTTCCGTTGGTCTTCATCAGGCACTTACCCCAATCCACGTTATGCTTAACAACCCAGAGGGTCCAACTCAGGGTATCAACTACCTGCTTCCTCTGCTGATGATGGCAGGCGGCGGCCAGGTTGGTGCTGGTCTTGCAATCCTCTTCAAGACCAAGAACAAGCGCGTCAAGAAGTACCTGACCGAGTCCATCCCAGTTGGTATGCTCGGCATTGGCGAGCCTCTTATGTACGCAGTTACCCTGCCTCTTGGTAAGCCATTCATCACCGCATGCCTTGGCTCCGGTGTTGGCTCCGTAATTGCTTACCTCTTCCACCTTGGTACCGTTTCCCAGGGCGTCTCCGGCCTCTTTGGTTTGCTGATTGTCCAGCCTGGTAACCAGGTCTTCTACCTGCTTGCAATGCTTCTTGCTTACGCTGCAGGCTTTGCACTTACTTGGTTCTTCGGCGTTGACGAGGATCGTATTAACGACGTCTTCGGCGAGTAAAAACCGCACGTTCTAGAAACGTTTATCCCTCTTCTTAGGTATCCTAGGAAGAGGGATTTTTTCTCGCCCGGCACTCGACTGGCACTCGACTGGCGCCCGACCGGATGCCCGTCGGTCTTCTCGCCTGACGAGAAACCCGTCTTTTAGAAGCGTTTGCAATTGCTTGGAGGATTTATGCGCACCGGAATTTCACTGTATTTTGCCAGTGGATATGAAGCTAATGCTGAGGTTGTAGCAAAAGCGCAGGCAGCCGGATGCCACTACGCCTTTACTTCTCTCCAGATTCCAGAGGAAGAGGGGATTGATTATCGCACCGAGGCTCGTAAGCTCTTGGAACTTTGCAGGAAGGCGGAGATTAACCTTATTGCAGATGTTTCTCCTGCTACTCTTTCCAAACTTGGCGTTCAGAAGTTTGACGAGCTTGCGGAGCTGGGCATTACGTATGTGC
>JABZHP010000061.1 GCA_015258785.1 Atopobium sp.
CCAACGGGGTCGGGCTTAATAGTTTTATAAGAACCCTCAGTTTCCGGAGGGTTCTTAAGAGAATTTGAGTGATGTTTCTTGAAGAGCGCCAAAGCTCTAAAGCTTAGGACTCATGGCTAGCGTTGCCAGCCTCAAAGCGATAGCCAACACCGTGAACGGTGAACAGCCAGCGAGGATTACGAGGATCATCGCCGAGCTTTGCGCGCAAGTTCTTGACATGCGAATCAATAGTGCGCTCATAGCCCTCAAAATCATAACCCAGGACCTTCTCGACAAGCTCCATACGTGTGTACACGCGGCCAGGATAGCGAGCAAGGGGGGTGAGCAGCTTAAACTCTGAAGCGGTCAGGTCAACTTCCTCGTTGTTGATGAGAATCTTATGACCAGAAATATCAATAGTAAGGGTGCCGTAATCAAGCACGTCAACAGCAGTATCTGGCTCAGAATACGTACGGCGGAACAGCGCGCGGACGCGTGCCACCAGCTCACGTGGCGAGAAAGGCTTAACAAGATAGTCATCAGCACCAAGCTCAAGACCAATAATTCTGTCTTCCACCTCACCTTTTGCGGTAAGCATAATGATAGGCACGTTAGAGGTATCTCTAATTGCACGGCAAACGCGCTCTCCAGAAAGTTTTGGGAGCATAAGATCGAGAATCACCAGGTCAAATGCGTGCTTTTCAAACTCTTCAACTGCACTTTGACCGTCGCCAACGCCCTTAACAACGTAATTTTCGCGCTCAAGATATGCTGAGACGGCGTCACGGATGACTTTCTCATCTTCGACAATCAGAATTTTCTTCTCGTCGGAAGCCATTGTCTCCCCTTTTCTTTTGCCCTGCATGTATGTGCGTATGGCACATTACGATTATTCATTAATTATTTGTATTCATTCTATCTCTATACCTACAAATAATCTACAAAGAAAAAACACGAACTGTCACGGAAGCCGGATATCCGCTGGTAGGATCCTTAACAGTTGAGTAGGTTACAAAAGAATCACAGTTGCCTTCTCGAGCAGGAAACTCTCCGTAATCAACGCTTCTATCCATTGAATAGAGCCAGTTTGCCGTTTGATTTTGCGGATCAACAAGCACGTAAGAGGCGCGGCTCTTAACTATGTAAAGGCTACCTTTACCTGCCGATATTGCATAAGGTTCACGCTCTATGACGTAAGGGTTTTCGCCTGAAGCAGGCAGGATGTATGTTCCCATCTTGCCCAACAGACCGCCCGAGTCATAACTTGCTTCAACTGACACAATGAACTTATCGTCTACGCGACTTGCTGCAAAAGGTTTGACGGATTGAGGCATAACAAGCTGGTCAACCTTGGTTTTAAGGTTGTCTCCCAGCAGATATGCTGTAACGCCATAGTAGGTGCCTTCGGAGGCGCGAACTCGAGGAGTGAGGGTAACTACGCCCTTTGAGATAGACGGTGCAGTAGCAAATCTACCTGGAGATTCAACGGCATCCGTTCCCTCAGAATCCCCCACACGCCACACGTAGCAGTGCGAAGATTCACGGGTTTTCTCGCCAGAAGAAGCTGGTTGGACTAGCCAAACCACCTTATCGTCTCCGCAGGCAAACGGAGCCGGATCCCAGTTTTTATCGGCCTTGTAGAGGACCTTTGCATCTCCAGTAAGCTTGCCGTCAGAAAATGGTGCGGCAAGAAGCTCCCAGTCAAAGGTTGTGGTGTCCACCTCAACCCATGCATAAACGGAGTCGGAGCAGCGAACGTCGTAAATTACGGCGGTGGTATTGTTCATCTGAGCCGCAGGAACAACGTCAACAACCTGGCCAGACGTCAGCGAAAGAGCAGAGCCCTTTACCATTGGCGTAGCAGACGCTCCGGCCGTGGTGACGGGAATCCAATTTCCATCGGCTGGATGCAACACGCTTCCCAAAGGAAGATTCCAGGTCTGGCTAGGTTGGGCAGAATACTCCGTCGAGCTATAGGAGTCCAGCACATTTGTGCCAGAAGACTCGTCAAGTACCAGCGGTTTTCCTGCATCTCCCGAGCCTTCTTGATGAGAGCAGCCAGCCGCGATGCTAATTGCGCCCGCAACTACGACACCAGCCGCTCCCGTCTTAAAGAAGTTTCGACGAGAAATGTTCCCAAACAGTGACACGATTTAGTCCAATTCAAGATGCTCAAGACGGTCAAACAAAACGTTTGAACGGGTAAGGAATGCGCGAGGATCAAAGATTTTCTCAAGCTCCTCATGGCTCAGCGTACAGGCTGGGTCTGCCTCAAGAAGCTCCTGGTAGGATGGTCCTTCCTTGCACTGCTGAATATCTGCCCAAACCTTCATAGCATTGGACTGGACAATCTTGTATGCCTCTTCACGAGTAATACCAGTGTTGACCAGGGCAAGAAGAACCTTTGACGAGAAGAGCATGCCACGGGTCTTATTGAGGTTGGCCATCATCTGCTCTGGATACAGGACCATGCCATCAAGCAGGAACTCAAGCTTTGACAGCATGTGGTCAAGAGCAATAAAGCTGTCTGCCTGGGCAACGCGCTCAGCGGAAGAGTGGCTGATATCACGCTCGTGCCAAAGAGCAACGTTATCAAAAGCAACCTGTGCATTGGCCTTAACTACGCGGGACAAACCACAGATCTTCTCGGCAGTAATGGGGTTGCGCTTGTGAGGCATAGCGGAAGAGCCCTTCTGGCCCTTGCGGAATGGCTCCTCAGCCTCGAGGGTATCGGTCTTCTGCAGCGCACGCATCTCAGTTGCAATACGCTCGCAGGTAGCGGCAACGGTTGCCAGAACACCAGCAAGGTAAGCGTGGTGGTCGCGAGAAATTACCTGGGTTGAAAGTGGATCGTGGACAAGACCGAGTTTCTCGCAAACGTACTCCTCAACAAAAGGATCAATGGAAGAGTAAGTTCCAACAGCACCAGAAATAGCACCATACGCGACGTTTTTACGAGCGTCCTTCAAGCGGTCAAGGTCGCGCTTAAACTCCCAGGCCCAGCTACCAAATTTCATGCCAAAGGTCATAGGCTCAGCATGAATGCCGTGAGTGCGGCCGACGCACAGAGTGTCACGCTCCTCAAAAGCACGACGCTTGCAGATAGCAGCGCAACGACGAACTGCAGCAATGAGCAAATCACATGCCTGGGTGAGCTGATAGCAAAGGGCGGTATCGCCTAGGTCTGTTGAGGTCATACCGTAGTGAACCCAGCGACTTGGCTTGAGCTCACCCTCTGGAACCTTGGCATCGATGTAGGAGCCCATATTGGTCAGGAAGGCAATGACGTCGTGGTTGGTAACGGCCTCAATCTCGTCTACCTCAGCGCGATTAAACGCAGCGTGCTCACGAATCCAAGCTGCCTCTTCGCGAGAAATGCCAATAACACCAAGCTCAGCCTGTGCTTCGCACGCAAGGACTTCAATCTCCTGCCAAACGGCGTACTTGTTCTCCAAAGAAAAGATGTGGCCCATTTCTTTGCCGGTGTAGCGATCTACCACGATGAGACTCCTTCTGCTCGTAAAAGAAAAGGTCGAGTACCACTATGGTACCCGACCTTTGAATTACCTGGTGGGCCGTTAGGGGTTCGAACCCTAGACCTTGGGATTAAAAGTCCCCTGCTCTACCAACTGAGCTAACGGCCCATTATCGGGCGTGGCAATTTTACCACGCAACTAGGATAGTGTAGCAGTTTACTCCCATGCCCATTGTCCATTTACGAAAATTGGTGTTTCTTTTCCATCGGCAGAAATTCCCCAAATGTTCAAATCGTCTGCACCAATCATAAAATCAACGTGTGTAGTGCTCTGATTAACACCGTGGGCCAAGAGCTCATCTGGGCTCATCTCAAGGCCGCCCTTCAGGCACTCTGGGAAGCCCATTCCAAGTGCTAAATGGCAGCTAGCATTCTCGTCATACAGGGTATCGTAGAACAGAATGCCGCTCTGGCGAATAGGCGTGTTCTTAGAGATTAAAGCGCATTCTCCCAGGTACTTACCGCCCTTTTGAGAAACAATAGAAGTCAGAACGTCTTTGCCCTGCTCAGCGCCGTAGTCAACAACCTCGCCGTCTTTGAAGGTAAACCAGAAATTTTTAACAATCTGGCCGGCATGAATCAGAGGCAACGCAGAGTGAACAGTGCCGTTTACCTTGCGATAGTTTGGCGTGGTAAAGACTTCCTCAGTAGGAATGTTAGGGAAGAACAACGTTCCATCCTGAGTCTTTCCAGCGCCGCCCTCCCAAAGATGCCCTGGGTTCATACCAATAGTCAGATCAGTTCCATTTGAAGATTCATAGCGAAGCTCTTCAAACTGGTGAGAATTCATGAAGCGCTTGGTCTTCTCAAATGTTGCATTGTGGGTCTCCCAAGCACTCTGAGGGTCTTCTCCGCTTGCATGAGCAACGTCCAAAATTGCAATCCAAAGCCTGTAGATTGCCTCAGCCTCAGAAAGCTCTGGGAAAATTACCTTTGCCCATTCAGCTGCAGGAACACCAGCAATACACCAAACGTTTTTACCAAAGTCCATACCGTTTCTAAAGACATCACACTCTAAGTTTCTTGCGCGAGAAACAGCAGCTGGCTTTTCTGGATCAATTCCCTTTAGACCATTTGGGTCATCAGACGAGAGGAACAAAAATGCTGCACCCTGCTCTGCAAGGGAGTTAAGCTGTTCAATCTTCCAGCTTGGTGTCTTAGAGAGACGCGCCAGGTCAACGTTTTCGTACATAATTCTTGAGGACTCTTGATCGCCCCAAATAACTGTGACAAATTCTGCGCCAGCCGCATAAGCTGCTCGCTGAACCCTACGGGCAAAATCAGCAATCTCAATTGAAGCGTTAATTACCAGCTGACTTCCCTCAGAAATTGCGCATCCCTTCTTAACAAGAAGCTCTGCGTATTTATCAATCTGATCAGACAGCGCATCGAGGGCAATCTTTACCTCTTGATCTGTCATAGGAATTTGTGCCATGTTGTTCCCTTCAACCATCGATCCGCGTAATTCGAGTACTTAAGCACGCTCTATCAAAGATATATCCAAAATATTTCCGCTCAACTTCTACCCGAACAACCTTCTTCACAACGCCAAATTTCAATCTTGTCCATAAAAAGAGCCCCGAAGGGCTCTTGTATGTCTTTGGAGCGGGCAACGGGATTCGAACCCGCGGATGATGGCTTGGGAAGCCATTGCCTTACCACTTGGCGATACCCGCAATTGTGTAGATTTTATCACAGTATTTTTTTCCTTTTAATCGCTTGCTTGGCAACTAGATAAAAGTTTGATGAGTTGTTTTCTACCTAGCTGCGCATATACAACAAATATGCGCCTACACAAATTTTCTCCGTCAGAAACTGGACAGGCGCTGGTCAGAATAGGCGCAAAGTCACTCTTTAGCATGCTCTCCAACGAAAGGAGCGCTATGCAAAAGTACTTCTGGCGAGAAACCCCCGCACACCACTATCCCACCTCTTATAGGCGCCTGCTCTCCACCCGACAACTCCGCCTTCCTCGGGCAAAGCTGCTTGGCGGAGACCCCGTCATGCCAAGCAGCTTCCCTTCTGTAGGACATGCGGGTCTGCGGGCACGTCTAGCAGACAGGTTTTCTCGCAAACCTGAGGCCCCTCCATAAAGAAAAAGACCGGTGAAGCACCGGTCCTAAAGAAAGCTGTTTTGTTGCAACACATTAGTTAACGCTGTGATGGAGCGCTGGGTTCTTAGCTAGGCACTCGTTACAAATACCCGTAAAGCACAGAGCGTAAGAGTCAATCTCGCCGCAAGAATCCTTGGTGAGGCTGGTAAGGTCCCTTAGAACTGGTCCATCAACATCAAAGACACGGCCACACTCATGACACTGGAAGTGTGCATGCTCGGTTGTAGTTGGATCAAAACGAGAGATATTATCGCCGGTATTAACAACCTGGAGCTCGCCTGCGTCAACAAGCTGCATAAGGTTACGGTAAACAGTTCCAAGAGAGATGTTTGGTAACTCCTCTCTTACTGCTGCATACACACTATCTGCTGTTGGATGGTCATGGCGACCTTCCATATAAGTACGAATTGCCTCACGTTGCTTGCTGTAACGCACGATAACCTCATTAATTAGTAAGTGTTACTGATTACTGAATACGTTAACACTAATTGTCTATATGTTGCAACAAAAGCTCACATTTATGCATTACTAAATATCTCCATATACGCAATCTACCTCTGATTTTTCAGTTTGGAGGCACGCATGTTTATCACAAAATCCTCAAAACCTAAGAAGGAAACAGCTACACGAAGACAAACTTCTTCTTCTGTCTTTCACTTCTGGTTTATCCCTCTGTTACTTGGAGCCCTTCTCCTCAGCCATTTTTTCCTAAAGCCTGCTCATAGGCTTGCTTTTGCACAAGAGCCCTCATTTACCGTTGCACAAAGAGAAGATTTTCCTGGTGGACAGCAAATTCCCATGTGGACCGCTAGTGACGGTACCTATCTCTACTGTGGAGACGAATTTAACCACTATGGTGCATGGCCAGGAGCAACGGGAAGTGTAGTTGACCCGCAGTCTTATACAAAGCTCACCGCAGTCAACGGTACTCGCGGTGGAACGTATACAAATGAACAGCTTCGAGCTATTGATTACATCATCTATCACGGAGCTACCGCGTCCCAAGAAAAGGATGTGTATGGATATACAGGATGGAAGGCACGAGCCATCACGCAGTTTGCGCTTTGGGCTGTTATGCGCGGTGAAGCCCATGCGCTTGCGGTAAGTGTTCCTCAGGCAGAGCTTCATCAACCTATTGAGC
>JABZHP010000062.1 GCA_015258785.1 Atopobium sp.
TTAGAGACCTTTCTACCCAGACGATACTTCACGAGTCTACCGTTACCAAGGAGCAGGCACTTGAGTTGTATCAAAAGCTTAAGGATTATCCTGTAACTTTTGATATTTTTGCTGATGGTGGCGTTTACCAGGAGCGGTCAAGGCATAATCTGATTACTCAGCTTGGTATTCCTACAGATCATGCAGCGTTTATGCAGCGCTCACGCACTCCCTTTGACCAAAGCGTTGAGGAGTTTATTGACAGCGTAACTACTATTGAGCGTCTTGGTTCCTACTGGTCAGTTGCAGAAGGCGAGAAGTACCAGGCACTTGTAGCAGATGCTGTTGCTTCGGTAAAAGGATTGAGTGGCACGGCTTCCATGAGTATGGGAATGGAAATCTTGGCCGACGGCACCTCAAAGGGCGCTGCACTTCAATGGCTCTGCAATTATCTTGGTATCTCCACAGAGAACGCTGCAGCTTTTGGTGACTCGCTCAATGATGTTGCAATGCTTTCTGCAGCTGGAATGGGTACTGCAGTTGCTAACGCTCGTCGTGAGGATTTTGAGGCAGCAACCTATATCACCTTGACTAACGACGAGGCGGGTTTCTCGCGATTCCTAACGTGGGCGCTGGGAGAGTAACATCTCAGAGTTTTGCTTGAGACATATTGTTTAAAGAAAAAGCCGACAGATACAATCTGCCGGCTTTTGTTGTAACTAGTAGAAAGTACTAGGCACTAGATTAGTGATTACTGTCCTGCTGCTCCTCAAAGACATCTTCATCAACCTCTTCTTCATCAAGCTTAAGAGGACGGAAGCTAGCGGTATCGCCACCAACGTAGTCTGCAACAGTAGCTGCGTTTTCAACGCGCTCCTTGTGCAGCGCTTCTGCAAAGATATCCTCATCTTCTTCAATCTCTGCAATACGCTCTTTCATAGGAGCCTCGACAAGTGGCATAGAACCCGTCTGAGCTGCGTCATCAAGCGTGATACGAGTAAGCTTCTGCCCGCGCTTAACCTTGGAGAACAGAGGAACGTACTCAAAGACAATGTTGGAGTTCTCAAGACCATACCAACGAGCAGGAGATCCGCAGATGCGACGAATAAAGTACTTAAGCTCAAGGCAACGAGCATCAAAACCGTTGATGTCAGTCTCTGGAGCTAGTACCTTACGTAGCAGACAGAATCTAAAGTCACCAATCTCGGAGTGCTCCTTGTAAATGGAATACTTGTGATTCTGTGGAGCAAGCTGATTGTTCTTAATCAGGTCACCAACAATCTGATACAGATAGGTGTTAATACGCTGGTTTACCCTAAAGCCAAGACGCAGGGTAATCTTGAACAGGAAGTCTGTACCAAAGTCATTGACGATAAACTCACGGGTATTTGGATCGTCTGTCAGCGAGATGTTAATGAAGTAGTAAGCCTTAGCACGCTTTGGACGCTTATCCAAGATGGAATAGAGGATGTCTCGATCCAGCTTGTCAAAGGATGAATCATTAGTAAGAAAAACCAGGTTATCAGCGAGAGTTGAATAGTCCGCATCGTGGCTCAAGCTACGGAGCTGGTCAATGTATTTATCTACGGGGAGATAAACGCTCTGCGTCCTCTCGACAGCGGTACCGCGGCGCCAGACAAACATGACAACAAAGATTGCGGTAGCCATAAGAACGGTAAAGTAGCCGCCGTGGAAGAACTTGGTAAGGCTTGAGAAGAAGAACATAGCCTCGATAGCACCAAAGAAAAGAATGAATGGAATGGCCGCCCATAGGCGCTTTCTGATAACAGCCAGGTAGGTGTAGAGCAAGATTGAAGTCATGAGCATGGTAACGGTAATTGCAAGACCGTACGCTGCTTCCATGTGCTCAGAGCTCTGGAAGAGAAGTACAACGCCAATGCAGCCAACCCACATGATGTTGTTTACAAGTGGAATGTAAATCTGGCCCTTTGTTGTGGAGGGGTAGTTAATCTTAATGTGAGGCATAAGATCAAGTTTAATTGCCTCAGAGACAATGGAGTAAGAGCCAGTAATCAGTGCCTGAGAGGCAATAATTGCAGCAAGCGCAGAGAGAATAACGGCAAATGGTCTAAGCTGACCAGGAAGCATTTCAAAGAAAGGATTGAGGTCTTTGATTGCGTTGAAGCTCTCGTTGGTGTGGTTAGTGATGATCCACGCGCCTTGTCCAAGGTAGTTCAGAATCAAGCAGACCTTAACAAAAGGCCAGCTTACGTAAATGTTACTCTTGCCAACGTGGCCCATGTCAGAATAAAGTGCCTCTGCACCAGTGGTACAAAGGAAGACACTACCTAAAACCATGAGGCCAGCTGCATTGAGTTTGCCATCAAAGAGGAACAGAATGCCGCGGACTGGGTTAAGAGCTCGAACAACGCTAATGTCAGCAAACATGTTCATAACACCCATGGCACCCAAGAACAAGAACCAAAGCGTCATGACAGGGCCAAAGGCCTTACCAATGGTAGAAGTACCTGCCTTCTGTAAGGCAAAGAGGGTGCAGAGAATGGCAATGGTAATCATGACAACAATGTGCTGATTATCACCAATAATAGCATGAGCTGCAGGAATAGTACGCAAACCCTCAATAGCGGTGGTTACTGTAACAGCTGGGGTCAAAATACCGTCAGCAAGAAGAGCTGCGCCACCAATCATGGCAGGAATAATCAGCCATTTGGCGCACTTTTTAACCAAACTGTAGAGCGCAAAGATTCCGCCCTCATTGTGGTTGTCTGCCTTCATTGCAACCATGACGTATTTAACGGTTGTAATGAGTGTCAGCGTCCAGATAATAAGGGACAGAGCACCCAAAACAACATCGGTGCTCATGGTAAGAAGTCCACCATTACCAGCGATAATTGCCTTCATGGTGTACATTGGAGAAGTGCCAATGTCACCGTAGACGATGCCAAGGGTAACAAGTACCATGCCAGCACTTAGAGGAATGCCAGTTGATTTCTTGGCTTTGTCCTTAGAGAAAAGCGCATGAAATGCAGCTTTACTTGTATTCATCCATTAATCCTCTCAATAGATGATTAGTACAGTTCGTCATCATATGTTAGTCCATATACCTAGTTATAACTAGACGAATATACAAACGTACTTATTTTGTCTGCAAGCGGAAAATTTACTCATTTTCCCGCGGTTTTCTCGAGATTTTATATGCATGATGGATCTTCTGATTTCTTGAGAAGTCCTCTGGAATAGTTTCACTTGTTATGTCTTCAATGTCGACGCCAGCTCGCTGGATCTTCTCGACATCTGGTTTAAAGGTGCGCAGGTTACATGAGAAAATAGCAACGCCGCCGCGAGTCAGAAGGCGAGAAATGCCAATGATGAGCTCAGCGTGATCTCTCTGGACATCAAACGAGCTTTGCCTCATGCGAGACGAGTTAGAGAAGGTGGGAACGTCGCAGAAGATGGCATTCCAGCGATTTTTGGTGTGACGCATCTCGGTAATCCAAGATAGGACGTCTGCCTGGACAAACTCGTGCTCCTCGCCGTCAAAACCGTTGCGCTTCATGTTGCGTTTTGCCCACTCAAGCGAAGGCTTGGAGAGGTCAACGGTTGTGGAGTGAAGCGCGCCACCATCTGCCGCGTAGCAGGTAGCAGTACCTGTATAGGCAAAGAGATTGAGGAAGCTCTTAGCAGGTCCGGCGCTTTTCATGAGTTCACGAATCTCTGCGCGTGTGTCGCGGTGATCTAGGAAGATGCCACAGTCAAGCCTTGAGGCAAAGTTGACCTCAAAGAGCAAACCGCCTTCGTCAATAAGCAGCATTTCTTTTCTGGAGTTGTCTACAGCGCTGCCCTCGTCAGAGTATTGAGAGCCACCCTTCGCACGCGTTCTTGTTCGTAGATTTACGTTTGAACTGGGTACGCCTAGAATGCGAGGGGCCAAAGCTAGGACGTCTAGGAGGCGACGCTTTGCAAGGTCTGGATCAATCTCTTTAGATGCAGCGTACTCAGAGATTTGCAGCCAGGTAGTTGGCTTTGTGGCACCCTTGTAGATGTCAATGCTGACGGCGTAATCGGGCAGGTCAGCGTCATAGACGCGGTAACACGAGACGTCATTTTTACGAGCCCACTTAGCGCGTTGCTTGGCCACCTTAGCAAGGCGTGCGGCAAATTGATCTGATGCAGGAACCAGCACGCTTACCGGCTGGTTGTTAACCATGACAGTGGGACCTGCAGGAACCGAGATAAGCTCGGAGTTGCTTGCAGGTGCAGTGACATCAGCTTCTCCGCCACCTGCTTCCTCTGCGATTGCGGCAGGGTAGGAGCGCATGGTGGCAATGGAGTTGCCCACGTAGACAGAAAGTGTCTGAGATGGAGTTGCTCTGAGCACCGTATCGGTATTTGTATCGCTGGTAAGAAGCGTGCTTGCCTGTCCCACAAAAAGTCCAAGCGTGGAGTAAGCAGAGCCCTGAAGTGTAGGCTCTTCTTTGGTCCACGAGAGGTCGGCAACAATGCCTGTGAAGTGCTCTGCGTGCTTGAGGAGTTCAGATGCAGGCAAGAACTGCACGTCAGCCTTGAGACCGCCTGCACGAAGTGTATAAAGCACAGCCTCCTTGGCCTTTGGGCGAGGGTCCGCTGCATAGAGTGTGACCTGGCGCTCTTGGCCCTTCTCGGCACGTTCATCGGCCTCGGCCAGCAAATCCTGCCAGGCATCGTCGTCGTGGCCAGCCCAACCCGTCATGCCCCAGCGAGCGCGCAGAATGCCCGGCGCCACGTCCAGCGCCATGCCCGCTGCCTCCTGTGCAAGCGCGCCTGCTCCTGGGAACAGCAACGCCGGCAGCGGCGCGTCTGGCGAGAAACCCGGTGCACTCGCAGCAGTTTGCGCCTGCAGGTACAGAAGGGCAGCAGCGTAGTCCAGCCTGAGCGGCGCAAACTCACGCGCCGGCCCTCGACCGCCAGTCAGACTGCGCTTAAAGAGAGCCTCACCAGCAAGGTCAATGCCAACCGTGGCACGGTTGCGTGAGACGCGCACGACAATAGTTACGTCAGGTGCAAGCGTGTTGACCATAGGACGGCTTCCGCGCTTTGCTGCAAGTCGGTCTACAATAGCGTCTTTTGTTCTGACAGCAATGAAGTTGGTGTTTCTGAGCTGGTCATTTGTGCCGTGAGCGCTGACTGCAATGGTGGCATGCGGACCAATATGGTCTTCCCAAGCAATGTGGGAGAGGTCTTCGTAGAGAGCGTCTGAAGTTGCAGCGCCAACGCGATCAAGCACCAAAATGACGCGAGACGTGAGGCGAGACCATAAGCAGACGCGGTAAGCATCGGCAAGTGAGCCGTAAAACGCAACCTGTCCGCCAAGAGGGCGCACCTTTTTGATGCGCAGGCCGTCTAGCTCCTGTGCAAGAAGCTTCTCAAAGCCTTTTGGACACGTTGTAAAGAACTCAAGTTCTTGAGACATCGGGACACCTTTCGCCCGTAGGAATTGAATACATACTAGTGCAACATTTTCCCATGTTTTTCTCGATAAATGGTTGGGGAAAAGAAAATACATCAAGAACCCGTGGGTGCTCGGCCACGCGTGTTTCCCGGAGGCGCCTCTCGGCCTTGCGTGGCTGTGAGCAGCGCGTCTGCAGCCCGCACCACCCTCCACTCACCGAAGAGCGGAAGTTCATACATAATGTCCCAAATCATCTGTTATTTTTCGCTTAAAATACGCATAGTATCTTTTACTAAGAAATACAGAGAGCTGTTTGAGGTTTGGGAGTCATTATGGATGCAAAAGTTATGGAAACATTTGAGTCCTGGCGTGCAAACGTCACCGAAGAAGACCTGGTAAAAGAGCTCGGAGAGCTTGTAAAACCAGAAGCAGAAGATAAGCTCTACGATGCATTTTATCGCTCACTTGCATTTGGTACCGCTGGTCTTCGTGGCACCATTGGCGTTGGCACCAACCGCATGAATGTCTACGTTGTTGCTCAGGCAACCCAGGGTCTTGCGGATTACCTCAATGCTCACTATCAAAATCCTACCGTAGCTCTTGCAAGAGATTCTCGCCTCAAGGGTGAGGACTTCCAGAAGGTTGCAGCTGGTGTTTTGGCAGCTAATGGCATCCGTGTATACGTCTACCCACGCATTGAGCCTGTCCCAACGCTCTCGTTTGCCGTCCGCTACCTCAAGACTTCCGCAGGTATCGTGCTTACCGCAAGTCACAACCCTGCGCCTTACAACGGCTACAAGGTTTACAACGATAACGGTGGTCAGATTACTGACGAGGCTGCAGCAGAGATTTCTGCAAACATCGCACGCGTCAATCCTTTTGACGTCAAGCCTATGGACTTTGAAGAAGGCCTGGAGAAGGGCCTGATTGTCTGGACTCCAGAAGAGGTGCTGGACAACTTCATCGAGGCTATCAAGCGCGTTTCTATTCCAGGATTTAAGGCTGCCGACGGCTACAAGGTTGTATACACGCCGCTCAACGGTACAGGTATGGAGTGTGTCACGCGCATCCTCAAGGAGATTGGCGTCAATGACGTTGACGTTGTTCCAGAGCAGGCAGAGCCAGATGGAAACTTCCCCACATGCTCCTATCCAAATCCAGAGTTCCGTGAGGCACTTGAGCTGGGCCTCAAGCTTGCGGATAAGGTAAAGCCAAACCTTTTGGTTGCAACTGATCCTGACGCCGACCGCATGGGTACCGCAATCCCACAC
>JABZHP010000063.1 GCA_015258785.1 Atopobium sp.
GTTCATGCGAGGACCCTTCATCAGGTACTTAGGGCCGTGATCTCCGCACCTATACTCAAAATCGTTCTCGTTGACAATAAACATCTTGCTTTCCTTTCAGGCGCAACTTGTACTGCGACCAAACGTTCTTCTTGTGTGCCACGCGTATCTGCGGCGCAGCGTGGTGTGCTCCCGGTGCTTACAGACCAGGTGCTCTCCACATGCTCTTGACCTTGCCCTCTTCTGCAAGCTCAAGCTGACTCTTGTAAACATCCTTCCACTGGACATACAGCTGGTCGTAAACAGCCTTGTTGTCGGGGTTAGGGGAGAATGTCTTATCCCATTTAACAACGCGCTTTGCACCCTCAGCGATGCTTGGGTAGATGCCCACACCGTAGCCTGCTAGAACAGCGGCGCCCAGAGCAGTTGCCTCTTTGACCTCTGGAATGCGAACGTTCTTGCCGGTAACGTCGGCAACAATCTGTGCCCAAAGAGGGCTCTTGGAAGCGCCGCCTGCAAAGATGAGCTCGTCTGGCTCATTGCCGGTAGCCTCTTTGACCAGGTCAATGTGGCCACGGACGAGAAGGGCGGTGTTCTCCAAAATTGCGCGATAGAAGGTGTACTTGTTGAAACGCTCTGGATCAAGCTCAAAGTTGGTGAACGTTGGGCTTGCGTGAGTCCAGTGGATGTAGTTCATAACATCACTGAAGCAGCAGAGCATACCGTGGCTACCTGCAGGAATCTCTGCGGCGTGCTCGTTCATGACGTCGTACACGTCAATGCCACGCTCTTTTGCCTCAGCCTTCTCTGCCTGGCAGAAGCCGTCACGATACCAACGCATAACCAGACCAGGCTTGAATGCCAGAGCCTCGTACTGCCAAATCTGTGGAATAGCGTGGCAGTTTACACGGACGCGATAATCTGGGTCTGGAGTGCTCTTATCGGTGTTGAACTCGTACTGCCAGAAGCTACCACCAAAAACGCCAGCCTGACCAGGTTCGCAAGCGCCAACGCCAATCATGCCCAGCTGGCAATCGCCGCCGCCAACAACAACAGGCGTACCTTCAGCAAGGCCGGTCTCTGCTGCAGCGTTTGCAGTTACAGCGCCAAGAACTTCTCCGCACTCGATAACCTGGCCAAACAGGTCATCGCGAAGACCGCACTCCTTTGCAATCTCTGGATCCCAGGCGCGCTCTTCCAGGCTCATGATGCCGGTGGTACTGCCGTTTGATGGCTCAACCGCAAGAATACCGGTGAGCTTGTAAGCAAGCCAGTCGTTGAACATGCCAATCTTGGCTGCCTTGTTGTAGATTTCTGGCATCTTGTTCTTAACCCAAAGAAGACGAGGTAGAGCGCCTAGTGCATAGGTCTGACCACTCTTCTGGTAAATCTTCTTTTCAAGCTCTGGATCCATATCAATGAGCTGCTTGACCTCGTCAACGCTTCGAGCGTCAACGTTAGCGCACGCCCAAATCTCATTGCCGTCCTGGTCATACAAGAGGATGCCCTCGCGCATGCAGGTGGTGGAAATACCAGCGATTTCTTTAGGATCAATGGAGGTCTTTGCCAGAACCTCTTTGATGCAGTCCAGGGCAAGCTGCCAGTCAGCAACCCAATCAAAGTCCATGCTGCCAGGCCAACGAGGGTCCTCATGGTGCTCCCACTCGCGCTGAGTAACCCCAACCTGCTCACCGTCAACACTAAAGAGAACGGCGCGAATACTTCCTGTTCCCGCGTCTAGTGCAAGAAGATACTTGCTCATCAGATCCTCCTTGTTTACGAAAGAAGCAGCTCAGCAGCGGTGTCTGAATCCGTGATCAGCACGTTCAGATAGCCGCCGTTAAGCACTGCCTTAATTGCCGTAACTTTATCTTTGCCACCAGCAACGCCAACAACGTTCTTGAGCTGGCGAAGCTTGTCCAGATCGGTACTAATGACGCGATCTTCAATTTCTGTCTGAATAAGATTGCCGTCTTTATCCATAAAGTGATTCAAAACGTCACCGACGGCTCCTTGCATCTTAAGCACGGTTAGTTCGCCCTCGTTAAGGATGCCATTGCGCAAAACGGTAGCGCCCTCAACTGCGGCGCCGATGCCGACCACACTCATGTCTGCATATTCCGTCATAGTGGACACGTCTTGCAGGCTTTTCTCGTCAAGAAGTGCATCGCGCACTTGGCGAGAAGACACAACAAGTGGAGACGGTGTCAGGAACAGGTGCATGGAGTAGGCGGTGGTGCCAACGGATGGCAGGTAGTAGCTCACGCCGCCCGTAAGGCTTACAACGTTGAGTGACTCTTCGCGGTTCTTGGCAAGAAAACCCAGCATGCGGCTGACGGTGTCGCCGTAGCCAATGTTGAGGTAGCCGTCCTCGCGCAGGTGATCGGAGACGTAGTGAGCTGCGCCCTGAGCAATAGATTGGTTAATAGCAGAGCTGTCCAGGGGAGTTGGGACCACAAAAGCGTCCTTGAGGCCAAAGCGGTCAATAAGGAGCTGTTCTGCGGAAACGCGCTGGCTATCGTTCTTTCTGAAGCTGAATTGAACAATTCCCTGAGCGCGAGCTTCCTCAAGCAGACGAATAACTTTTGCACGAGAAACGCCCATGACCTCAGCAATCTGAGCCTGGGTGTTATCTTCCATGTAGTAATACCATGCAGCCTTGGTGGCTAGTGCATATGTCTGCTCGTCCATCCGTCCTCCAGTTGATACTTTTGTTTAATGATAAAACATTTGTATCTAACATACTAGACTTCATTATAGTAATTATTCTCCCTATTAACAGGAAGATATACTACAAATACCATAATTGCGTATAGAGGTATTGCGGACTATTGTTCATGATACAATCAAAAATACCATTCACGGCAGTAATAATACCGTTTGCCGTGACGGTGCTTTGAAGAATGCCTATTTATAGATATCTTCAAAGTGTGAGATTTTGTACGGCCGTTTGTTTTATTTTGGTAGGAGGTACTATGGGTGAAACTTTTGACATCGATATCGATGCCACTGACCCAAAGTCGCCTGAAGGAAAAGATGCGTGTGAGCAGTGCGACACACTTCTTTCCGTCCGCGGAATCAAGAAGTCATTTGGTTCCAACGAGGTATTAAAAGGCATTAACTTAGATTTGGCGCCAGGAGAGGTCATCTCTCTTATTGGTGGCAACGGTTCCGGTAAATCTACCCTCATGAAGATCATCATGGGTATTTACTCTGCCGATGAGGGAGAAATTTCTATCGATCGTCAAAAGGTTGATATCTCCAACCCTAAGGCTGCACTTGCACACAGTATCTATATGGTTCCTCAGGAGCCAATGCTGTTTCCTAACATGACCGTTAGAGAGAACATCACCATTGGCTTTGAGGCTCCAAAAGCCGAGCTCAACAAGATGCTCGAAGATACTATGAAAGAGATTGGCTGGGAGCTTGACCTGGATCGCAAGGCAATGACGCTTTCCATTGCTGAGCAGGGCATGGTTGAGATTCTCCGCGGTCTTATGCGCCACTCCGAGATTCTTATTCTGGACGAGCCAACTTCCGCACTTACCTTTGACGAGGTACAGAGCCTCTTCAAGGTAGTCCAGGAGCTCAAGCAGAAGAACATTGGCATTATCTACATCACGCACCGCCTGGCAGAGGTCTTTGAGATTTCTACCAGCATCGGTATTCTGCGCGACGGCGTTATGGCTATGCGCGGCAAGGTAGAGGACTTCACGCGAGAAGATCTTGTACGCGGACTTCTTCCACCAGACGCAGCAGAGATTAAAAAAGAAATTGCCGAGAGTGCAAACATTGATTACGACGCAGAGCCTATTTTTGAGCTTGCTGAGTTCACCGGCTATGGCTTTGCTGACGTAAACCTCAACATTTATCCAGGCGAGATTGTTGGTCTTGCAGGTATCGTTGGTGCAGGTAGATCAGAGATGGCTACCACCATTTACGGTATGGATAAGGTATTGGGCGGCAAGGTATTTGTCGATGGTAAAGACATCACTGGTAAGTCCACCAAAGACGTTATTGCTGCAGGTCTGAGCTATGTTCCAGAGGACCGCTTTAACGACGGTCTGTTTAGAATCCGTGACGTTGCCGAGAACACCACAAGCTCTCTGCTTGCTAACTCTTCCCTGGGTAAGCTGCTGCTTAACCGCAAAGAAGAAGATAGGGTTTCTCAGAACTACGTTGATAACTTCCGTACCAAGGTCACAGGCCTTGATCAGGAGGTAGGCGGCCTCTCTGGTGGTAACCAGCAGAAGATTGTTATTGGCCGCGCATTCTCGGTTGCTCCAAAGGTTGTTATTTTGGACGAGCCAACCCGTGGTATTGACGCTGCTGCTCGTGGCGATGTGTACGCCGTTTTGCAGGAGCTCCGTAAGCAAGGTGTTTCTATTCTTCTGATTTCTTCTGATATGGAAGAGATTATTGAGCTTGCTGACCGTGCGTTCACCATGTACCAGGGACGCATTAATCACGAGTTCAAAAAAGAAGAAATTACGCAGGACAACCTCATGTCCGCTGCATTTGGATTGTAGGAGGTGACGTATGGATCTTGTAAAGCGCCTTCTCAAGGCTAGGGGACTGAGCAGCCTCGCATTCCTGATTGCTCTCTTTATTATTGTTGGTGCAATGAATCCTGCATTCTTGACGCCAGCAACAATTGCTGCCTGCTTTAACACGTCCGTTGTCTACACATTGGTCGCTGTTGGCGTGGCTTTCACTCTGTTCATTGGTGAGATTGACGTTTCTGTAGGTTCCAACCTGGGTCTTGTTGCTGTGGTAGTTGGCAGCATGCTGAGAGATGGAACTCCACTTCCTGTTGCTTGCCTGGTAGGTATTCTTATTGGTGTAGCAATTGGCCTGGTAAACGCCTGGGGCGTTGCCGTTATGAAGGCTCCATCGCTCATCTTTACCCTGGGTACCAACGGTGTTCTGCGCGGTATCGTTTACGTGTACACCAATGGTCAGTGGGTTGAGAACCTTCCTAAGGAGTTCAAGGACTTCTCGGCAGTAACCGGTATTGGCGACTTCACGGTGTACTACTGCGCAGTTATTGCACTGGTCATTCTGATTCACTTTGCACTGACCCAGACCCGTCGTGGTCGCTGGTTTGCAGCAGTTGGCGATAACGCTAACGGCGCAACTCTGGTTGGTATTCCAGCTCTTCAGACCAAGATTCTGGCATACGTCATCTGCGGCGTTATGGCAGCTATCGGCGGCATCATCTTCTGCAGCCGTATTGGCTTTGTTACCCCAATGAGCGGCAACGGCTACGAGATGAAGGCTATCGCAGCCTGCGTTCTTGGCGGTGTTAGCCTGCTTGGTGGCGTTGGCTCCGTCCTTGGTGCAGCTGTTGGTTCCGTCATCATGGCATCCATCAGCTACCTGTTGGTCTTCATGGGCTTCTCGTCAAATTACGACAACGCAATTACCGGCGTTATTCTGATTGTCATTGTTGTTGTGGACGCCCTGCTTCAGCACCGTTCCATTGTTCAGAACAGGCATGCTCGTCTGAACGCACGTGTTTCTCCAAAGGCAACTTCTGAGGTTCTTGCAGAGCAGATTGCAGACTTTGGTGAGGAAGCAATGAGCCCTTTGGGTAAGAAGGGCGGTGTTCGCTAATGATGAAGACACTTAAGGGATTTTTGTCCAAGGGTCAGACAAGCTGGAACATGATCCTCATCGGTCTGCTTGTGCTTGAATTTGTGATTTTTGGTGCTGCAAACGGTAAGTTCCTGCGTCCAGCACTGCTGTTTACCAGCATTAACGACAACCTGCCTGTATTTATGATCTCGCTTTTTGTAACGCTTGTTATGGTTACCGGCGGCATCGACATCCAGGTTGCATCTCTGGTTGGTCTAACGTCCATTACCATCGGCGTTGGCTGGCAGGACTTTGGCCTTCCTATCTGGGGCGCTGTGGGCGTTGCCTTTGTCCTGGTTGTTGCATGCGGCGCGCTTTCGGGCTTCTTGATTGCGTACTGCCGAGTGCAAGCAATGGTTGTTACCCTGGGCGGCAGCTTCCTGTACTCCGGTCTGGCCCTGCTCATCTCCACGCTCTCCAAGACCGAGAGCTACCAGGGAATTGGCGGTTTCCCCGAGGACTTCAAGTTTGTATCTAACTTCCAGCTCTTTGGCGTCATTCCATTCCAGCTACTTATCTACATCCTGATGCTGGTTATCGCATTCATTCTGCTGCACAAGACTAAGTATGGTCGCCGCGTTACCCTCGTTGGCGTTAACCAGAGCGCAGCTGAGTTCTCTGGCATTAACAGCCGAGCAGTCATCATGTCCACCTACATGCTCACCGCAGTTTCCGCTGTTATTGCAGGTGTTGTTCTGACCGCTTACCTTGGTACCGCTAAGTCCGATCTTGGTGCCGACCTCACCATGGACATCATCACCGCAGTTGTTTTGGGCGGCACGCTTTCCACTGGTGGTAAGGGCTCCATTGTTGGTACCGCACTTGCTTCGTTTGTTATTGCATTCTTGCGCTTCGGCTTGCCACTGTGCTTCAAGGTAAGCCCACAGTACCTGGATATTCCTGTTGGTGTCCTGCTGGTTGTTGTCATCGTTGCTCGATCGGCAGCAAGCGGAACAAATA
>JABZHP010000064.1 GCA_015258785.1 Atopobium sp.
TCACAACTGGTTTGATGATTGCGGGAATTATTATTTTTACCCTGCAGTCCCAGGGATTGAGCTACGAGGGAGTGTTATATGCCCTCATCGCTTCGCTTCGTTTATTTGATGTTGTAGAAGACGTTTTCCACGGCATGTTCCAACAACATGGTCGTTTAGATATTGCCGGCAGAGCGTTCTTTTATCGCGTGCTTGCAACCGTTGTTGGCTTTGCAGTAGGCGTGCTTCTTACAAAGAACTTGCTTGTTGGTGCGGCTCTTTCTTTTGTTGCATCGTTAGTGGTTATGGTTACGCTTGTTGTTCCTCCCACTAAGCAGATGGCAACGCTTAAGCCTACCTTTAACGTTAAGCAAATTACAAAGCTGTTGGTTACCACCGCTCCATTATTTGCTGGCTCATTCTTGCTGACATACGTTGTTGGCGCTCCTCGCTATGCACTGGGCGCTTTGAGCGATCAGGCGCTTCTTACGTTCTTTACGGCATTAGCCATGCCTGCTATGGTTATCAATCTTTTAAGTAACTTTGTCTTTAAGCCACTACTTACCCAGATGGCTGAATATTGGAATAATCAGCAAGACAAGCAGTTTGTGGGCCTGATTCTTAAGGGTTTTGCCGTAGTTGCTTTAGCTACTGTTGTTTCTATGGCGCTGGCTTGGCCGCTAGGCGCTCCAGTTCTTGGACTTCTCTATGGTCTTGATTTTGAACCGTATAAGCTGGAGCTTTTGCTGCTGCTTTTTGGCGGTCTTCTCAATGCCCTCACAGTTATTTTGTACTACGCCGTAGTAACCATGCGTAAGCAGGTTGCCGTGTTTGCGAGCTACGCTGCAGGTGCAGGTTTTGCCGCGCTTACAGGAGGATGGTTTGTAGGCAGCTTTGGCATTATGGGAGCTTGCATTCTATACGATGCCTCGCTTGCAATTCTCGCTCTGGTATTTGGCATTTTTTGCTTCTTGGGATTTAAAGACCAAAAGAAAAAGTCCGCTGCGTAAGCGGACTTTTTAAATAAAACACAGGTAGATGAACATGCTGCCAGAGGATCGACGCGTCGTTTATACGCGCGTACGCTGGTTAAGATCAGTTACAAAATCAAGGTTTTTCTCGTCTCGTGCATCTTTGTCACGCAGAGCAAGCTCAGCTGAAAGCTGCTCAACCTTATAGGTGAGCTTGGAGATTGCACAAGATTGATGGAAGAGCCTGATGAGAATCATCACAATAACCAGCATCAGGACAAAGTTTGCAGGGCTCATAAAGCCAAACAGGCCCGAGAAGAAATAGGCAAGCTGAGGGATGAGCGCAAACAAAACAAGGATTCCTGCAGAAACAACCCAATAGACTGAGTCGGAAATACGAATCTTTGATTTGCGGACGCTATTGATGACAATGCCCATGGCAAATAGGGCGCCAATAAGCAGCAGAATTCTTAGAACTAAAGTCATGGTGTCACCTTATCTAAACCACTGGAAGAGCAAAAGCGAGAGGCACGTGCGAGCCATGTACATAATTGAGTTATAGAAGCTCAAGTAGGACTCGCCGCCTTGACGCTCACGCATTTCGGTTTCAATCTCAACAACCTTTGCACCGCGGCGCATCAGCAACGAGATAGTGTCTGGCTCGGGGGAGAAGTCAAAGGAGCGCGCATACGTCTCAATAAGGCCGCGGTCGTACATACGCATGCCTGACGTAGGGTCAGTGATAGTCTGACCAGTGCTTGTTTTGATAAGCCAAGAAATAAGCTTGGAGCCAATCTCTCGGGGAGAATTTCCGCGCGGCTTGGTGACAAAGCGGGAAGCAATAACAATGTTTGCTCCCTCGTTTACCATTGCTTGCGCCATAGGAGCAATGTACTCAGGTCTATGTTGACCATCGGAGTCAAACTGCACCACAGCGTCATAACCATGTTCTTTGGCATAGCGCATACCAGCTCTAAAGCCTGCGGAAAGGCCTCCGTTAACTGGCAAATTGAGGTAGTTAAATCCACGCTCTTTACAGATATCCAGTGTGCGGTCAGCGGAGCCATCGTTGATTATGATGTAATCAACTTGAGGAGCTACCTGGCACAACTCTGTAATAGTTGAAGCAATGCAGGCTTCTTCGTTGTAAGCGGGAACGACTGCAAGAATTCTCACAAGCATCCTTTGAATTGCAAATTACACGTTAACTGCATGAATATCATAGCTCAAAAGCCGAATTAAACTTGACTCGTATATAGTAGATTACCTAAAGAAATCGAAAGGTGAACGCTATGGAGTTTCCAAAAGAGCTTAAAAACCCTATTCAATCGGGCAATTTTACGTTTTATGACACCTCGATTGAAGGTGTAAAGGTTGTGGACGTAAAGCTGTACGGTGATGCGCGTGGTGGCTTTATGGAGACCTATCGTGAAGAAAACTTTGTTGCAGGCGGCATTGATGCTTCTTTTGTACAGGATAATCAGTCCTCATCCGTTCAGGGCGTGCTCCGCGGCCTTCACTTCCAGATTGAGCATCCTCAGGCAAAGCTTGTGCGTGTAATCTCTGGCACTGTCTTTGACGTTGCTGTTGACCTGCGAGAGGGAAGTCCAACTTGGGGTCAGTGGGAAGGCGTTGTCCTGTCCGCTGAGAACCGCAGGCAGTTCTTTGTTCCTCGCGGCTTTGCCCACGGCTTTTTGGTCCTCTCAGAGACCGCTGAGTTCTGCTACAAGTGCGATGACATCTATCATCCAGGCGATGAGGGTGGCATCATGTGGAATGATCCAGAGCTTGGCATTGAGTGGCCAGCATTTCTTGGCGAGAAGACCTTAGATTCAGCAAAGGTTATTCTTTCCGACAAAGATAAGATTCATCCAGCACTTTCTTCACTTAAGAAGTAACAAGCGCTGAAGGCAAGTTAGGTACTATGAACGAACGTAATCGTCGTGAGCGAGAATCCACAGCTCACGAGCTAAATCGCATGAACGAGGCGGAGTGGACAGAGGAAGCTTCTGACAAGGAGCTCTCAACTCAGCCGCTTCCTCGCGCAACACAGATGGAACTTCTCGCCCCAGCGGGAGGTCCGGCGCCATTTACCGCAGCTCTTGCTGGTGGTGCTGATGCTATTTACTGCGGCCTGGGTAACAACTTCAATGCTCGCCGTGGTGCGGACAACTTTGATGACGAGTCGTTTGCGCGTGCGTGCAGACAGGCTCATCTAGCTGGTGCTCGTGTGTATGTCACCGTGAACGTTGTTGTTAAGTGGGACGAGATGCAGCGTGTATTGCGCCTGATTCGCCGCGCGTGGACTCTTGGTGCAGACGCCTTTATCATCCAAGACTGGGGTCTTATGGCTCAGGTAAGAAAGACCTGGCCAGAGATTGAATGTCACGTTTCAACGCAGGCAAATATCCACGATACACGTGGTGTTGCTGCCTGCAAAAAGCTTGGTGTGGGTCGCGTTACACTGTCCAGAGAGCTTACGAAAGAAGAGATTTCTACCATTTCTAAGCTCGGCGTTGAGCTGGAGTGTTTTGGTCACGGCGCCTTGTGCTTCTGCTATTCGGGCATCTGTCACATGTCATCTATGCGAGGAGATCGCTCTGCTAACCGTGGAGCCTGTGCTCAGCCGTGCCGCCTGCCGTATGAGCTGCTCAATTCTAAGCATGAAGTTGTCTCGATGGGTGGCATTGATAGACTGCTCTGCCCTAAGGATTACTGCACTATTGATGACGTGCCTGACATGATTGAGGCGGGTGTTGGCTCGCTTAAGATTGAGGGCCGTATGAAGGCACCCGAGTACGTGTACTCGGTGGTGTCTTCGTATCGTCAGGCAATTGATGCTGCCGAGAAGGGCGTGGACAACCAGGCTGATGTGGCACGCCGCCACCGCTTGCTTAAACGCTCGTTTAACCGTGGCCTGACCAACGCGTACCTGCATGGTACCGCTGGCAACGAGATGATGAGCTACGAGCGCTCCAATAACCGCGGTGAGATTGTTGGTGAGGTCACCGACGGACGCCCACTTGAGGATGCTCTTGAGCGCAAGAGTGGTCTGAATGGTGGCCGTGTTAAGCTGCGCCGCTACAAGCAGGCAGATGTTGACCTTATTGCACACGCACCTATTGGCAAGAATGACTTGCTTGAAATCAGACCGCTCGATGAGCCTGACAAGTTCCTGACCGCTCTTTGTCCTATTGATGTTGAGCCTGGTCAGACAGTTACCGTTCGCACTTCTCGCGTTATGCAGACCGGATCTACGGTACGTATTATTCGCTCGGAAGCTGCGCGCGTAGCTGCTGAGCAGATTTCTTCACTGGAATATCCTCGTAAACGAGCTGTTGACGTAGCTATTATTGCCCGCATTGGCCAGCCCTTCACCGTGGTGCTTACAACGGCAGATGGCGTTGCAAGCGCATCCGCTGAGGGCTTTGTGGTGGAGGAGGCCCGCACTAAGGCGGTAACCTCTGACGAGCTCATTGAGCACGTTGGACGCATGGGAACCTCGCCGTTTGAGGCCGTAAGCTTTGACGTCCAGATGGACGATACGTGCGGCATGAGCTTTAGTGCTGTCCACAAGGTCCGCGCTGCGGCATGTGAGCAGCTCGAGGCTGCGCTTCTTGAGGAGTACCAGAACCGCGAGCAGAAGATTGCTCCGCTTTCCCGTCTTGCCTATCAAAAGGAGCGAGAAGCCCAAGACAAAGAGAAGCTTTTTGCCTTTGATGAGTTGGCTGCAAAGGCAAATGCATCGCAGGCAGAGGTCTGTGTTCTAGTTGAAACTCCAGAGCAGGCACGTGTTGCGCTCAAGGCTGGGGCAGATCGTCTGTACGCAACAACCGACGCCCTCGTAGAGACTTCGTGGCCAGAGGATCTTCTCGCCAAGGTAACCCCATGGCTTGATGAGGTATGTCGCGAGATTGACCATAATCGACTGGATCCCTACGTTGCTGCAGGTAAGCCGATTGCTGTGGGAAACATCTCTGAGCTGGCGCTGGCCGTTGAGCGAGGAGCCATCCCTGAGGTGCGCGAGTGCATTCCAGTCCATAACGATTACGCCTTACAGGCACTTGCCGACATGGGAGCAGAAGGCGTCTGGCTCAACTCCGAGCTTACTCTCCAAGAGATCTGTCATATGGCGAGAAACGCCTCGATTCCTGTGGGTTATATGGTCAGCGGCCGTATTCGTACCATGACCACTGAGCATTGTATTTTGATGTCTACGGGCAAGTGTATCCACGATTGCGATGCCTGTAAGCTGCGCCTTGAGGAGCATACGCTTAGAGGTATTGATAACGATTACATGCCCGTAAGGACTGACAGACATGGTCGCTCCAAGATTTGGAGCCCCAAGCTCTTTGACGGCGTGCCAGAGATGGCTGAGATGCTTTCTGCTGGTGTGAAGCGTTTTATGGTGGACGCAACACTTTTGAGCGCGGAGCAGACAAGAGAGGCTACCTCTCGTGTAGCTGCGGCGATTGCGGCGACAGCGTCGGGTGCAACATTGCCTGCACGTCTCAAAGATGCTTCAGTTGGACATCTTTTCTCGCCAATTGGATAGTGCAGAAATAAGTTTGGAATTTTGGGTAGGATACCCATGTTGTAAGTTATGGGCGCATCCGCGCTTGAAGAGTTTGAATAGGAGCAAACATGGCCATTAATCGTGACCTTTTGAATGCAACCCTTGATGTTATTCGTCAGAGCCTTCAGACCGATGGCGGCGACGTTGAGCTTATTGATGTAAGCGATGACGGCACCGTAACGCTTGAGATGACTGGTTCTTGCGCTGGCTGCCCAATGTCTGCATATGATATGTCTGAGGGTATTGAGCGTATCCTGATTGAGCACGTTCCTGGTGTAAAGCGCGTTCAGCCTGCAATGCTGTAAGTTACCGTTCGGCGTCAAAAAGCGAACATTTGACGCTTATCGGTTGTTAGCTTCACGCGCATAAACGTGTTTTTTATGCAGAGAAGTTGTGGTGAACCATGACTAACCTGCATATTTACGAATTTTATATATCACGCCCCGCACATTATTGTGTAGGGCGTGATATTTTATATAAATGGGTAACTAGTTTTTCTGACCATACATTTGTATGACGTAAGAAAGGTGGACGTTGTGGTTCTTTCTGATTGCGACATTAAAGCCGAGATTGCAGCTGGTCGTATCGTTATTGAGCCTCTGTGTGAGCAGAATGTGCAGCCTGCATCGGTTGACGTATGTCTTGGCTCAAACTTTAGAATTTTCCGCAATTCTACACACACCTCAATTGATCCACTTGTAGCTCAAGAGGGTCTTACTGAGTCAATTGATGTTCCTGAAGGAGAGGTTTTTGTCCTTCATCCTGGTCAGTTTGCGCTTGGCACTACGCTTGAGCGCATTGCTATTCCTGACGATATTCTTGGCAAGCTTGAAGGTAAGTCCACCTTGGGACGCCTGGGCCTTATGATTCACTCAACTGCAGGCTATGTTGATCCAGGCTGGGACGGAGAACTCACACTGGAGCTTTCTAATGTTGCTAACCTTCCAATCATTTTGCACCCTGGCATGAGGATTGGTCAGCTTTCCTTTGAGCGTATGAGCTCTCCTGTTG
>JABZHP010000065.1 GCA_015258785.1 Atopobium sp.
CCGTGAGTCACTTTCTAACGCTGTGACCTCTGCTTCTAACACTGTCGCAGATGCTGCTGATGTTGTTGCAGACTCCTTTGTTGTTCCAGAGCCAACCGCCACAACCGCTGAGGCTCAGGCTGTTCGCATCGAGAACGTTGAGTCCCACGAGCAGGAGAACGCTGGCGAGGGCTATCAGGAGGCATAAGCCTCACTTACAAGCAATGTGACGGGACGCCTTATGACGTCCCGTTTTTTATAGAGAGGTTTCACGTGAAAACAACCGAGCTCCTTGGCGCAAAAGTCCTTCTCCCCAAAAAGCCTGCTACAAAGGGTAAGCATGCAGGAGAAGAGCGTTTTTCCAAGTTGGGAAAGATTCACAACGTGGTTTTTGCGCCATTCAAACAGGGCCAGCCTTCGCAGGTAGTGGGTGTGATGGTTCAGAAGCCCGATATTGCTGGCATGATTAAGCAGGACGACGCTTTTGTCACGCTTGAGTCGCTGGAGACCATTGAGCAGGGCCTTTGCGTAAAAGATCCCGAGAATAACGTTGATAAAGCGGCAATTAAGCGCCTTAACTTGGATTTTGATACCTGCATTTTGTGGCATGGCATGGAGGCTCGCACCAAGAGTGGAAAGAGCTTGGGCTACGTAAGCGGCGCTGAGTTTGACCAGGTCACTGGTGTGGTCTCGGCATTTTTTGTAGGTGACGGCGCCGGATCAGAGGCGCTGGTGGGCTCCTTTGCCATCAAGCCAGAGTGGCTGCTTGGCTATTCCAACGGCGCAATGGTTCTCTCTGATGAGGCAGCAGATGCCCAGCTCACCGGTGGTCTAGCGGCAAAGGCGGGCGAGGGTTACGCAGCGGCAGCCGCTAAAGCTTCCGAGGCCACGGCTAAGGCTGGCAAAGCTGTTGCAGAGGCTACCGAGAAGGGCGCGTTTGCCCTGGGTAAGACGCTGGCCAAGGCAAAGCGAGCTATCGAAGACGCTACCGAGCCCGATGCAGAAGACGATTCCGAGCGCCCAGCTCCCGTTGCTGCAGAGGACGTTCGCCTCGAGAAGCCATCTGCGGAGGAGCAGGTCGCCGCTGCAGAAAAGGCCGCTTCGGACAAAGCCGCTGACAAGAGCACAGCTGCTAAGCCTGCAAGCAAATCATCTACGCAGGCCACCGCTAACAAGGCAGCTAAGGGTTTTGGTATGCAACTTGGCCGCATGGGCAAGATGTTCTCTGACTTCAAGGACGAGTTTGACAAGGCAAGCAAGTAATAAGCCGCAGATAAACGCATAAAAACAAAGGGCGAGAAGATCGATCTTCTCGCCCTGTTTTTGTGCTGTGATTACACGTTGCTCGCCAATGCATGGAGCTCACGTGCCAGTGGAACTACAAGTGCTACAAACCCATGGCCTGCAGAATAAACATCACAATGGTCAGGATGATGACGGTAATAATGGTAAACCAGGTCAGCGCGTTCCAGATGCGACCGTTGGCGTACTTGCCCATGATGTGTTTGTCGGCCGCAATGATAACCATAAAGACAAGCAGAATTGGCAGCAGAATACCATTGATGACCTGTGCGGCCATCATAATGCCAAAGAGGCTCATGCCTGGGATCAGAACAACCAGCGCAGAAATGACCAGGACGGTTGTAATAATGCCATGGTAGACGGGGGCTTCCTGCCAGCTACGGTCGGCTCCGCGCTCCCAGCCAAATGCCTCGCAGATAGCGCTTGCGGTAATGCCTGGCAGGACGCACGCTGCAAGAAAGGATGCGCCAACCATGCCCAATGCAAAGAGGGTACTTGCATACTGACCAGCAAGTGGCTCAAGAGCACGAGCAGCGTCGGCAGCGGAGTCAACAGAGATTCCGCGAGGGAAGAGGACGGCGCCGGTGGTTAGCATAATGAACCAGGTAATGACCTCGGCCAGGATTGCGCCGGCAACGTTATCTGCACGCTGTGCAGGAATGTCGCTGGTATCAAGGTTCTTCTCGACAACATTTGATGCAACCAGGAAGATCATGTACGGACTGATGGTAGTACCAATATTTGCAACCAACAGAGAAATGTATGACGGTTCGGCGGAAGGCTGAGGGATGATGGTGACGCGCAGAGCCTCGCCCCAGTCTGGTTGAGCAAGCACGCCAGCCACCACGTATGTGACAAAAATGCAGCTAATTGCCAGCAGAATCTTCTCGATGCGACGGTACGATCCGCCAACGGTCAGGAGCCACACCATCAGGGCGCTGATAGGCACCGAGACGTACGTTGGGATGCCAAAGAGCTCCATACTGGACGCAATACCTGCGAATTCGGAGAAAGTAACAGCAATGTTGGAGAGCAGCAGCGCGCCCATTGCCAGTGTGGACAGGCGGATGCCAAAGCGCTCGCGCACCAGCGATGCAATACCTTTACCGGTGACACAGCCCATTCGAGCTGCGGTTTCTTGAACCACAATCAGCAGGAAGCACATAAGCGGCACGGTCCACAGCTGTGAGTAGCCAAAGGTAGCGCCCGCGCTGGAGTAGGTTGCAATGCCACCGGCGTCGTTACCAGCAAATGCGGCGAGAAGACCGGGACCCATTGCCATCAAGATGTACTTGATGCTGTTTTTGTTGACCGGAGCCTTCTCTTTAGATGCGCGTTTGCCCTGCTCGACAACGATTCCGTCGTCCTGCTCTGCAACCGCGTCTTTTACCTCTGCGTTCTCTTGCGACATTTACATCACGCTCACAAGTGAGAGAGCGTAAGAGAGGACGAAGAATGTCACCACCGAAAGGCTCATAGAAATCAGGGTAAGCGTGAGACCTGAGGTTTCCTGATTTTTCTCCTCACGATGGCGAAGTACAGCCAAGAAAATTGGGGTCAGCAGGAAGGAGATGAGCGTAGAGCCAGCTGCTGCGCCAAAAATCTGAATAATAGTCTGGTCAAAGAGCGCGGCGTAGAATGCGCCTGCATTTGGATCGTACGGATGGAACAGAGCCTCTAGCAGGGCGTGAGCTGCGGCACCAAGGATGCAAATGAGTC
The DNA here is from genome assembly GCA_015258785.1 of Atopobium sp. GTDB lineage: Bacteria > Actinomycetota > Coriobacteriia > Coriobacteriales > Atopobiaceae > Lancefieldella. The sequence continues at coordinate 3,001 of JABZHP010000065.1, forward strand.
CGCTGACCAGAAGACCCAGTAGAAGCGAGCGGAAGGCAAAGCCTAAGATAGAAGGAGACTTCTCGCTGCCAGGATCGTCTGTGAGGAAGAAGTTTGTCACGTAATTGACGGTATTCTCGCTCAAGTTCAGTGAGATTGGCATGGTAATAGTGCAAAGAGCTGCGAAAATACCCATGATTGGATTAGATGTTGCGGCTGTTCCTACAAAGGCAGCAATCACAACGGAAGCAACCCAGAACAAGAGCCAGAGGTTGCGGTGGAGGAACCAAATAATGTTGCGGCCGCGGTCGCCAGAGTCGGAATCGCTCCTGCCGCCACCAACAATCTGCAGGTCCTCGGCGTGTTCCTCTTCAAGAACGTCAAGAGCATCGTCGACGGTAACAATGCCCAGCAGGCGGTTGTCATCAGAAACAACAGGCATGGCTAGCAGGTTGTATTTTGCAATGTTTCGAGCAACGTCTTCCTGATCGTCCTCTGGCGAGGCGGTGACTAGGTTCTTATTAGCAATCTCCTCCAGACGAGTTTCTGGTTCGGAGACAATCAGGCGGTTCAGGGTGACAATTCCGGACAGACGGCCGTCCTCATCAGTAAGGTAGAGGTAACGGACGGTCTCAAAGTCCTCGTCCAGGTTACGCAGGCGATCAATGGCGTAGGCAACGGTCTGGTCCTCAGGAACAGAAAGCGCCTCGGACGTCATAATACGGCCGGCGGTGTACTCGCGGTATCCCAGCAGCTGCCTAATTGCGCGCTGCTCCTTAACGCCCATCAAGCGCAGGAGTTTCTCGGCACGGTCGTAGCTCAGCTCGGAGACAAGCTCGGCTGCGTCGTCTGGGTCCATCTCGGACAGGATGCGAGATGCTTCTTTTTCGTTCAGGCCGCCGATGAGCTCAACTGCCATAGCGTCGTCGTTGAACTCTGCCATTGCGCCGGCTCGCTGCTCGTCATCAAGCTGGGCAAACACCTGACTACGCAGGCGCGAGTCCAGGCGCTCGATGATGTCTGCGACGTCAGCAGGGTGCAGCTCGTCCAGCGTCTTGTGGGAAACGGAGAGCTTAACGTTGGAGAGGTCGCGCTCAACCAGGTCCATGTAACTCCACGCAATGATGCGCTCCTGCATGGGGTGACCCATGGCGCGCGCAATGCGGGTAACCAGGTGCTCTAGCTGGGGAGAAAGGCTGCGCAGCAGACCGCGTGCGCCAACCTCTGCGCCCAGAAGACGCAGCTGCGTTGAGCTAGTATCGGAAAGCTTGAGGTCGTTTACGCGGACGACGCGAATGCCACGCGTATCAACAATCTGCTTGTTCAGAATATCTCTGGCGAGAAGAACCTCGTTAGGCTGCAGGTACGAGAAACGAATCTCAGTTGAAGGCACCTTGAGCCTAATGACGTCCTCATCGTAGGTATCAACATACTTGCGCCAAGAAATCATCATTGGCGTGCGGCCAGGGCCCATAAAAGCAAGGGAAGTAATGCGAGGAAAAACTTCTCCGGTAGCAATTCCAAGGTCGGAGACAGAACCGATCTTCTCGCCTTCTGAATCTAGAACCGGATTACCCATTAACTGGGAAAGATAAATCATGTGTGCTCCTTACATGCGTCCGAAGACTAAAGCGTGGCTTTGGCGAGAAACTCCGCGTATTTGCCACGGGGACTGCATTGCGATTTCACCCCTCACGGTGCAAATCGGCACACCGCAAGAGGTCAGCGACTGTGAGGTCGAGGTTTCATGCTGACCTTTCTCTTCATCCAATAGAACGTGAATTGCTCTTGCGAGGACAATTCACAGATGTAACTATTTTAACGATTTTCCTGCGAGGCTGTAAAGACTCTTCACATAATCTAGCTGCTCGGATTTGGTTGTAGCTGGCGTACGAGAAGTACGCGAATAACGGTCAAAAGGCGTACGAGTAGCGCACGACCAGTGCGCGGCCAGCGAACAGCCAGCTCAATCCGCGAGGTAACGTGGTGCACAAAAAGCCCGGTACCTACGGGAATGCAGATACCGGGCTGTACTGGTACAAAGTGTAAACGAAACAGCTCTTAGAACTGTACGTTTGGTGCCTGACGAGCGGACTCGTCGGTAACCTGGAAGCTTGTACGTGGGGAACGTCCACCAGCAAGAAGGTTGTTTGGGAAAACAGCGATGATGTTGTTGTAGTTCATGACAACATCGTTGTAGCTCAAGCGAGCATAGCTGAGGCGGTTCTCGGTGTCAGTAAGCTCTGCCTGGAGCTCCAGGAAGTTCTGGTTAGCCTTGAGCTCTGGGTAATTCTCAACAACAGCAAACAGGTTGGTCAGAGCATTGGAAAGAGTGCCGGAAGCCTGCATCTTCTCTTCAGGAGTGCGAGCGTTTGCGACTGCAGCGCGAGCAGAAGTAACTGCCTCAAAAGTCTTAGACTCGTGAGCTGCGTAACCCTTAACGGTGTTGACCAGGTTAGGGATCAGATCGTTACGACGCTGAAGCTGCGTATCGATAGCTGCCCAAGCGTTGTCGCACCTGTTGCTTGCGCGAATGATGTTGTTGTGAATGCTAATGGCCCAGAAAACCAGAAGGACAATAACTACAACTGCGGCAATAATCATGCTAAATCCTTTCAATCACTGACAATCCTGTGTCAGCCATCCATTTGGACAGGTTAATTATACCCAAAAGTAAAAATCTAAGGCGTTTTTAATTAAAGCTTTTAACTTGCTAACGAGTCTTTTGGTAAATGGAATGCTCGTCCACACACTGGCGAGAGGAACGTTGAGCTAGAAATAGCGTGGAATAGAATGGAAGTTCTGAAGGTAAAACGTGAAGTTGAGGTCCGCCAAAAATGGCGGAGAGGGAGGGATTCGAACCCTCGGAACGGGGACACCGCTCAACGGTTTTCAAGACCGCCGCATTCAACCACTCTGCCACCTCTCCAAAGCGGTAATATCCTACCGCATAATTCAGTTTTTTGCGAGTAGGGGATTTGGTAAGTTCGGTTTTGCTTCATAATTGAGAGTAGACAAATAAGCGTCAGGTTCGTGACTGGTTTGTGTCAGGTTCGTGACGGATTCGCGTCAGAACTGCGTAAGATTCATGGCAACAATCAGACAAGAGAGGAGCAGCTATGAGTGACGAAGCACAAGAGCCTTTGACCCCACAGACTGCTCTTGATCAGAAGTACATGAAACTTGCTCTTGAACAGGCAGAACTTGCAGCTCAGATAGGAGAAGTGCCTATCGGCGCAGTTGTAGTGTGCGACGGAGAGGTTATTGTCGTTGCACATAATCGCCGTGAGATAGATAACGACCCTTCTGCACACGCTGAGTTTCTCGCCATGCAAGAGGCTTCAAAAAAGCTTGGCCGCTGGAGGCTTTCGGGCTGTACGGTTTACGTGACGCTGGAACCTTGCTTGATGTGTGCAGGATTGATGGTCAATGCTCGTATTGATCGCTGCGTGTTTGGTGCATTTGACCCCAAAGGCGGCGCAACGGGCACGTTG